>QHXS01000039.1:0-5854 GCA_003223975.1 Acidobacteriota bacterium
TTAGTTCGTCGCGGTGCGCAAGAATTAGGGTTTTACTGGGCAGGTTCCGCTTGGCGAGGGCGGAAAACATTATCGTTTTTCCGCTGCCGGTCGGCGCCACAACGAGTTGCTTTGAGAATTCCCGCCAACCGTTTTGAACGGCGGCAACGGTCTCTTGCTGGTATGGGCGCAGGGTCACGGGTCAAAAATTGTCCAAAGCTAATTCCCATTTTGCGGCAAATTCCGAAAGAACCTCCCTAGCCTCCTTTTCATTCTCGCAAGGATGCACGTCTATAGGTTCGTCGTCCGGTTTGCCTATCGCATAAATGGCAACATTCCAGGCTTTAGAGTCGCCGGCGCTTTCCTCGGATTCAGGATAGATTTCGATTCGTTCGATTGCGTGCGGGTTCCAGATAGTACCGTCAATTAACCGCAATAGTTTCGCGCGCATTCGGAGTTGAATGCTTGCAAGTTTCCGTTCGTATTCGGCTTTGGCGTTTTTCATACGGCTTTCGGTGGGTCGTCGTCGAATTCGTCGGCGGGCTTTTCGAGCGGTATTTCTTTCTGGTAGTCGGCCGGCTGCATTCTTTGGGTCTCTACAAATTGGCCGCTTTCGGCGACGTAAACATCTTTCGCGTTTTCGGCGGGTCGAAACTTTATACCGCATTCGGTGGGCCGCATTTCGTAGCCTGAAGCCGTCTTGTTTGAAATCTCGGCGAGCTCCGAGGATTTGCACTCTATCCGGGCCGCAAAGTCTTTTGAAACGTGGCTTTTAGTTCCCTCGAGGTTCTCGAGTTCCTGATAGAGCTGGCCTTGCTTGCGCGCGAGGTCGGCTAGTTCCTCGGTCGTGAATTCATGTTTAACCTGAACGGTAGCTTTAGCGTCGAATTTGCCTTTATAGGTTTTCATTGGATAACGGATTTAATTTTGGTTTCGAGTTGGATTAAAAATTGAGGCGGCGTTATTCGGCCGCGAATTCTATACAGCAGGTCAATCCATTGGTTTTCGGTTAGCTGGGTCGGGCCGTTAAGCCATAGCTCCGCGTGTATGTTAAGCGGGTAAGCGTCCCAGGTCGTTAAGTCGTCGGAGTAAATACAACAAATCAACGGAATTTCCGCGCCTGCGCATAAGTCGCGCAAGGCTGCATAAGACGGCTCTTGAAAGGTTGGCCGCCGGCATCGGTGGTGCTTGTACTCAACCAGGGCCATTGCCTCGCCTCGGTCGTACTCAACTAAAAGAAAGTCGAGGTCAACCGCAGGGCAATCGGCGCCTATGTTTTGGTGCCATTTGCTTAAGCGTTCATCTCGCCAGTTTGTTCGCTCGGTGCTCATAGGGTTCGGAAAAGCTCAAGGTTCGGGTTTGTAGTCTTCTCAAGCCAGGTTTCGATTTCGCCTATTTTCTTTCCTTCTTCGGTTTCGCGAAACCAGCCGGTGCCGTCAACGGATTCAACGCCAAATTCTTCGCAGGTCCATAGCCGCCGGATATGATTCACTCTTCCGACGTGTACTCTCGGAAAATGACGGGAAAAGAGCGGCAGGTTGGTCCATTTCCAATGGGTTGTTCCTCCAATAAAAACTAGGGTCGCGTTGTTTGGTACGTCGTCGGGTGTCATTCCGTCTTGTACGGCAAAAGCAAGCGGCCAACCGTATTCGGCCGCAATTGGAGAATATTTTCTCCAGCTTTCCAGAGTTGCTTTTCGGTCTGCTACTACGTCGGGCACTAGAGCCCATAAAGGCGGCGTTCGGCTTTTCTTTATTTTAGATAGAAGCTCGAGCCATTGGTTTTCGTCGAACGGTTTTCCTTCGGTCCAGGCGCCGAAAGCGTCGTTGTCGAGGGCGTAAGGTATCCAGGGCCGGAGTTTTGTCTTCGGCAAGGCTCGAGGTCCAATAATCCAACCTATTCGGCCAGGGTATTTGCCGGCCCAATAATGGACAATTGCGGCTGACCTATTAGCTGCCATTAACATCATTTTGAGCTGCGGCGAGTTTCTGACAGGCGAGGCATTTCCCGCAGGGCGTTTCTCCGCCGGCGTAACAAGTCCAAATGTCGTCGAGTCGAATATTGTATTTCTTTGAAAGCTTTAAAATGTCGATTTTCCGTAGGTCCAAAAACGGTGCCCACAATTCAACGTCGAGCTCGGCCCAATCTATGGCGGCGGCCATAGTTGTAAGGAAAGAGCGGGTGCAATCTGGGAAAACCTCGGCGTCGTCTGCGTTGCAACCTATCGTTATTGCCGTCGCCTTCTCTATGATCGCGATATTAACCGCCAAAGAAATTAAGATTGCGTTGCGGTTCGGTATAATTGGCGAGTTTGGCATCGTTACAACAGGAAGTTGTAAAGCGTAGGTTACGAAAGGCAGGTTGAGTTGTTCGCAATGGCGGCGAGCAAAAGTGAGTTCCTTGCTGTGAGTTTGTCCGTAGTCGAATAAAAGCGGCAAAACCTTATATCCGTCTTCTCTATGCAATTTATAAAGCAGGGTAACGGAGTCGAGTCCGCCGCTGAGCAGGTGCAAAATAATGGGTTGGTCTTTATTCATCGGTTCGCGTTTCAAGTGGTTTCAATTCGTTGCCGTAAGTGCTCCAGCCATGCCGAGGGCGGCGGGCAAAAATCTCGAGGTAAGGGCCGGGCGATATGCTTTCAACCATAGATTGAAAAGCTTCCGGCTTTTCCGAGTGGCGGCCGCGCGGCCATGAAAACCAGGTCCGGTCAATCCGGCGTTTCGTCGGCAAATTCCCGCGGCGGCAAAAAAGGCAAAACTCGGTATTTGTCGCGAAAGGTCCGCCGAGGCCGAGGCCCATTGGCGACTTAATCCAAACTAGCATTGTACTTGGTCTAAATCGCCAATGGTTTGCCAGGGTATAGGCGGCGACGATAAAACGGTTTATTGTCCACAGGTAAAGGTGAGCGTTTTCAGCGGCCGGCAATTCGATGGCGCCGAGTTCCTCGAGGCTCAAGGTTGGGTATGGCAAGGCGTCAACGGTCGAGAAACCGTTTAGAGGTGCTCCGTCTTTGCTTCCGCCCATGCGTATCGGCCAGGGCGGGTCCGCAACAATGGTCGAGAATTCGCCGGCGAGCGTCGGCAATATCCGGGTTGCGGCGGGTAAAAGCTCGGGCTGCGGGTTCACTTAAAAAATCGGGTGGCCGGCAAAACCGAGTAGGATATTTATCAGGATGAGTACGGCGGCAACCGCGAGAATTACCTTGGCAACCTTGGCGAAAGGTTCGGGCAATCCGACGTATTGAATGAGCCACCATAAGAGCCAAAAAACAATCCCAATACAGATTAGATATATAAGACTGTTTACGGCTGCGTTATTGCTGATTAGTGCGAGGGCTGTGTTCATAATTTCTATCTTGGCGGGTTGTGAGTTTTGAAAAGGTCTTGCTGCTGTAGTTCCTCGAGGGTTTTCAAAATGGCGGCCATTAACTCAACCTCGAGGTCGGCTTCCGCCTGGGTCATTTTCTGAAAGGCAACCCGCTTTGCGTAAACCGTGCGGCGCATAGCGAGCTCGCGTTGTGCGGCTTTGATCTGTTGGCCGAGGGTTGGATAAACGATTGGCATAAATCAAAATTCTACTGTGTCGTCTTCGGTCGGTGCTGCCTCTGCCTCGTCTTCCGGGTGGTCGGCTGTCTCAACCCGCGGCAGGTGTTCCTTGTTGAGCAGGTACTGTCCAACCTTGTTTCGCCGTTGTCGGCCGTAGTTTCTCGAGTCGTATTCCTCTACTATTACGTGAGCAAAACATCGCAACCCTATTGGGTTTATCCATTGGACGGCTTTCGACTTGGCGAGGTCGGCGCGAAACTCGAAAATGCCTCCCTTGTTAATTTTTACTCCACAGGCTTTTAGAAAAATGTCTATCCGCCAGAGCGTTTTGAGCGAGTCAACCAGGCAATCGGTGCAAAATCCCTCGGGCTCAATTTTGAATTCGAGCAAGAAAAGGGCGCTGCCTGCGGTCCGTTGGCCGGTCGAGATACGTTGCTCAAACTTCGTTACGGTTAAAGCATAGTCGCCTTCGGGCATTAATACGGCTCCGGCAAGTGGGCTTGAATCGTTAAACGTTGGCATTTTCGGTAATGGTTTTAGTTTCGGTGTTTACCATTTGCGGGCGGCTTAGAAGAACCTCCAGGCCGTCGGCTTTTCGTGAGGCAAAAGCGCCGAGGATTGCTCTTTCCGCCTGGGCGCTTGTGTAGGCTCCCTTAACTATTAGAGAGAATCTAATCTCCCTCCGTATTTTCGGTTTCGTCGATTTCATTGGTTTTGCTTTCCTTTAGTTTCATTCCGCCATTGCCGGTTGAGATAACGGGCGCGAGAGCTGCTAGAAGTTCTCGCCTTGCCGGCGCCCGTTTCATTCGGTTTTGTTTCGCGAAAAGGTCGATTATTCCAACCTTGTCTGGGTACTGCTTCGAGCTGTTTAGCCTAACATCACAACAAGCAAGAAAGTCCGGTTGCGTTAAGCCGGCGAGCGGGAAAGCTTGCGCGGCATTATTCACCCATTGTTTACCCTTGGTCTGCTTGAGTTCGTAGCCGGTCGGTACAAGTCCGCGTTTGAGGGCGGCTTCTAGTGCGTGATGCTCAACCGATTCACACCAGGGCGCCAATAGGCGCGCGAGGCGCAAGGCTTTCGCGAGTTCGTTCGGGTCGTCGAGCTGCGAGGCGTGAAAGTTGTTCGGTGGCGGCCAATCGTCGCGGCCGGCTGCAACGGTCAAGGCGCGGCTTGTGTAAATCGGGCATCGGTACCGAATCTTGCACCAGGAACAATATTGAGAGGGCCGGCATTCCTTTGCCTCGCGCGCGTTTTGAACGGTCCGCCATACCATTTCTTCCGCTGAGTCGAGGTCAAACTCGAGCGATTGAATTTTCTGGTGAGCGCCAAAAAGTAAATGCACTCGGACCAGGCCGAGGTCCGGGTTTGATTGGAGCAACCCGAGCGCATAGCTCGCGAGCTGCTCGTCATACCGCCGGATTCTCCATTTGAGGTCGAGAATTACCGGGCCGCAAACAACGTCCGCGGTTCCTCGAATGTCGGAAAAATCCGGCAAGGTAATGGAAAGCGGCTTTTCAAACTCAACCGGAAAATTATGAATCGGCGCTAGTAGTTTAACCTGGTCCGCGGCCCATTTGATTGCCTCGGCTTCGTCGTCGTCGAGGCCGAACAGGGCCGAGTCGTCGCCGGCATAGTGAAGGGCAAGGGCGCGGTGCCTCGCCGTTCCGGCCTTGGCGTTATCCGAGGTCTCGCCAGGTTCCCATAGCGGCGAAACCGCGAGCATTGGCAAACTTGAGGACCGCAGGGTCGTCATGCGGTCGCCTTCGGTTTGAGGATCGCATTCTGGAAACCTTCCGGCTTTCGCAATACTTGGTTTGCTTTCTCGAGCGGCAAGTATGCAAGCCAGTCCGGCGAGGCGGATTGCTCCGCGGTAAGCCAACCGTGTGCAAGTATCCAGGCGCGCGCGAGTTCGGCATTTCCACCGATAACGCGAATTAAAGCGCCGATAGTTTCGCCGGATAAATAGCCGGTCGTTGGGTCTTTCGCCGCGGTAACAACCGGGCGGCCGGGCGGCGCTACTGCAGGCGGCTTTGGTTCCTCGGCCGGTACTGGGTCGGCGCGTTGTACGGCCGGCGGCGTTGGCGGTGGTTGGCTGACGGTTGCGGCCGGCGTCGGTGGTAACGGTGGTTTCTCGCCATTTAAAACTAGGGTCGGTTGTTCCTGCTCGGGCAAGAGTTCCTCTTCGGGCAAGGTTCCGGCGACTACCTCGGGCATCATGGTCAAAACCGCGTCGGCAATTAACCTCCACCAAAGCATTTTCGTCCGGCCGCGCGGCGTCGCGTAATTGTCTTTGTACCCGCCTTCCTTGTTTCTTACCCAGGGCTCGTTT
>QHXS01000039.1:5859-33307 GCA_003223975.1 Acidobacteriota bacterium
CATTTCAGCGAAAACTCTACGGTGTTGCCGTCCGAGGTGAGCTTCGCCGCGGCGCGCGTCGGGCTCCGCTCAATGATTTGTATGCGTCCGCCTCGGTTCCGATACTTCGCGGCTATCGAGTCGGCGCGGTCCATCGGCTTGCCTCCTATCAGGTAATATTCGCGGCGCATTTGAAACGGGCCGATTCGCCGCACAAACATCTCCATCGCGAGTACCTCGCCTTGCTCGGTCCGGGTGCAACCAAACATTCCCGAGGCGGCCATGAATTCGCCGACTGTTTTGATTGCCGGCAACATTGAGGGAATATTGGAAAAAAACGGGTTCTCTGTTTCGTGCGGGCTTTTGGTTTCGGTCATAATACTTTGGTTTGAGGGTTAAAGGTTGAGAGCGGCGGAAAAATTTAAAACTAGGGTCCGGTATTTCGGCCGAGGCTCGGCCGGGCAAGGTGGCCGGCGTTAGCGGCCGGGTACGGTCAACGCTTTTAAAACCGTCTCGAGGTGAAACCCAACAAGCGTATTGCGTCGGCCTTTTCCGCCGGTGCGGACCGAGGGCACAACGCCTTTTTGGCTCCATTTGAGAACGGTCTCAACGTCACGGTTTGCCCAGGCGGCAAATTCCTCGGCGGTCAATAGCCGGCCGGGTGTTCGGCATAGCAGCAGGGCGGCGGTTCGCGCGGCGGTGTCGGGCTTAACTCCGTGGGCGCAAAGGGCCGCAACAAGTTCAACGGCTTTGGATACAACCGGCGACGAATCTGCCGGCGAGGTCGGCGAGGTGGCCATACCCTTGCCTTTAAGCGGCGAGGGTTGCGGCGGTCTGTCGTCGTTTGAGGATCTCTTTAGCTTCCTGCTCGAGAATGAGGCGGATACGGCTCGAAAGGGTTTGGCCGTAGTTTTTGGCGTCGGCTTTAAGCGTCTCGAGGGTTTGCGGGCGGGCTGAAAATGAGGCGACTACAAACTCCGAGTTCCTGGGATTCACCTTTTGAGGTTTCGAGGATTTCATCGCAGGCAATAAAAGGTATTCGTTCTTATTAGGTCAACAGAAACCTTACTTTCTAATAAGATTTTTAATAACCGTGAATTACCGTGAATCGGAGTGAATAAAAACGAATAAGAGTGAATAAGTTATTCTTGAAGCATACTATGCCTGCATGGGCTTACGATTACGGCGGAAAATGGACAACGCTAAGAAGAACAACGGCAAAAAGAAGCACGTTGTCACCGTCGCGCTCGGGCCGGAGTTGCTCGAGAAAGCGAGATTGCAGGCCGTGAAGCTGGGATTTGAGAAATCCTTCGGCGCTTATGTGCGCCATCTGATTAAGTTGAGCGTTGAGGCTGAGGGTCAAGGCGCTGAGGGCGCTGCTGCCGAGGCCGTACCGAGCGAAACGAAAGACGTTTTGCGGGCGCTTGTAAATCACTTGTTGCGTGATAAACGGCTGCAGAGGGCGCTAAAAAATCGAGAAGGAAAATAATTAACGATTTGGCAACCAGGGCGCGTTTTGCCGGGTCGATACCGTTCAATAGACGTTTCAAAAATTCCGTGTGTTTTCTCATGGTTCCATTGCTGGCCGGCTGTGAGGGTTTCAAAATGATCCGTAAAGCGGTTAGGTTGTTACCGTAAGCCGTTAGGGTTTTAACGGATATACCGTTAGGGCTTTGGCTCATTATTTCTCAATACCCGTTTCATTTCTGGCGTCAAAAGTTTTCTTTTCCGTCACGCCAAAAACTTTAAGTAGAAACCGTTTCTACCTAAATTATTAACGGTTATGCACGGTTATTTTTCTTGAAAATTTGGATACGTTATGGCGGCCGGCGTCGTGTCAGGCATGATTCGGAAAAACGCCTCCGAAACTTCCTTTCGTACAACGTCGCGGTAGTGCGAAAAAAGCATTTCCCTCGAGGTTCCGAGTTGATAGGCGGCTTTCTCCGGGCTGCCGTAAAAGTTAATCAAGTGGGTTGCTGCTGTGTGGCGCAAAACGTTGCTCGGCCAACCTGGCCAACCGAGAATTCGGTTGAGGCGCTTAATCGTCGTCCGAAATTGCCCAGGCGTAACCTTTTCCGTTAGCAATTCAACCGGGCAAGTTTTCAGCCATTCAACCGCGGTCGGGTGCAGGTCAACTATCCGGCGGCGCCTTACCTTTGAATCTTTGGCGTTGACGGTGAGGATCGCGGCGCCGAGGTCAATATCTGCCCAGGTTAACGCGGCGGCTTCCCTCGAGCGTAAGCCGGTAAAAAGGCCGAGGATTATGTAAGGCAAAATCCGCGGCGCGTGTTCTCGGGCTGCGTCCAGTACAAGCCGGGTCTGCTCGTTGGTAAAAGTCGCCGGCGTTCCCATTTCAACCGTTGCGCGTTCGATTCCAATCATCGGCGTTTCTCCGACGTAGCCGTTTTTCTTTGCCCAGGTGAAAAGGGTCTGCAGGCGGCCGATAGTTCCGTTAAGCGAGGTCGGCGGCATATTGCGGCCGGTTAGGTATTGCTGAATTGCTTGAGGCGTGAACGTGTCGAGCATTCGCTTTTCCTGGCCGCGCGCGAAAATCTTGAGGGTTGAATCGAGCGATTGAATAAAAGCGGCGCGGTAGCCTCCGGCGCGTTTCATCTTTAAAAGCTGGTCAATGGCTGCCTCGATTGTTATCCGAGTTTTCGGCGCGTATTTCCGCGCGGCTTTGAAACCGTCCCATACCTCCAGCAAGGAAAGGTTGGCGGCTTTTATCTCGGCGAGAATCTCGAGGTTTTGTACTCGCTCTTTCGAGGTGGTCGCGGCCCATTCCTTGCCAACCTCCCGGCGGTCACGTTCCTGGGCTCGCAAGGCTTTCTCCGCCTCGGCTTCGGTAAGAAAGAAAAGCTGTCGGCGTTTGCCGGCAAGAATCCCGCAATCTAAAACCCATTTCTTAGGCGTTGTACGGTTCGGGCAATATCTGATTTTCATTAGGTTTTCAGTCCGTTTTAGTTTCGCTTTGGTTGCGCAAAATATATACCTCCAGCGTCCTTTTGCAACCTCTAGCGTCCTCTAGTGTCCTTTGCTCAAGCTTGAGAAGCTCTTATGCAACTATCTAAAGGAAAGCGGTTTGGCCTAACTGTGAATGGTTTAGGCGGTCGAAACCGAAAGAAAATCAAAGCGGCTTAGTATGCTTACGAAGAGCGAAATTATTCTTAACTTTGCTCAATGTTTTGAGCTGCGGCGGCTTTGGTTTCGCTTTGGTTTCGGGTTTTGTGGGCGTCGAGGCGTTGCGCAAAAACCCTGCTCGTTCTCAATTATTCCTCGGTGTTGAGTTTTGTGGTCGGGCAATGGCGGCTAAAATAATCAGCAACGAATTTTTCCGCGTTGGCTCGGTTCTCGGGCGTGTCGGCTACGTTCATGCCTTCGAGAAACTCCGGTATAAATAAGTGAATGGCGCCGTTTCTGTCTTCGTAAATGCCAGGGCCATATTTCCGGCGCATTTCGGCTTTCATAAAAACTCAATTTTTCGGGTTGTTCGCGTCAACCCGGTATCCTCCCTCAATGTTCGGCATTGCGATTGCAATAAATCGGTCAATTACCGCCTGCGCTTGCTCGAGGTTGTATTTTGATTTTGGCAGGCAGGTCGCCGTATAGCCGTTATCTCTCGGGTTCGGGTGGTTGGTATATCGGCCAAATAAAATCCAATGGGTAGGGTGGCGGTTGCAGGTCGCGTACTGAACAAACCTCGGTCGTTTCGAGTCGGCAATAAACCCTCCACCGAGGCCACAAAAAACTAGGAGTTCCTGCGCCTCGTCGTTGTCGAGAATCTTAACAAATTCGTCGGGCCGCGCTGCGAGGCGGTCGTAAGCGTTCAATTGTCGCCTTCCGCTAAAACCATTACATCAACCGTTTTCCGCATTTCGGCGTCAAAGCGTTCAAGTTCCAAAACGGCTTCGTTTTCCGGCAATAGGCTCAATGTCGCGAGGTGTTGTCTTGCAACCGTAATGCCGGCGAGGAATGCCAGATAAACCTGCCTCTCTTGTTCGTACGGAAGTCTTTCGCCTTTATAAACCTTGTTCCTGAATTCGGCCCATGAGTTCGCAATCGTCGTCATTTTGTTTTCAGTCGAAAAAACTGGCGGCCGTTCGTCTCGGGCAGGATCGTCGATGCAACCTCCCATTCGTCGCCGTCTTCCGACGATTGAATTTCAACGGCTTTGTCTTGGTTGTTATTCAATACGGGCGTTGGCGCTTGAATCTTTCGGGCTTCGAGTAGGTAGGTAACAACCCGCGGTTGTTCGGCCCATAAAATCAAGTCCCAGGGTCCGTCGAAAACGGTCGGCGCCGAGCTGAAATAAATCTGCCTTCGTTGGGTGTCCTTTATGGCCGGCGTGAATTCCTCGCCGGATTGAATGAGGGCGGCCGAGGCGTCGCGCGGTCCGCCGTAATAGGTGCAACCGATAACAAGCAGACGTTGGTCCGCTTTGATTGGTATCCGGGCGGGCTCGCTTCCCACAATAAGCGTTGTCGCGTTCGTAAGTCTGTAACGCTGAAAGGTGATGATATGCGGGAAGCTGACGGCGAGGGTTCCCGGTCCGGCGAGGATAACGGGCGCGGCAACGTTCGGGCCGGGTTGCGGCCAATTAAAACTAAGGTCGGCTCTTTTGCCTCCGGCTTCCCATAAGGAAACCCGGTCCGCCGTCGTCCAGGGTGTTACAACCGCCGTTTGGATTAAGGCAACCTCGCCGGCGGCAAGGCTGATTGTGTTGGTGCTGTCGCCGTTGCCGGTAATGGTTTCGGCGTCGGTTCGGTAAAAGGCGGCAAGCGCCAAAAATAAAAAACTAGGGTATCTCATATTTTCCTGGGCTCGAGGCCGGCGAATTTGCCTTCCGCAATTTTGATTTCGGCGAGGTCGCCGCGTGAGTCGATATAGAACAACCGGCGATTGCCGAGGCGGTTTCGTAGAACGTCAACGACAACGGGCAATCCTTCCCGGCTGTCGGCTCGGATTAGGATAAAATCCTTGGTATCGGTAACGGTTTTGAATTCGAGGGAGTACATAGGCACCAAGCATAAAAGGTAATAAGTTTGAATAACTCTACCTTTTCCCGAATTCAACCGGAAAAATCTCCCAATTTTTAGGGAGGGCGCCTAGTGCGGGCCTTCAAAGTCTTCCTGAACCATCGGCGAATTTGCAAGGCCGGCCAATTGGCCGAAACAATAAAGCGTGTGGTTGAGGTTAACGAGAAAGCTCGCCGGCGGCGGTGCTGTGAAGAATGAAGCCATAGCGGGCGGTGGCGCAAAAAGCGGTACCTCTTGATACCGGATAACGCAACCCGGCGTGGTGCAGGTTATTACAACGTTGGTTCCGGTGACTACGCTTCCGCCGTGCGGCGTTACAACCGGATTTGCAACCTGGGTCGCGGTCGCTACCGGGTGAATTTGCAAGGTAACAACCGGCCCGCCTCCGGCCGCGGTCATTCCTCTTTCTCGCGAGCGTTCCGTTGCATCTCGCACTCGTGCAAAAATTTGCCAGTCGCCGGTCGGTAAGCTGAAAGTCGTCTCGATTTGCCGGTTTGTTCCAACGAAAGTCTGAGCCCAGAGCGTTTGCTCAAGGGCGCCGATACGGCCGAAAATCCGGCCGTCGGCCAGGTCGCCGTCCGGGTCGGTAAATCGAGCGGTAACTTTCCATTGGCCGGCCGGGTCGAACGGTTGCGCAAAGTTTGTTACCTCGGCCCAGGCGGTACTCGCGTTAAGGCGCCATTGTACCGAAAGCCAGGCAACGTCCGGCGTGAAGCTGTCGGCGAAAGAGTAGGGAATATCCGGGCATTGTACTGGGTCTGATAGGTCGGCGCTTCCGTACTGGTTTTTCCCTTCGAGGCGAAAAATGGCGGTTCCGCCTATTTTGGCGTACTCCAAAAACTTCTCGTGCGTATAAAAAACCAGGTCTGTCCGGTACCCGATATAAATGGGTGTGCCTGCCGGCCATGTGGCGGCAAGCGTTCCGTATCGGCTCCGGCGTACTTGAAACTCGAGGTTGCCGTTAGCCGCGGTTCGGATTTCTTTCACCGTCATTATCTCGGGCAAGCCGCCGGCAATTGCCCAGAGTAGCAAGGCGTTGTCTTCTATGGCGTCGGCGGTTTGGGTTGCTTGTATCCGCTCGAGGTCCGCGTCAACGGTTTCTAACATTGGCGTAACGGCGAGGGTCCATGAGCTGTCGTCGGGCGCGGTTTCCGTCGGCGGCAAGGCGGCCGGGTAATTCGCGGCGAGCGTCCCATAAACGTGCCATTGCCTCTGCGGCAATTCGGCGAGCTGGTAAAAGTCGGCCGCGTCTTCTTTTCTAAACCAGGGTATCAACCCGGTTGTTATCGGGTCTTTGCGCGCGGCAATAACGACAACGTAATACCCGCTTAAGCCGACAAGGCCGGGCGGCGGTTGCACAATGGCGGCCGGCGTGATGGTCTCAACGGGCGGTATCGTCGGGCCTTGGTCCGGCGTTGGCGTTGGTTGGAAAGGTAAAAGGCTTAAACCGCGTTCGCGGGTAAATTCGATTTTAACGCTGCCTTCGGCCGGGTCGTTAGTGGTCTTCGCGGTGCATCGGCAAAAAATGGAAAGCTGCAGGGCGTCGTGCGTGAGCAAGAAAAGGGTTCCGAGTTTGATACCCGCGGCGCGTTCGGCGCGTACAGCGAAAGAGCCTTCGAGCTCCGGCTCGGCCGCGGTCGTGGCGATAGTTTGCGCAATCTGGAAAGCTTGTTGCGGTCGGCTAATCCAAGGGCGGTCAACGTTCGTAACGCGGCTTTCGCCGACGATTTCCCGCAAGGCGCCAGAGAAAACCCGTATTGAGGATTCTTTATAAGAGCGGCTCGCGTTGGTGTATTTGATTAAAACCTCGGTCGGTACGTCCGCAAAGCTGCCTGTTGAAAACTCGATTCGGTCCGTTGCGACGTGAAAGTTTATCGTCGTCTCGGGCGTTGTCGCCGGCGGGCCTTGGTTGTGTAGGTAATGGCCGAGCTCGATTTTGCCGGCGAGGTTGTAGCGTGCGAAACCGTCACGGTAAGCAAAACTCTCAGGGAGAATCGAGCGAGGTGCAACGGTCTCGGCAATTCGCGGCGCGAGATAAAGGCTCGGTTTGTTAGCGGCGCAATAATCCGCCTCGGCTTGCCAGGATGCGAGCTCGAGGCGGCCGACGGGCAAGCCGGCGCCGAAAACCGGGTTGGTCAATAGTTCCGCCTCGAAAGCTACCGGGTTCGCCTGGGCGTCAACGTCGAGGGCCGCGGCCGGGCCGGTTACGGCTGATTGCTGCGGCGTTCGGCGTACAACGATTTCGAGGTTTGGCGATTGGGTTCGCTCCCGGCCGAAAAGGAAGTTTTTGAGGAAAAGGAAAGCTTGCCGTCTGTACGGCGGGTGGGTCTCGGCGAAAATGTTTTCGGGCGGCGGCTTTTTCTCTCCCGAGGTCGTGGCAAGGTTTTGGGTGTCCGTTCCCCAGTAAAGCCAGGCGTCGCCATACTTTTCTATTGTGAATTTGAAGGGTGTCGCGTCGCCAACCTGGGCGCGCTTTACGCTGTAGACAGTCCAGAAAGTCGGGTTAGGCGGTGCGTTGCTCGTGGCGGTCTTGTGCGCAACCTTGCACTCGTAGGCGCGTCCGCCCCATACCCTTAAAACGAGTTTCGAGGGCGTCGAGGCCGCCAGGTTCTCGTCGGCTTTCCAAAAGTCGGCTTTCGGCCAAACTGTCTTCGCGTCAACAATAACGGCAACGAGTTCATCAACCGGGCCGGCGCAAATAATCCCGGCAATACTGCCATAATAATCTAGCGATTTTCCGCCGGCTGCGCCTTTACCTCCCATAAAAAAAACTAAGGTCGGGTGTTTCTATTTCTTCGCGCTTTCGTCGGGCGCGTCTTTGGTGAAAACCGCAAAGGGTTCACAAACCCAGGTGAGGGCAAACTTTGCCTCGCCGGCGAAAAGTGGAACAACGTTTCCTTGTTCGTTGCTCGAGAATTCCTCCGGCGCCATGTTGGCCGGGTCCGGCTCTTCGTCGCGTTGGTTGGTCTTGTTTCCTTTAAGCATAAATCGGGCGCCATAAAGCGGCGCGTCGGGTGCTCCAGGTCGGGTCGTACAGGGTCGAGTAGCCGGCGGTATGTCTGGCCATTACATGAAAAAACTCGTTGTCGCCTGCGTAAATGCCGACGTGATGAAGACAACGGCCGAGCAAAAACCCGAGCAGGTCGCCGACGGCCGGCGGCGCTTCGTCCAACCGTTCAAACTCCGGCCGGCTATTCATATATTCCTCAACAAGAGAACGGGTCGTAAATTTCCAATGAACCATTGCAACCGCGGGCGGGTCCGGCGTTTCGAGGCCGGCTTCGCGCATGATATGGGCGGCGAGCATTTGGCATGAAATCCCGCCTCGAGGACCAACGGCGAGGCCGTTCGCGGCGAAAGGTGTGCCTCGGTAGCGGTCCATGATTTCGCGCAACCGCGCGGCGCGTTCGGGCGTGAAGAAAGGGCGGCTCATTTCTTTCCGACGTTTTGACTAGCCTCGGGCCTTACAACCGAGCTGTTAGCCTTCGGTATAAATGGGTGTCCGCCAAAATTGGCGTAATTGTTAAATTTGCCGATACAGGTTTCGCGGCGCGCGTCGCAACCTGGGTAAAGCACAACGGTTTCGCCTCCAGTCGGAAAGGGTGGGCGAGGATCGCGGGAAAGGGTAACGTCAAAAACTCCGCCGGCGGGCAGGGTTGAGCGCAAAACCGGAATAACCTCGCGTACGGCTCCGGTTCCGAATTCAAGCCAACCGCCTGCGAAATAGTCTGCGGTATAAACGGGCGGTGCTCCAATAACGCGAGCAAGGCCGGCAAGCGAAAAGATAAAAGGAAACCCTGGCGTACCCGGCGCGCTGATGGTTGCGGTAAAGGTCCAGTTGTCTTTTAAAAGGGTGCAACCCGGCGAAAACAAAGCGTAGTTGCATGTTGGCTGCGCGGTAAACCTCGGCAACAAGCGGTCAAAAAGAGTTCCGCCGGTTACGGCTTTCGCTTTGATCTTTTCGCCGGTCGTTTCGCTTCCGGTTATCTCGCCAACGAAAATAACCTCGAGGTTGCCGACGGTTCCGCCGGCGAGGGTCGCTTGTTGTACGGTCAAGAAAAGCGGCGCGTAAAGGCGCAAGGCTGCGAGGTCAATCAATGGGTTGCCGGCAAAGTTTTCCGAGTCGAGGTCGATTTCGTTTCGGTCGAGGTCCGTCGATTGCCGGATTTCGGAATGATTAATTTGCCTGGCGAGGTAGGTGCCTCCGGCCGCGGCGAGGTCTTTTTCAAAACTAGTGTATCGTCCGCGGTTAACCGTCGCGCCGAGGTGGGTCTCGAGGTCATAAAGGAAAACCCGTAACGGCAAGGCGCCGATAGTTCCGCCGAGGATCTCGTCAGCCGGTATCGTGTATTCCGCCGGTACTTCGCGAAAGTCGAGGGCCGCGCGCGAAACTCCGTTGCCTAGCCAATTGATATTTTGCTCGGTCGTTCGGATTCTGACGAGTTTGAGCTCATGTACTCCGAATTGGTCCGCGTCATACGGGCCGACGGGTGCATCTATCGTGAAGCCGTTCGCGTCGGCGGTCGTAACCTTCCGCGCGTCCACCGAATAGAGCGAAACGAAAGCAACGGCGCTGCCGGCAATCAGGTTGTTACGTCCAAAAAAACTAATGGTACCTCCGGCAACCGGGCCGGGTACAAGGGCGGCAAGTTTCCAGGTCGGCGTCCAAAAACTCTGTCCGCCAAAGTGGGCGCGCACAAAGGACAGAAATCGGGCGGCTTCGGTTAACGTCGGCAAGACAAACTCGCCTCGGAATTCGCGCGCGGGCGTTTGCGGGTAGGTCTCGCGCTGCGTTTCGCGGCCAAATCCGATTTGCTCCGAGTACGCTTTAAAGGTCCAAGAGTCGCCGAGTTTTTCAAAGTCTAAGAAAAAGTCGCATAGCTTCGGCGGCGCTGGGTAGTCATTCGAGGGCAACGGGCCGTCAACCATCGCGAAAGCTTTCGGGCCGATTGCCCAGGCGGCCGGCGAGGCTTCCGTGAAGTCGATAACGGCGCGGGCAACGTCCGGGCCGATTGCCTCGGTCTGTCGTTTCGCAATTGTTCCGAGGGCTACCGGCATTACAACCGCGGCCGCTGACAGTCCGGCGGGTGGCGTGGTCGTGAACAGTTGAGCGGCGGCCGGCTCGTCAATCGCAACCCAAACTCCGGCGGTAAAGTCGCTCAAGGCAAAATCCGCGGCGGGCGTCGCGAGCGGCCAGAGTGGTACGGCGTAAAGGGCGGCCGGGTCCGTGGCGAGGGCCGTCTCGAACGTTATCCGCTCGATTCCCTCGAGCGTAAGCTGGAATTGGCATTGCCAGCGGAAAAGCTCGGAAAATGGCCGGCGGGCTTCGCGGTTAGTCAAGCCGGCGGTTGAATCGCGGAAAACCGAGACTGTAGTTTGAAAGGCGTCGCTCGCGTCTTGCGGGTCGTCGATTAGCCAAAAGGCGGCGCCATTGAAATTTTTGAAAACCATTAGCTACGGGTAAACAAGTGGGCATTCTTCCGGGCCATATCAACGAAAACGGCGCGGCCTTCGGTCGATTCTAGCCAACGTTTCATAGCGGTTTCCCGAGAGTCGAAAGCGTAGACGCTAACATTGTTTTCAATCGGTGCGGCGGGCGCGGTCGCCGCGTTAGCCTGGGCTCCGGCGTCGGCTCGGAAAGCTTCTATTGCAGGCAATCCGATTTGTCGAACGTCGCCGGCGGGTATGACATATTCGCCGCGGTGTACCATTCCGGCGAGGTCGTTAGGGTTGCCGGCTCCGGTGTATCCACCCTGGGCGAAACCTCCGACAAGCGCCATTGCGGCGGTAAAAGCGGCTACTCCAGCCAGAACAGCAAGTCCGCCGGTCGAGATTGAATCGAGCAAGGCAACGGGCGCTTTCGCGGCGGTGTCGGCCGCGGCGGTGCTTTTGGTCACGGCCGATTTGAAGAGCAAGCCAACAACCCATTCCGCAAACATTCGAGAGATTGCGTCAATGATCGTGTTGAAAATGCTTCCGCCGATTTGCTTTAAGGCTTGGCTCCAGGTGAGGGTTCCTTTGAGCAAGCCGGCCATACCCTGAGCAACGGCGTCGATACCTCCGCGGATAACGGTCGAGAAAGTCCGGGCAATCTGTTGAGCAACCGTTCCGATTTGGGTTTTAAGCTCGCCGATTTGCGCAACAAGGTTGTCGGTTATCGAGGTCGCTACCGGGCCTTCGTGGGCAATTGCAACCTCGGTGTGCCCTAGCTGTTGGCGGGCTTGCTCCGCCTCGCCAAGAATCTTTTCCCGCTCGGCTAGGTTATCGGTTTCGGCGGCTTTGGCGTAAAGCAGGTCGAGGTTGTCTTGCTGTAGTTTCCTCTCTTGCTCAAGCAAGACCAGGTGCTGCGCTTGTTTCTCCGCGGTGCTGGTCGCAAAATTGGCATCAACAAAGGCGCGCTGTTGCTCGAGGTCGAATAGCTTTTGCTTCAGGTCGAGGTTGTTTTTATTGAGGTCGAATTCGGGCAAGGGCCGCGTTCCGACAATATTCGATTCTCCTAGCTTCCGGGCGGCTTCGCCTTGTTCTTTGCTCTTCTTTATTATCTCGTCGAGCAAGGCGCTTAACTTCTGCAGGGCTGTTACCCGTTTTCCGTCGAGCTCGTAAGCTGCAAAGGTGAGGCCGAGGGTTTTCTTGAGTTGCTCCGCCAGGTCGGTAATTCCGCGGGTAAAGTTTGCGACGTTATCGGCGCTTTCGCGGCTCGCCTCGGCGTACGCTTCGGTCGCGGTCAAAAGCGGCGCAATGGCCGTTGTCGTCTGCTGAATTTTCTCAATGTTAAACAGCGGCAATTGAATGCCACTAAAGGCGGTAAAAAGTTCCTGTAGCTTCCGGCCGGCCGAGTTGAGTCCATCAATTAGGAAATTCGCGGCGACAACGAAACCGCCTTTGAGGATTTGAATTAAAACCTCGAATTTAAAACGCATCCTATCCGCCCATTGAATCAGCAGGGAGTTGAGCGGCAAAAAGGCCGAGGCAAGAATTCTCTCGAGGGCTATTGCGAAATTCTTTATTCCGTCAATCAACCCGGTGGCAAGCGCCTTGCCAACGTTTACCCAGGGCACGTTCGTTGTAAGGAAGTTTATAAACTCGGTGGCATACCCTTGGGCTAGTTCAAAACCCGCATCAATGCTTAGGCTCAAAAACTCTTGGATTTTGCCGGCTTTAATCGAGTCGATAGCAAACTTAACGAAAGCGCCAACACGTTCGCCGGCTTGGCTAAGGTCGATAAATTCAAGCTTCTTAATGGCGGCGAGCAGGTCCGGTGCAAAGGGCTCGGCGAAACCCGCAAAGAAACCGCGAATTTTCTGCGGAAAGGTTCCGAGAATGTCGCCTATCTCGTCGAGGGCCGGAGTTATACGGGCCATTATATTCGGCAATTCGCCGAGGCGCGCGCGGGCCGTAGCAATTCCGCCGGAGTCGCCGAACAGCGGCAAGAGTTGCCGGCCGCTCTTCCCGAAAATATCAACGGCGCGGGCGGCGCGCAGGGTCGGGTTTTCAATCGAGCCCAGGGCTTTGCCTATGGTCTCGAATTGGGCGGCCGGGTCTTGCGCGAAAAGGTCGTCGAAATTGATTCCGAGTCTTTGAAACTTTTCTTGCGCCTTGAGTCCGCCTTCGGCCGCGTCGCCGATGCTTTGCTGCATCTTGCTTATTGAATCGGCGGCTTGCTCGGCGCCGAGTCCAACGTCTTTAAATGCTGGCGGTAAGCGAGGATCGAGGCAACTCCGAGGCCGGTCCGGGCGGCTTCGTCGCTCAATTGGCCGGCGAGATCGATTATATCCTTGAGGCCGGCAATTGCTCCGGCAAAAGCGGCCGGGCCGGCGAGGGCAACCGCGGCAACGGCCATTTCAGCGGCGAAAGCTGCTACTCCAACAGCGGCGGTTGCGGCTCCGGCTCCAACCTTGGTCAACGATTTGGAAAAACTAGTGAAAGCGTTTGTGGCCGCGTTAAGGCCGGCAACCGTTAGCTTGATTTGGACCGAATTAGTTACCGGAGTCGCCATCTGTTTTACAAAGTTCTTTGAGTTCCTCTGCAACCCGTTTTGCTATCGAGTCGCCTTTCTTGCTCCATACAACCGCGTTCGCGGCCGTCGCGGTGTTCATGTTGCGCAATCCCTCGGCGCCAAAGCGGCGGGCAACGGCTTGGTTTAAAAGCATTAATTGCGCGTAGCTATGGCTTGTCACTTGGTCGAGGGTCAACCCGGAAGCAACCGCGATTTCGGCGCAGAATTCTGCGAGGCTGATTGATTTGACGGCATTCCGACGTTGGCCGCGAGCGCCTTTTCCATGAATCCCGGCGCCAGGCGTTGCACTCTTTCTATCTGCCGGCGACACCAGACGAAAAAATCGGCGTTTATCCTTTCTGCCTCGGCGAAAATTCTATTGTAGTCGCCGGGCCGCATTGCCTCGGCCCATGCTTCCGGCTTTTCGCAAACTATCTCCAGCCATTTAAACTCGTCGGTTTGCGCGTCCATCAAGGCGCGGTATTCCTTCAAGGGTACTTGCCGAACGTGAACGGTTTCCTTGTGGCCGTCCTCAAAACATACAGTAAGGGTAAGGCCGCCGAGCAAGGTTTCGATGCTCGCCGGGCCGGGTTCGTTATTCTCGAGAGAGGTCATTCGTTGTGTTGTATCTCATAGGCGCGGGTACTTTCCAGAAAACGTTAGGCGCGGTGCTGTTGGTTGCTCCCTGATGAACAACCCAGGTCAGGTGCATCAAGCCAATTGCAAAACCGCGGGCGTGCCAGGTGTCGAATTGGCCGAGGCCGAAAATCTCGAGGTGTTCCGCGGCTATTGTTCGCGGGTGAAAAACGCAACCGTTAAGGATCGCACAAAGGGCGGCTGCAAGTGCGGGTAATATTCGGCGGCCCATTTCATGCCTCGGCGATTAATCCGGTAAGCGTTAGCGTTAACATTCTGCCTCGAATCTCGGTTTTGAGTTCGCAATAACTTAGCTCGATTGTTCCGTTTCGAGGATCGGGCGGCGGCGGTGGCGAGGCCGGCAAGCAAGGGTTCGGTAACGAGTCGCCGGCTTCATTTAAAACTACTTCCCAGGTATTCCCGCTTGCCTTGCTGGTTCGGTAGTACCAACGGGCCGGGCCGTTTATCTCGCCTTGGTAGTACCCTTCGCCGTTCGGTATTGCCTCGGCTGCTTTCCGGTCGGCTTCAACAATCGCGATTGCCTCGGCTTTTGCGTCGCCGGAAAGGGTTTCATCCCATTTAGGCGGCGTGTGGGCCGGGTCGTCGTGGTAGGCAACCATCTTGCAAGACGGCGCCTCCAGTCCGCCTGGGCCGTAAACCCTCCATGAATAATGGGTTGTTTTGGCCATTGCCTTAAAGCGGGTTTATTACCGCGGCTTGCGTGTCTTCGTATTTGGCGTTTAGGTCGCGGACCAGGGCGCCTTGAAAGCCGGCGGCTTGAAAACTCTCGAGGTACTGGTTGAAAGTGTCCGTGCTATTAACCTGATAAACTTTGGCAACCGCGGCACCTTCGGGTTGCGGGCCGAGGTTAACCATTGCATAGGCGCGTTGGTTGGCGGTTTGGCCGGCCAGGTAAACGTCGTTAATAAGCCAGGTCGCGGCGTCAATTTGGATTCCGTCGGAGTTCGGGTTCCGGCTGTTGTAAACCCAGGCTCCCATTAACTTCGCGGCGCCCATATTCGGCCGGTATTCTTCGCCGGCGAGGTGGTTTAAACAATTCGGATAGATCCACCAGGCCGGCGGCAATTTCTTGAAATAGGTCTGCCGGTCGTCGGTTGAGTAAATGATCTGCCGGCCGCCGTTCCAGGGTACAAGCAAGGCGGGAAATTTAGGCGAGGTCCAACCGAATTCGATTTCTTGAAAGGGTACGGGCGGCTCAGGCCAATCAACGGTAATACCTCGAATGCGGCAAGGGTGGCGGTCTTTCGATTCCTTGGTTGCTGCCATTTGGTTTCTTTCTATCTCGCCTTTGCTTATTTAAGCGGTGGTTCCGGTGGTTTGCGGCGCCACAGGTAAAAGCTTGCTACAAACAACAAGACGGCGGCGCCAATAATTAAAACTAGGGTCGTCTGATTCATTTTAGGGCGGCAATTTCCGCGGCTTCGAGTACGGCGAGCGAAACTCTAATCCAGCGTTGCTTTGCCTGGGTCGTTAAGGTGTCCCAATTCCCGATAAGCTTCTTTGCCTCTTGCTCGGAAAAGTACGCTTCAAAAGCGGCTTTAGCTATCGGCTCGAGTGCGAGGTAAGCGGCTCGGCCGTTTCTCGCGTTGCTTGCCTTCGCCTTTACGGGCGGTTCTTTTGGCAAGGCCGAGGGCATAGGGTGAGGGCTTACGGGTCGAGCGGGTTAACGGAAGGGCGCTTAATCGGCGGTACAATCTCCGGTAACGGCGAGGAAAGCTGCGGTATAATCGCGGCTCCCTGTTTTGTGACTAGGTGCGTTACGTCGTTCACCATCAGAGCCTGGTCGCCTCCGCCGGTCGCCGGCGCCTTGTGCAATATAAATCCGTCTACGCTGTCGAGTTGGCCGGCGCGGTTGAATTTGGTCCTCATTATCAAATCCGTGTAGAGGTTGCCAAATTCTGAAACCCAATTGGTCGGGTAAGGATCGTAGTTAGCAAGGTTTCCGCTTTGTGAGGTTCCCGGTAAATAAATGTTGTTAAGGAAGCGCCAGTTGTACCAGGTCGGAATTCCGGGTTGCTGCGTCGCCGTCCATTTGAAAATCGTGGTTGGCAGGTTCGTGCCGTAGCGGTTGTCAATTACGTGCCAACCAAGAGTGCAATTAACGAAAGCATTCTGGGCGCATTGGGCGGTGTTGTTTCCTTGCGTCATTACAACCGGCCAGGTTCCCGAGGGTGAGGCGACAACGTTTGTGCAAAGGTTTACGGCGCAATTCGCGTCTTGGAAAATGCACTCCGAAAAAATCATGCTGTAAACATTCCCAACGCCTATATCCATCGTTACGCAGGTTCGCTTATGGCCAGTTACCGTTACCGCGTGAAGTCTTCCGTTATTTTGATTCTCGAGGAAAATACCGTTTAAACCTCCGTCCGTAATTTGGACGTTGGAAACTAAAACGTCGTCAGAGCTCCGTATTGTCAGGCAATTGTCGCCGCAATTCACAATTCGGCCGTTTATAAATCGGCAATAGTTCCCTCCGCTGATTCGTACGCCTCTGCCGAGGCAATTAAAGACTTGTACGGTGTCGAGCGTGTTCCGGCTTGCGGCAATTACAACGGCGTGGCCGGCGGTGTTTCCCATTGTGACATTCCGAAGGGTGCAAGGTCCGCCGTTTAGATTAAAGAAAAGGTAGTTGGCTGAATTAACCGAATCGGCGGCGGCGTTGCCGTCCAGTACAACGTTGAAAAGATTAAAAACGCTACTCGCGGAAGGGTAACAATTAATGAGGCTCGCGGTTGTGCCTGGCAACCGTTTCAAAACTGCGCAGTTGTCGTAATAGAAAGAACCTCCCGGCGTTATACCGGCAACCTCGCCGAGCGGCGTAATACCTCGAATTGTGGTCTTGTCGCCTGGGTTATTGGTAATAGAGGAAATTCCGTAAATTCCGACGTTTAGAATTCCTACCTTGCCGTTTATGTCCGTAAGCCAATCTTTAAAACTAGGTGTGTCGTCTGTCGCTCCGTAGTCGCCTTTGGCTCCGTACTGTTTGATGTAAACTCCGTCGCGCGGTTGCAATAGGCTCCAGATATAATTCGTATTGTAAAGCGATTGAAAATTCCCGCGGTTAGTGGTGCTGCCGGCTATCGGGTGCGCGTAATAGGTTCCGCCTCCACCGTCGTTTATTGTGTAATAGCCCAGGGTGGTCGCGTTTTGGTACCCGGTCGCCGGGCCGGTCGGCGTCAAAACGAGTTGAGCAACGTTCGTCACAATAACGGCTCCAACCTCTGAATCGCTCCATTCTCCCTGGCCGTTGGTATTTGAAAGAGCCCAAACTTGCCTTACTCGAGCCTGGCCGGCTAATACCTTCGGCGATTGGATCGCAAGGTTTGTCCTAATAACAACGTTAGTCGCGTCGAGGGCTAAAGAACCTCGGCCGCCAATAAAAACGTTTCGCGTTAAGCTAATCGAGGCGTCTAAACCCGAAACCGTAAACTGTCCGGCTCCATCCAGGTTGAGGTCGTTAGTTCCGATTATATCAACGTGATTTCCGGCAACGAAAGCATGATTGGTTGAAGCTACTACAACGTCGCCGGGCAGGATCATAGAAAAGCCGCCGTTCGTCGCCGCGAAAAGTCGGTTTGTGGCAATTAGCTCCGGGCCGACGGTATAGTAAGTTTTATCCGAGGCGTCGTAAACGATGGCGCCTTCCTGCGTCCAGTTCGGATTTAAGGCGAGGCGGTCGGCCGCATTCGCTCTTGAGTGAAGTCCGCCGGCTACGTCGATGGACCAGAGCAACGGGTTTTCGTTGGCGTGCGCGCTGGGCGCCATTGTTTGAGAGTACCGAATAAGGCCGCTCGGTGTGTTTCCGCTTGTCGGCCGCGGTTGCGGGTACGGATAGCTCGGCGGTACAACCTGCGCCAAAAGCAACCCGATACAAACGAAAAGGGAAACAACAAAAGCGGCGGCGGCTCGGTTCATGTGACGTTAATTGCGGTCTGTCCGGCAATAGTGAAGTCGCCGGCCGAGCGCGAAACGGTCCGGTAAACTTTGTAGTTTATGCCGTCAACAATCGTGTCGGCCAATTGGGTCATTGGCAAATTCGCTCCGGCGCTTGTGAAAGTAAGAGCTCCAGGTACAAAGGAAGCTGGAAAAGCTAGTACCCGGTATTCGTTATTCGTAGGCGGCGAGGGCGCCGAGATTTCGTAAGTTCCTTGGGCGGCGCTGCGGTTAACCGGGTTAACCTGCGGGAAGACTTGTACCAGGGCTTTAAGCTCGGCCGCGGTATAGGTGCTTCCGGCTTGAGGTTCTGGTTCTCCTTCTCTTCCGGGTGCCGTTGTTCCGCCGTTGCCGAGGTAAACCGGCAAGGTCTGCGCGGTTATGATGGTTAAGTGCGCTTTGTTGCTCGTCGCCGTTCCGTAAGGGTTCGTGACGATAACATTGTAGTCTGCGGCGTCGGCCGGCTGAATATTATTGATCGTTAAGAAATTCGAGGTCTGGCCAACCATTGCCACATCGTTTCTGAACCATTGGTAAGTAAACGGTGAGCTGCCATTGGCTAAGCAAGTAAAGCTTGCGGAAGCTCCGACGGGCGCGTTTTTCGATTGCGGCTGCGAGAAAATTGTAGGCGGCAACCCGGCCGAGGTGTTCACGGTCAAGAAAGCGTTGTCGCTTATTGCCTCGCCGTAAGCGTTCGTGACTACGCAATGATAAGTGCCTGCCTGGCCGGTTTGCGCATTAATGAACGTCAACGAGTTGGTATGCGTTCCGGCGGTAACGGCGTCGTCGGTTAGTGGGTTTGTGTCCTTGTACCATTGGTAGGAGAGCGGCGGCGTTCCGGCCGCAATCAATGCCATCGTCGCCGGCAACCCTTGGGTCACGGTCCGGCTTGGCGGTTGGCTTGAAATCGAGGGCGCAACCGCCTCGAGTCCGCCGATAGGTTGAGCAAGTCCGGTAGTCGGCGGCGTTCCGCCTCCACCCATAGAAATCGGGTCGGCAGGTACTAAGGTTGGCGGCTGCGGTGCTCCGCCTCCGCCTATCGGTGTCGCCGGTGTTTGTGTGCTTGTGCTCATTGCCAGGGAAAGGCGGGCCGGCTCGAGGCGAAAAGTTAAAGGGCTGAAATCGTCGAAAGCGGCGAGATTAAAACGTCGAATTGGAATTGGGATTCTATATGGCCTTCCTGCTCGAACGGCAACCCATTCGGCAAGGCGAGCTGACCCCATAAATCTGCCACAATTCGCAAGGCCGAATTGTTTTGGTTGTAGAGCTGCAATTTCAACCAGCCATTAGAAAACGGCGCTTTAACGAGTGGGTTAAATTGGACGGTGCCAACCGTTATTGTTTGAGAACCAAACGCGAGCTGGAAACCTATCGGGTCAACCTCTTGTGAGGTGAATTCAACCGTTAGCTTCTGTTTGATTCGGTAAGTATGCGCGCGGACCAGGGCGGCGCCATTGGCGCAATAAACGTCTGTCTGGTCGGATTCGCTTTTGATACTGCCGGCGCTGACGCAACCCATTCTAAAGCGAGAATTCCAAAGCGGGTCGGTAGCTCCGGGCTTGGCGGTCTTCGCGCAAGTTCCGCTTCCGGTTCCGCCGTTAGACGAGTCGCCAACGGTAAAAGTTTGGCCTTCCGGCCAGAACCAACATTCCGCCGTCGGTACCCAGAATTCGTTTAGTATAAGTCCGGCCATAGAATCGAAAGGGCTTTAGAGTTTAACGCGATAACGAACAGTGAAAACGAGGCGGCAACCAACGGCGCAAAATCCCGCTTGGCCGACGGCCATTTGATTACTTGAAAGCCGGGTTTCGTCGGCGAGGCCGTCGAGGTTTGGGTTTCCGAGCAAGGCAATTTGAGCGGCTTGCAATAATTCCCTGACAACGGCATCGCTTCCGGCTTTCTCGGCAACAAGTAAATCGGTAGAAAACTCGAGGCTTTTGATTGAGCAATTCCCGCATTTACCCTCATCGGTTTCGCGTAGGTCGCGGACATTCGCCGCGGGTAAGTTCCGCTCGTCGAAAGCAGTCGGGCAAAAAACGTAAACCCTGCTCGCAATAGTTGGAACGGTGCCGAGGGTCCGCGCAACGGCATCAACAATCCTTTGGCGTATTGGCGGGCCGTTTGTCGTGGTCTCATTGCATCCCATTTTTACGGTTTAGGTCTCGGCGCTGGGTCACGGCTTAAAATCAAAACAGTTGCTCCCGTTCCGCATGGGTGCGCCTCGAGGATTTCGTGTGCAATTCCTTCAACGTCGAAACCGTCGCCTTGCCGGCAATTGGCGAGGTCGGCCGAATGAACGATTGCTCTAGGGTTGTCGCTTTGGATCGGGTCGCCAACCTCGAGCGGGACGTAAGGTTGGCCGAAAATGCAATTAACCTCGGTTGCATTTCCGCTCGAGTCGGTCCAGGTCGCTTTTGTTCCGAATTCTTCGGCATTTAAAAAGACGTTTGTAACGTCGGCGTCTATGTCCGTAAGAAACTGATTCACTTTTTAGGCTTCGCCGCGGTCGCGTGCGAGCTGGTCGCGTGCGAGGCGTGCGAGGCGTGCGAGGCGTGTGCGTGCGATTTGCCTTCGGGCGGCGGCGGCGGTTCGGGCGTCGGGCTCGGTGAAACGGGAAAACCGCGGTCGAGCAATTGGTAACGGCTCAACCTCTCGCCGTACGTCGGCCAATTGAGGTCAATAGCCGGCTGTAAGCCGTCGGCGTCGTTGGATAAATAGAGAACGTCGGGCGTTTCATCCATCGTACCCGTTGGAAAACCTAGCAAGACGTAAATCATAGCGCCTTTTAGTTGGCCGCGGCCGGCGCGGTTAAGCTGTAACAACCCGGTGTCCGGCGTAGTCGGTAATGCTTCCGGCTGCTCCACCCTGGGCGCCTGCTTTACTTCCCCAGAGAATGGTAATTGTTACGTAAACGTCGAAAGTTCCCGGTTCCATCCATCTAATTCCGAGTAGCGAAAGGCCGGAGTCTGGGTCTTGTACGGTTTCAAAAGCGGCAATCTTTGGAATGCCTGCAGAGCTGGCAATATTTTGAATATCCGCCGGCAACCTGGTAGCAACGACAATTGCACGCTTGTCGTAGAAAAATGCCGAAAGGTTGGCGGGCGCGGGCATTGCCGGGTATTCCCAAATATCTTGGAAACCGGCGACGTTAGTAAGGTGGCCGTAAGGGCCGCTCGAGCGTTGCTGGCCGTGGTAGTCGCCTGAAGTTATCCGGGCGTCTTCGTCTAGCTTGTTGTAAAAGGCCGAGCTCGTGATGCCATACCGCAATAGAGCGGCGCCTTTTATGTTCATCGCGAGCGTCACCTTTGAAAGCGTGTCGCGGCTCGTCGCGGCGGTTGTCTCTACCGTTTGGTTGGTAAAGTTGGCGGCTACTACTTTCGCGAGGCAGGAATCAACCATCGCTTTGCCAAGCGCAAAACCGATATTTTTGATTGCCTCGGAGTAAAGGTCTCGCTTCGTGGAAATTGATTGCAGGTAGCCGATTTTTACGGGTACGTGTTGGTGAGAATCAATCGTCACGGGCACGTCTTCTACAATCGTGTTAACGTCCGTCGCGCCGTTTTTGTAGCCGGTCACAGGATCGTAAGCGGCAACCGCGGGCACCTTTGAAATTCGCGCAATAACAGTCTGGTTGAGTACGGCGCCTGCGCTTGAGAAGTCCGTCGAAAAGGATTTGAGCTGCGGGTAAAGAACCTTAAAGGCGTCGAGTACGTCCGTTAAGATTTCCGAGGTTGAGAGAGTTGCTGGCATAAGTTGAGCGGTTTGAGTTTTGCGCGCTACGGATTTTTAAAAACTAGGTGTACCTCTTTTTTAAAAACTAGTGATACCTCGGGCTTTCCGGGCTCGGCGCGCGAGGCAGGCGCGCTTCTCCGGGTTCTCTTCCTTCTCAATCAACCCGCGGATTGTGTCGAGGTCGTCGTCATTGCCGGCGCTGCCTTCCGCGGTGCGGTCCGGTGGCGCTGGGTCTCGGCCGGCTGCGGCTGCCTGGCGGGCGGTCGCCTTTGCAACCGATTCCTCGAGCAAGGCTTTCAGGTCTTTCTTACCTTCGGCAATATCGGCCGCGGTAATGGCAAGGCCGGCGGCCGTAAAGGCTGCGTCAACCTTGGAAACCTTGCCGTCGAGGCCGGCGATTTTCTCTTTTATAAAGTTCGAGGCAAAATCGGGCTTGTTGTCGGCGAGGGCCGCGGCAATTACGGGCGGCTCGATTCCGAAAGATTCGAGGGCGGCGCCATAGAATTTTTCCTTGTCCGTCGGCGCCTGGGCCGCGGGCGGCGGCGCTGCGGGCGGCGGCGTTGAGGTGGCGAGGCCGAACAGGGCGGCAAATTTACTCATAATTGTATGCGGTTGTGAGTTGCGAGCTGTCATTGCCGTTTGTAGCGGCTGCGGTACTGCGTTAAATCTTGCGAGGTTGAAGTTCCCTTGTACTGGTGCCGTCGGCATTACCTCATCTGTAAGGTTTGCTTCCTTGGCTTGCGCTGCGTCGAACCAGGTTTCGTTATCGAGCCATTTGCTAACAACCTCGGCGGTTTTGCCGGTCCGGGCTGCAATCGTCTTTGAAAGCGTGTTGCCGAGGCGGTCGAGCCAATCTGCCTGGTCTCTGAAATCGTCGGCGTTTCCACCGAAGTAAGGCGAAATCGGATTGTGCGTCATTAGGTAGGCGTTCTCAGCCATCCGGCGTACTCTGCCTGCCTGGGCGATAACGTTGGCCATACTTGCGGCCATGCCTAAAACGTGCGTCGTAACGTTCGGTTGGCCGGCTAGCCAATTAGCAATTGCGAGCCCGCCGAAAATGTCGCCTCCGGGTGAGTCGATATAAACCGTGAGGCTTTTTGCTCCGAGGGCTTTTACCTCGCCGATAAATTGAGCGGCGCTAATTCCGAAACCGCCGATTTCATCAAGAATATAAACCTCGGCCGAGGCGTCGCCGGCTTGGCCTTTGATGTTATACCAGGATTTCAATCTTAACCATTAGCCGGCGGTTGTCGGGTTCGGCGGCGTTCCGGTCGGCGGTTCGGCCGAGGTTGGCGGCGGTATTACTGGATTAGGGCTGCGTTGCTGTATCAACCCGAGAATTAACTCGAACGGCTTGCCGGTCGCCTTCGCGATACGGTCCGCGCGCTGAATTAAGTCGAGGGTCTCGAGCTCGGTCTGGCGGCGTTCGTCTTCCCAAAATTCGCCGCGTTCGCCGGCGTCTTCCGAGTGGGTCCGCACTCCATACTTTAAATCGTCGAGGTTCGCTTTGGCGTCGCGGCCGGCGTCAACGCTGATTCGGCGAGGCATCTGCCATTTAACGCGAAACCAATCTTTGTCGGCGGGTACGTCGCCGCGGTCGATTGCGGCGCCGATAACGAATTGCCAATCTCGGTTAGCGTGCGGCTTGAATTGGGCTTGGCGTTCCTCAAATTTCCATTGTGCCTGGCCAATCGCGAGGCGGTTTCCGCTGCCTCCGAGTTTTGTCGAGTCCCAAACGAATTCCCAGGGCAACCCGAGGCCGATTGCTACATCTCGCAACAGGTAGTCAAGAAAGCCGGTAAACGTCGGGCTCGGCCGGTCGCTCTTATGGCTCCAAATATCCTCTCCTTCGTTCAACCTCGGAATTGCTCCGGCTAAAATCCGGTCCAGGCTAAGGTCGCCGGATTCGGTTTGGATGAGTCCTTGCGGACCGAAAACGGGTTGATCGGGCTGCGCTGCCTGCAGAATTTTTATAACTAGTGCTAGGCTCGAGTTGATTTTAACGCCTTGTTTCTCGGCGGTTAGAATCTCTTTCGCATCTCGCAAGCCGTTAATGCCGTGGTGTAATGAGGTCTTCCCGCGGTACTCGTCGGGCGCGTCCGGGTCGCGGACCAGAGCAAAGCTTTCAACCGGGTAAACCTTCCAATCGTCCGGGCCGCTCGTTACCGAATAGGCTACCGGGCTGCCTCGAGTTGAAAGCCGTACTCCATCAACCCATTTATCGCTCTTTGAGTCGGGCGGGTTCTTTATCCGGTGGGCTCGGATTAACTGAATTTTCGGAAACCCTCCGGCGGTCATTACGTAAAGCCGGCCAACGTCGCCATCAACATCGAGGCCGATACTTTGCAACCGTAGTCAGTCGGCCCAGGTCCATTGGCCGTTAGGGTCCGCAATGTTGCTCCAATCGGCCCAAAAGCTTTCATAAGCTTCGCGGGCGGGCTTGGTCGTCGCGAGGCTTTGAGGTACCCAACCGCAACCGAAAGAATAACTTACGAAACCGACGTTTGCATAAAGGGTGCGGGCCGCGGTCAAAAGCTCGGTCCGGGTCCAAGGGTCGAGGCTGTCTTTGCTGTCGGTGTCTTGCGGCCAGAGCGGCGCGCGGTGCCTCGAGGGTATGGTTGCCTCGTACAGTGTCAGGTAATTTACGGGCTTACCGTTCGGCGCAAGAATGATGCTTTCTCTTTTCACGAAAAACTAAGGTCGGGTCTTTCTCACAAATCGAAATAGGTAAAGTCGGCGTAAGCGGTCCGGCCGAGGTTGGTCCGCTCAAGGCGCGCAATCTCGCCGTTTATCTCGCAGAGCGTTTCCTTTACGTCGGGCAAGTCGGCGCGCGTAAGCCGGCGGCTCAAAACTCCGTCCGTCATTTCGTAGCTGCTACTTGTCGCAAGCGCCTTGAGGGCGGCGAGGTAGGCGGCTTGCAATTCCTTGAGGGTTTCAATCGGCAAGCCGTAAAAAGCGGACATTCTACCTAAAGCCGGCGTTTGTCGGGTTTTGAAACAAAAAGGCCGTCAGTTTTTGGCTGACGGCCGAGGGCGGGCGGCGGTGGGTTTAGGCGGGCTGCATCGCCTTTTGGAGTTGGCGGTACTGGGTCAACGCCTCGTCGTACTCGTTCTCGGCGTCTTTCATCGCCTGCTTAATCGCCAGGGCGTTCGGCGCGAAAGTCGAGGTATTGAACCATACCCGGTGCGCTGCCTCGAATTTAAGCCAACCATCGGTCCAGGCGTTGCGCGCTGCTCGCAGAGCGGCGTTCTTTTCGCCGCGGGTTAAGGTTGAGGTTTCGGTTCCGGTGTTGGAGAGAGAGGTTTCGCTCATGGATATAGAATAACCTAAGCGGCTTAGCTTGCAAGTATTTTTGCAAAAGATTTTCGATTATTTTTCGATGGAAAAAAGCAAAAGGGCCGGCTCCGCGAGAAATTCGGGCCGGCCCAGGTTGCTGTCTCGGTTCCTCGGCTAAATCATTCCGGCGGGCGGCATCGGCCAGAAGTTTGGTGATGAGTCCATGATGCAAAAACCGAAGTCCCGAACCTTGTCAAAAATCCGCTTCGGTTCCCGAATCCTTCTGGAAGTTCCTTTGTCATGTGTCCGCCGGAATAAAATTCGATTCTTCGGCTTGTTCCTCGGCTACAATTCCATGAGGTATTAATCCGTCCGCAATGGCACAGGTCAAAATCATTCCTTCACAGTCGCGACAATGGCAACCTTGCCGGCCAACCTCCACCCATTCAAAAACCGTTGCTCCGTTCGGCAACCGTTTTTCGCGCAACCGCTCGCCGTTCATCTGGTCCAAGTAAAACTCGGGCGCGTCGCCTGGTATTCCGAAGTACAACCCTTTCCCTTGTTGCATCCTTCCGAGTTGGTCCTTTATCGGTTTATTGCTCCAGAAAAACCAGCGAGGCCGGCGGATACTTTGCTTTCCTTCTATTACGTAAACCCGCGGCTTGCCTTGGGTCACGGTCGAGTAAGGTAAAACCGTTTTCTTACGCGTCCGGGCATTGTAATGGGCGTACCCGGTTTTTGGGCTGCCGAGCATTCCTTGCCAACCGTACAGGGCGCAATGGTCGTCTACCTCGTCGGTTCGGTAACGGCGGTCAACCAGGGTCCGCTGCGGCTGTACGGCGAGCGCCTTTTGATGGTCTCGAACGTCGGCCCAGGTATCGAGGCGCGAGGCGCGCACAAGCCGGCTTTCGCCGCTCGGCGTAAAGGCGCGGCATACAATCCAAAAATGGTCGAGCTGTACGTCAACCGACATAAACCGCGTGTGTTCCTTTTCCCAAAACTTGCCGGGTGCAACCTCGGCGCCGTGCAAGACAAAATCGGTTTGGCTTATGCTTAATTCTTCCGGCGCAAAGAATAAGGCTTCGCTCCAGGGCTCGCCGAGGGTCTCGGTCACAAACTCAATCAACGGAATGAGGTTGCCTTTCTTTGCCTGGGCGTTGGCTTGCAAAAACTCGGCGGCTACTTCGCCGAAAGCGCAATCTGACCAGGGCATCTGCAGGGCGTTCCAATGAAACGTACGCAACCCGCGCGGGCCGGCCGGGTTGTACTCAACCGGCGCGAGGGTTCCAAGCAGGGCAAGCTTGTCCGAGGTCGCGTACAGTTCGCCGCATTGTTCGCACTCGAGGCGCGTTGCGCGTCGGACCGCCTCGAGGTTCCATTTCCCGCCGGGCTGGGTCTCGGAATTCTTCGGCCATACAAGCCCGCCTCGGTCGCGCGGCTTGTCGAAAAGGATCGAGCGCCGACGGCCAAAGCGAAACGGTTGCGAGGCTCCGCACTTCCGGCAGGCAAAATGGAAATGCACTTGATTACCCTCCATGAAATCCCGGTGTAGTTCGTCGCCGTCATTGCCGGCCGTTCCTATCGAAATCTCGATTGCGTTGTGAAAGGTCCGCGTTCGTTTCCGCACGAGTTCAATTGCTCCGGCTTTCCATTCCCTTCGCTCGTCGCAAAATAGGTATCTGACAGGATCGCTTTGGAGTGCTGCGCGCGAGTTGCTTCCGCGCAACATAAGGTTCATTGAATCGAATTGAATGAGGCGCTTGCTTCGTTTGGTCCGGGCTTCCGGTAATAACGGCGCGGTTCGCGGGCAGGTCTCAACCGCGGGAAATAACCTCTTTTTTGCAAATTCCTCTACGGCGTCTTGGTTGGCCATTATCCACATTGCCGGCCCAGGGTCTTCGGCTATGCAATACAGCAACCGATTTATTACCGTCTGAGTCTTGGCGCTTTGGGCCGATACCATCGCAACAACCCGTTTCGCGCGGCCGTCTTGGCAAGCGTCGAGGAAATACCGCACTTGCGGCGTGTATCTCGTATTGTAGGCGCCTGGCATTGGGCCGGTATTGTCGAGGGTGATGTTCTCTTCGCACCATCGCCAGCAAGGCAAGGTGGACGGCGGCGAAATAGCGGCGGCTATCGTCTCGGCAACCAGTTCCTCGGCGGTCATTGAAAAATTAAAAACTAGGGTACCTCAAAATTTTAAACTAGGTGTTCGATTCTCGGCGCCTTCCGCGGTTTCGGTAGCTCGAGCTCGTGGCCGTTGTTCGCCGGCTGCGGTTCCTCCGCCTCCATCAACGGCGTTTTCGAGAGCTCCGTCAGGGCGGCTATAAGCTCGGTTCGCAATATCTCTTTTACCTCGCGCGCGTCCGTCGTTAATGCCAACCGCGGCGCCTGGGCGTCAGGTATTCCCATAATCCGCGTCTTGAGGGCAACGATTGCTCGCGTGAGTTCCCGCTTTACCTCGGTCGCTTTTACATACTCGGCGCGCTTAACTCCGAGGGAGTGCGCAATCATCTCGTTTTTGAGTTCCGCGTTTCGCTTCTTTAGCGGGTCGTCCGTGCGTTGCCTCAAATACCGGATTATTCCTTTGATCGTGGCAACCGCCTGGTATTGGCCTTTAACCGGCTTTGGAAACCATCCTTGGTCTGCAAGCTTCCGGTGCGTCGCGTCTATCATCCCGGTTAAGCCGCAGAGCTGGGCCGCGTCGAGGGTTGGAGTCATGGCTACTTTTTCAGAAAAAACTAAGGTCGAGTCGTTTAAAAACCGAGGTTCCCGGTTCCGACGGCGCTTTAGCCTTTGGTTTTCGGTCGTACATAGCGAAATAGTGACCTTGCGCGAA
>QHXS01000040.1:0-904 GCA_003223975.1 Acidobacteriota bacterium
CGCGCATACCTGCCAGCTGGCGGATCTGAGCATCCGAACCACGAGCACCCGAGTCCGCCATCACGAGGATCGGATTGAGTTCCTTTCGCTCGGCCTCGCGCGTGTGCATCGCCTTGAACATTTCCTTTGCGACCTCGTCGGTAACGTCGGACCAAATGGCGGTCACCTTGTTTTCGCGTTCCATGTTGGTCATGGTCGCGTCTTCGTATTGCTTCTGAAGCTTATCTACTTCCTTGCGAGCACGTTCGATGATGCCCTTCTTGCTTGTCGGCGTGACCATATCGTCGATACCGATCGACATGCCCGACTTTGTCGCGTATAGGAAGCCCATCGTCTTAAGGTCATCGAGCAACGCAACGGTATGCTCATGACCGAGTTTCAGATGGCAGAAGCTTACAAGAGATTGAAGTCCTTTTTTCTTCAGTGTTCCGTTCACGAACGGGAGGCCGTCGCGCGTCAGGCGTTCGTTAAGGATCACGCGGCCGACCGTTGTGTCGATTACGCGGTCTTCATCCTCGCGGACGGTCGCACGCATAACATCTTGAGTGTTGTGCTCCAGGGTCAAATCGATCAGGTCGCCTTTCCACCGCAAACGGATCTTTGACTGAGTTTCTACGACTTCCGCATCGAGCGCGAGAAGCACGTCATCGACCGAATTGAACGCTTTACCCTCGCCTTTAAGTTCGTCGCGGCCGAGGGTCAGGTAGTAACAGCCAAGCACAATGTCCTGCGATGGAACCGTGATCGGCTGGCCACTCGCCGGCGAAAGAAGATTGTTTGACGCAAGCATTAAAACACTTGCTTCGATCTGCGCTTCAGCCGAAAGCGGAATATGAACAGCCATCTGGTCGCCGTCGAAGTCAGCGTTGAATGCCGTACAAACGAGCGGATGGATCTTGATCGC
>QHXS01000040.1:1010-23677 GCA_003223975.1 Acidobacteriota bacterium
GCGCCTGTTTGATGGTGGCGGCGTGTTGGTCGCGTTCAAGCTTGTTGTAGATGAACGGCTTGAACAGCTCGAGAGCCATCTTCTTGGGCAAACCGCATTGGTGAAGCTTTAGCTCCGGGCCAACGACGATCACCGAACGGCCCGAGTAATCGACACGCTTTCCGAGCAGGTTCTGACGGAAACGTCCCTGTTTTCCTTTGAGCGTTCCTGAAAGCGATTTCAACGGGCGATTGTTCGCACCCCGGAGCACGCGGCCGCGGCGTCCGTTGTCGAACAACGCATCGACCGCTTCCTGCAGCATGCGCTTTTCGTTTCGGACGATGACCTCAGGAGCGCGAAGCTCGATCAGCTTTTTCAACCGATTATTTCGGTTGATGACGCGGCGATATAGATCGTTCAGATCCGACGTCGCGAAACGTCCCCCATCGAGAGGCACTAACGGGCGAAGCTCGGGCGGAATGACCGGGATCACGTCGAGGATCATCCATTCAGGCTTGTTGCCCGAACGCGCGAATGAGTTGGCGACCTTAAGACGCTTCGAATACTTCAGTTTTTTCTGCTGCGACGTTTCGTCGCGCATTCTCGCACGAAGGTCTTCGACCAGCTCTTCGATGTTGATCTTGATGAGAAGTTCCTTGATCGCCTCGGCGCCCATTTTCGCGACGAAACCATTCGGGAAATCTCGCGTGAGTTCGCGAAACCGTTCGTCATTGAGCAGGTCCTTTTCCTTCAGGTCAGGAACATCGCCCGGCTCGACAACGATATAGGTCTCGAAGTAGAGGATCTTTTCCAGATCGCGCAGCGTGATGTCGAGCAGATGCCCAATCCGCGACGGCAGTCCTTTGAAGAACCAAACGTGGGAACATGGGCTTGCCAATTCGATATGGCCAAGGCGCTCGCGACGCACCTTTGACTGTGTAACTTCCACACCGCACTTGTCGCAGACCACTCCGCGGTGCTTCATCCGCTTGTATTTTCCGCAGAGACATTCCCAGTCCGCCACGGGTCCGAAAATGCGCGCGCAGAAGAGGCCGTCGCGCTCCGGTTTGAAGGTGCGGTAGTTGATCGTCTCCGGCTTGGTCACCTCGCCGTGCGACCACGAACGGATCTTGTCCGGCGACGCGAGCGAAATGCGGATCGCTTCGTAATTTGTCGTCAACTGCGTTTTGCTTTCGTTATTGAATCGAAACATAAATCTCCAGGTTCAAGGTTCCATGTTCAAAGTTCAAAGTCTTGGTTCATTCGAACCTTGAACTTTGAACCCTGAACGTTGAACAACTAATCAACTCCAACCAATGCGTCAACACCTGCCGCTACCTCTTCCGGATCGATCTCATCTTCGTGGATGAGCTCGACGTCAAGACAGAGCGACTGCAGCTCGCGGACGAGCACGTTGAACGATTCCGGAATGCCCGGCTCGAAATTCGAAACGCCCTTTACGATCGTCTCGTAGATCTTCGAGCGGCCGGCGACATCGTCCGATTTACAGGTCAGAAGTTCCTGCAGGATGTGCGCCGCGCCGTATGCTTCAAGCGCCCACACTTCCATTTCGCCGAAACGCTGTCCGCCGAATTGCGCCTTGCCGCCGAGCGGCTGCTGCGTGATCAAGCTGTAAGGCCCGATCGAGCGTGCGTGGATCTTGTCGTCCACAAGGTGTGAGAGCTTGAGCATATAGATGTACCCGACGGTCACCTTTTGCTCGAACTGCTCGCCTGTCAAACCGTCGTACAGACGTGTCTTGCCTGACGGGCCGACCGAAGGCGGCAGCTTAAGGCGGTCGTATTCCGCGTTTGCCTGGCCGATGTATTCCTTGATCTCGGCTTCGCTTGCACCGTCGAATACCGGCGTCGCAAAATGAAGTCCGAGAACCCGTGCGGCCCAGCCGAGATGCGTCTCGAGGATCTGGCCGACGTTCATTCGCGATGGCACGCCGAGCGGATTCAGCACGATCTCAACCGGCGTTCCATCCGGCAGGTACGGCATATCCTCTTCCGGCAAAATGCGTGCGATAACGCCCTTATTGCCGTGACGTCCGGCCATTTTGTCGCCCACGGAGAGCTTTCGTTTCATCGCGACGAAAACTTTGACCATCTTGATCACGCCCGGCGGCAACTCGTCGCCCTGCTTAAGCTTGGTGATCTTTTCGTCGTAGATATCCGAAAGGATGCCGATCTGGCGGATGACGCGCTGCTCGTATTCCTTGATCTCGGCTGCCGTATCTACACGGCCGGACGATGCATCAATGTTCTTGAGCAGCTTGGTCGGGATCTCCTTCAGAACATCGCGGGTTAGCGAGGTTCCTTTCTTAACCGTGACTTCCTTGCCGTCCTTAAGATCGGTGTTCAGTTTGCGGCCTTCGAACAGTTCGAAAATGCGTTCATCGCGTTGTTCCTGGAGGATACGAATTTCGTCCTCGAGGTCGCGGCGAAGATCTTCTTCTTCCATCTGCTCGATATCGAGCGAACGCTCATCTTTGTCTTGGCCCTTACGCGTAAAGACCTGAACGTCGACAACTGTTCCGTCGATGCCTGGCGGACACGTAAGCGACGCGTCCTTAACGTCGCCGGCCTTTTCGCCAAAGATCGCACGAAGCAGTTTCTCTTCCGCGGTCAATTGAGTTTCACCTTTCGGCGTCACCTTTCCGACCAGGATCGAGCCTGGCTTGACCTGTGCGCCGATGCGGATAATTCCCGACTCGTCGAGATCGCGTAGCATGACCTCACCGATGTTCGGGATGTCGCGGGTGATCTCTTCCGGCCCGAGCTTTGTGTCGCGGGCTTCGATCTCGAGCTCCTCGATATGGATCGACGTGTAATAGTCATCCTTCACGAGACGCTCTGAAACGAGGATCGCGTCCTCAAAGTTGTACCCGCGCCAGGGCATGAAAGCCACGAGCACGTTGCGGCCGAGGGCAAGCTCACCGCGATCGGTACAAGGACCATCGGCGATGACCATCCCTTTCTTGACGCGTTCGCCGACCTGGATGATGGGACGTTGATTGATGCAAGTGTTCTGGTTCGAACGCTTGAATTTGACCAGCGAGTAGATGTCCGCCGTCACCTCACGGGAGATCGTGCCGTCGACCTGATGGTCGGCTTTGACGATGATTCGCTCGCTGTCGACGTAATCGACAACGCCGTCTCGTTTTGCGATAACCACCGCGCCCGAATCGCGAGCAGCGATCTTTTCCATTCCGGTACCGACATATGGCGACTCGGCCCGCAAAAGCGGCACGGACTGACGCTGCATGTTCGAGCCCATCAACGCACGGTTGGCGTCGTCGTTCTCAAGGAACGGGATGAGCGATGCGGCCACGGAAACAAGCTGCTTCGGCGAAACGTCCATGTACTCGATGTCTTCACGCTTGGAGGTTGTGAATTCACCCTTCTTTCGGGCAGCGTTGACGCTGTTTACGAGATTGCCGTTTGCGTCAAGCTCGATATTCGCCTGTCCGATAACGTAGCGGTCCTCTTCCCATGCTGTGAGATAGAACGGAAACGGTTCGAATTCAGCTTGTTTGCCGCCTTCCTTGGCGACCTTCTTGTTAGCACGTTCGACCTCTTCAAGCGGGGCATGTTCACGCGGCTTGAATTTCGTATCGCCGCCATTGTGGATCTTCACATACTCGATCACACGGCCTTCGATGACCTTTCGGTACGGCGATTCAATAAAGCCGAATTCGTTGATACGTGCAAAGCACGACAGCGACGAAATGAGGCCGATGTTCGGGCCTTCAGGCGTCTCGATCGGGCAAATGCGCCCATAGTGCGTGGGGTGCACATCGCGGACCTCGAAACCCGCACGTTCACGCGAAAGTCCGCCCGGCCCAAGGGCCGAAAGACGGCGTTTATGCGTGATCTCTGACAGCGGATTCGTCTGGTCCATGAACTGCGAAAGCTGAGATGAACCGAAAAATTCACGAACGGCAGCCGTCACCGGCTTTGCATTCACAAGGTCGCGCGGCATCGTGGTGAACATGTCCTGCTGGATCGACATCTTCTCCTTGATCGCCCGCTCCATCCGTTCCAGGCCGATGCGGAACTGATTTTCAAGCAGCTCGCCGACAGCTCGTACGCGGCGGTTGCCCAGATGGTCGATATCGTCCTGTGAGAAATGCTCGCTGTCCTTTTTCATGCGAAGCAGGTAATTCACTACTTCAATGAAATCTTTCGGTGCCAGAAGCGGATCGTCGATGCGGTCCTTTTCGGGGCGGCCCATCTTAATGTTGAACTTCAAGCGGCCGACGCGCGAAAGGTCGAACCTGCGTGTGTCGAAGAACATGCCTTCGAGCAGATGATAAGCGGTCGGGACGGTCGGCGGGTCGCCGGGGCGCATCTTGCGGTAGATCTCGAGCAGCGCGTCAACAGGTTTCGAGATCGCGTCCTTCTTCAGCGTGTTCGAAATGATCTCGCCGATGATGTCGCTCTTTGGAAAGAACACGTCAAACGATTCGACGCCCTCTTCGACGATCTGTTGAAGCTTGGCGGCGGTCAGCTCGGTGTTCGACTCGATGATCACCTCGCCTGTCTCATAATTAATGATGTCCGAAAGCGAGTAAGCACCTTCGAAATCATTGATCGAAACCTGGACCTGCTCCTTTTTCAAACGGCGAAGGTCGCTAAGTGCGAGCTTTGTGATCTTTTTGCCGCGCCGCGTAACATCTTCCTTCTTGTCCTTGATGTCCTCTTCGGCCTTCATGCCGACGAGGTTTGTGTCGCCCTCGGGCTTTACCTTGATGAAAAGGTCGTTCTTCGAAACGACCGCTGTATCGACCGCGTAGAACAGTTTCAGGATCTCGGAATCAGGATACTCGGCATTCTTAACAACCTCTTCGAGGATGTTGTCCGAAACCGTTTTCATATCGATCTGCGGCGAGAGCCACAGGCCGAGGGCACGTAGAAAGATCGTTGCAAGGATCTTTCTTTTGCCAAGACGTGCATGAAGCAAGCCTTTCTGGTCGAATTCGAATTCGACCCACGAACCGCGGTACGGAATGATCTTCGCAAGATACTCGTCGCGGTCGCCCTTGAAGAAAACGCCTGGCGAACGGTGAAGCTGCGATACGATGACGCGCTCGGTCCCGTTGATGATGAATGTGCCGTTGTCGGTCATCAGCGGGATCTCGCCAAAGAACACGTCTTCTTCCTTGATGTCGCGAATGGTCGATGTGCCCGTGTCCGGATCTTTGTCGAATACCGTCAGACGGATGCGGACCTTGAGCGGAACGCTGTATGACATTCCCCGTTCCTGGCACTCCTGCTGGTCGTGCTTGTGCTTGAGGCCAACCGGTTCACCGCAGTTGTTGCAGAGATTCGGCCGCACGGAATTGAACGTTCCGCAATTGTTGCAGAGAACTTCGGCCGGGTTGAAGGGGTCGACCTTTACCTTGGCACCGCAGTTCTTACAATTTGCCCGCAGATGCTCCAGGCCTTCGAGGTTTCCGCATTTGCACTGCCAGTTGCCGATCTGAAATTCGACATATTCAAGAGTTGCCGTTTCCCGAAAATCCGAGACCGGAAAGATCGACGAGAACACAGACTGGAGCCCGATGTAATCGCGCTCTTCCGGGATCAGGTCCATCTGCAGAAACCGGTTATACGATTCGCGTTGCACCTCGATAAGGTTGGGAATCTGAGCCGTCGTGTAGATCTTCGAAAAGTCCACACGTTCCGGCGATTGGCTTGTTCGCCGGCCGAGTCCGTTTGAAGAATTTTGAAGCGGATTGTTGATCATATTCTTAATGAGGCTTATGGAAAAAACCTATTGCTTTATCCGTCGTTTGCTGTTAGCATTTCCCCGATAAACGCCACCAGGCGGCTAAAATTTTGAGAAAAGACAGCAAAGGCGGTCATGGGTAAAGTTCGCCCATACCGCTTTTTCAGCAGTTAATAGCTGTTATTCAAATTTTCGAGCGTGCCGAAAAGGGACACTTACTCTCCACTGATCTAACGGGAAAAGCACGGCCAAACCATTCATCACAAATGGCTTAGCGGATTTTACATCTTAAATGCCGATAATGCCGAAAGACACCTTTTCCCTTACGCCTGTCGCTTAGTGTAACAACCTGAGTTACGAATCGCAAATCGCACAAAGCGATTATTACCGGCAACCCAAAAAACCCGGGCTGCCGGCATCGTAATTATTATTTGACTTCGACGGTCGCACCGGCTTCGGTGAACTTGGCCTTGATCTCTTCGGCTTCATCCTTCGAAACGCCTTCCTTTAGCGGTTTCGGAGCGCCGTCGACCAGATCCTTAGCTTCCTTGAGGCCGAGGCCCGCGACCACTTCGCGAACGACCTTGATGACCGCGATCTTATTGCCGCCCGCAGCCTGAAGGATCACGTCGAACGTGTCTTTCTCTTCAGCCGCCGGAGCAGCGTCACCGCCGGCCGCTGCGGCCATAGCCATCGGAGCTGCTGCGGCCGCGGCCGAAACGCCGAAAACCTCTTCGAGCTCCTTTACCAATTCAGACGCTTCGAGAAGCGTCATTCCCTTCAAATACTCAACAACATCAGCTTTTGTAACTGCCATGATTTTTATCTATCTCCTGTACAGGGTTCTTTAGTTTAATGACGAATGATGAATGCAGAATGATGAATCATTTTCCGCAAAGCATATTCATCCTTTTTCCGAAAACGAACCGAACAAATCCGCAGAATTCATCATTCTGCATTCATCATTCGTCATTCGCTTGTGTCAGCCGCTAGAACCCACGGGACTCGTCAAGACCGGGTTGCATCACCTTTCTTTTCGCGTCCGTAGCCGAGAGACCTGACAATCTATCGGCCCGTTTTCCTTGAGTACGGCCTTTAAGTTCGAAGCATGCTTCGAACAAAAACTTATTCTGCTTTCTCTTCAGCCGGAGCTTCCGCTTCCGGGATCTCGAGAACATTTTCTTCTTCAGCCGGTGCAGCTTCCTGAGCTGGTTCCGGTGCAGCCGCCGCTTCTTCCGGAGCTTCGTTTGATGCTTCAGGAGCTTCCTGCGAAGGGGCCGCGTCGGTCGCTTCAGGTGAAGGTGCCGACTCAGCTCCCAGCGCTTCTTCCGCCTGGGCCGCCGCAGGCTCTTCGGACTTTACTTCTGCAGCGCGCTCTTCGGCCTTCACTTCTGCTGCGGGTGCTGCTGCTTCGGCCGGTATCTTGTCGCCGATCTGCTTGATCACAACCGCGAGGTCACGCGGCACGGCACTGATAACCGTTACGATACGCTGCGCCTGCGCGTTAAGGACATAGAGCAGTTTCGAGATCAGCTCTTCCTTGGAAGGCAGGTTCGCGATCACATTCAACTGCGTGAAATCGACAAGGTTTCCGTCGACAACGCCGGTCTTGAACGTGTAAATATCGGCGTTGTCCTTCATGAACTTTGACACCGCTTTCGTTAAAACGACCGGGTCACCCTCTGTCCATGCGATCGCTGTCACGCCCTTGAAGCTTTCGGAAGCCTGTTCAAAATCCGTTCCCTTGACTGCACGGCGAGCGAGTGTATTCTTCACTACCTGGTACTGTGCCCCTGCATTACGAAGGCTGTTGCGAAATTCCTGGTCCTTTTGAACCGAAAGCTTTGTAAAGCTCATCACCATTGCGGATTTCGACGCAGCAAGCGACGCTGTGAGGGCGTTAAGATCGTTTTGTTTTGTTTCTCTGGTTTTCATTCCTTTACCTCGGCATTGCACGTTCCATCACAGTCGCGTTTCTGCCAATTCGTCCTCACTTATACGTACGCTAATTCATCGAGCAAAACGCCCGGGCTCATTGTCGCCGCAAGATTTATCTTTTTCAGATATCGGCCTTTCGCGGTCGTCGGTTTCGCCTTGATAACCGCATTGATCAGCACTCGTGCATTCTCCTGAAGCTTTGCGTCATCGAACGAAACCTTGCCGACCGGCGAGTGAATAACGCCTGTCTTATCGACGCGGTATTCGACCTTACCAGCCTTGGTCTCTTCGATGGCCGTCTTCACGTCCATCGTCACGGTGCCTGTTTTCGGATTTGGCATTAACCCTCGAGGACCGAGGATCTTACCTAGCTGCCCGACCTTGCCCATCATATCGGGCGTTGCGATCAAGGCGTCGAACTCCATCCAGCCGCCTTTTATCTTTTCAACGATGTCGTCGCCGCCGGCTTCGTCTGCGCCAGCTTCCTGGGCTTCGCGGATCTTATCGCCCTGGGCAATGACAACGACCTTTTTTGCCATGCCGCCAAGTCCGTGAGGCAGGACAATCGTGCCGCGGACGAGCTGGTCCGCCTTTCGAGGGTCAACACCGAGCCACATTGTCAGTTCGACCGTTTCGTCAAACTTCGCAAAGGCAACTTCTTTCAATTTCGACACCGCTTCTTCAAGCGTATGCCTCTTGTTCGGCTCGATTTTTTCCAGAGCCGCAAGATATTTCTTTCCTCTTTTCATTTTACCTCCAGGTAATAACGAGCAGGTTCGCTGCTCTCCCTTTTGTTGGCCGTAGGCAGGTGCGGTCGGCAGCCAAAACTGCCCACCGCCGCTGCCAACGGCCCACTAACCTTCGACTGTCAGGCCCATGCTTTTCGCCGTTCCTTCGATCGTCCGCATCGCGGATTCGAGGTTCGTCGTGTTCAGATCGGGCATTTTCTTTTTCGCGATCTCTTCGATCTTTGCTCGCGAGATCGTCCCCACCTTTGCCTTATTCGGCGTTCCGCTTCCCTTTGGAATTCCGGCTGCCTTGCGGAGCAAATCACCCGCAGGCGGCGTTTTCGTCTCGAACGAGAACGAGCGGTCCGCATAAACAGTGATCACGACTGGGATCTTCATATCCGGGTCGTCGTTCTGCGTTTTGGCGTTAAACGCCTTGCAGAACTCCATAATATTCACGCCGTGCTGGCCGAGAGCCGGCCCGATCGGCGGAGCTGGATTTGCCTTGCCGGCGGGAATCTGTAACTTGATGTAACCTTCTATCTTCTTTGCCATTTCTTTTTTCGATTAACGATGCCGGTGCTGTTTGTCGGCAATGTCCTCATTTAGTCTTCTTCAGCGAACGTAACTTTCTCAACCTCGAGGAAGCTCAGTTCGTACGGCGTCGAACGGCCGAAGATCGTGATCGACACCTTCAATGTATTTTTGTCCTCGTTCACTTCCTCTACCTTGCCGGTAAAGCTTGCGAACGGGCCCGACTTGATCCGAACGACCTCGCCGACCTCATACGAGAACTTCGGTTTCGGCTTTTCCGTCGTGACCTCGATATTGCGGTCGATCTGGTCGACCTCTTCCTGTGAAAGCGGCGTCGGCTGCTTTCCACCAAGAAATCCTGTAACTTTCGGGGTCGATTTGATCGCGTGAAAGACGTTATCGGGAATCTTTCCCTTTTCGTCGCACTCGATCTCGACAAGAACGTAACCGGGATAGAACATCCGTTCGGAAACGTAGTCCTTATCACCGCGTCGCTCCACGACCTTTTCCTTCGGAAGCTTGACCTCGGTTATCAGGCTATTGAGTTCGAGGTCGCGAATACGCGCGTTGAGGCTTTCAACGACCTTATTCTCGTGACCCGAATATGTGTGGATAAAATACCACTGCCTCATCATCAAATTTCCTTTAGGCCCCTGCCATCTTATTGATCAGCCATGTAAGGCCTTCGAGTATATAAGCCCAGCCGCGGTCGACCAGGAACAGATAGAGCGCGAAAAATATTACGTTGATCACAACGATTATCGTGGTCTTGCGGACCTCGTCGCTGGACGGGAATGTCGTGCGGCGCATTTCCTCGCGCACGCCCTGGACAAATTCGCCCATATTTCCCTTCGATTGTTTTTCTACTGCTTCCGACACTCTTAATCTCCCTAAAAAATCGGTATGGCAGGGGTACCAGGACTCGAACCCGGACCTAAGGTTTTGGAGACCTCCATGCTAACCATTGACACCATACCCCTGTGTATCAATGGAAAATTGAAAATGTAGAATGAAAAATGCTTTGAATTTTCCATTTTCCATTTTCCATTTTCCATTTACTTGTTCTCTTTGTGCAGCTGATGCTTGCGGCAGCGGCGACAGAATTTTTTGAACTCAAGCCGATTGGGCGTGTTCTTTTTGTTCTTAGTCGTCACGTAATTGCGCTCTTTGCACTCCGTGCACTGCAAAATAATGTTATCTCTCGGCATAAATCCTCTAACTATTCAACAACTTCCGACACTGTACCGGCACCGACCGTTCGGCCGCCTTCGCGGATAGCGAAGCGTAAACCCTTCTCCATAGCAATAGGCGCGATAAGCTCGATCTCCATCTGGATGTTGTCGCCCGGCATCACCATCTCGACGCCTGCCGGCAGGTGTGCGACACCCGTGACGTCCGTTGTACGGAAGTAGAACTGCGGGCGGTAGCCTGTAAAGAACGGTGTATGTCGTCCGCCTTCTTCTTTGGTGAGGACATATGCCTCAGCCTTGAACTTCGTGTGCGGCGTGATCGAGCCCGGTTTGGCGATGACCTGTCCGCGTTCGATCTCTTTACGCTCAACTCCTCTCAGAAGCAGCCCGACGTTGTCGCCTGCCATTCCAGAGTCGAGCAGCTTCTTGAACATCTCAACGCCCGTCACGACAGAGTTTCGTGTGTCCTTGATGCCCACGATCTCGACCGGCTCGTTGATGTTGATCTTTCCACGCTCAATACGGCCTGTAGCCACCGTGCCTCTTCCCTGGATCGTGAAGATGTCTTCCACAGGCATCAGGAACGGCTTGTCCATCTCGCGTTCGGGTGTCGGAATGTAGCTGTCTACGGCAGCCATCAACTCGTCGATCTTCGGCTCCCAGGCAGCGTCGCCTTCCAGAGCTTTCAATGCTGAGCCCTGAACAACGGGAATGTCATCTCCCGGGAACTCATAGCTCGACAGAAGCTCTCTGATCTCCATCTCGACCAGTTCGAGAAGTTCAGCATCATCCACCGAATCGACCTTGTTCATGAACACGACCATCGACGGCACTCCAACCTGACGTGCAAGCAGGATATGCTCGCGTGTCTGCGGCATCGGGCCGTCCGTCGCAGCCACAACCAATATCGCTCCGTCCATCTGTGCCGCTCCAGTGATCATGTTCTTCACATAATCGGCGTGGCCCGGGCAGTCGACGTGTGCATAGTGGCGGTTCGGCGTCTCGTACTCGACGTGCGCCGTCGCGATCGTGATGCCGCGCGCCTTCTCTTCCGGTGCATTATCAATAGAATCGAACGATCGAAACACCATCTTCGGGTTGTGCTTCGACATTACCTTTGTAATAGCTGCCGTCAGCGTCGTCTTTCCATGATCCACGTGACCAATTGTCCCAATGTTCACGTGCGGCTTGCTTCGATCGAATTTCTCTTTGCTCATCTCTAATCAGTCCTCTGAATCTACCTTTTTTCCAAACCTAAATATTTCCGAATGTGTCGAGCTAAGTTCTCGTCTATTTCGTTATGTCGCGGCACAGGTTGTTTCATGCCATTCTTCGGATTCAAGTAAATGTCGTGTCTTGATCCGTTCCGAAGTAAAATGCAGCCTTCCGCTGTAAGTTGCTTCAAGAGATCCTTTCGCTTCATAGCCGGATCTCTTTTACTTGATAGCTACTGGGAACATCGTCCATTGCCATTAGCAAATAGGCATCTTTGATGTTTTCTTCCAATTCCTCCAGCGATTCGCCCTGGGTCATAACCTCAGGATGTTCGAGCAATTTACCAAGCCAGAATTTATCTGACTTCCAGTAAACCATTGTCATTTTCGTGTTCGTTTCTCCAAGCGTCATAACAGACCGCCCTAAATACTGGAGCCCAAATCGGGATTTGAACCCGAGACCTCATCCTTACCAAGGATGCGCTCTACCCCTGAGCTACTTGGGCACGGATCCTCAAAAAACTCTTGGAGCGGGAGACGAGACTCGAACTCGCGACATTCAGCTTGGAAGGCTGACGCTCTACCAACTGAGCTACTCCCGCTCAAATTTGAAATTTCAAATTTGCAATTTCAAGTGGTGCAAGGGGTAGGATTCGAACCTACGTACGGCTCTCGCCGGCCGGGTTTACAGCCCGGTGCCATTAACCACTCGACCACCCTTGCAAACCGATTTCTCGCTGCCGTTGGCGCGAAATCGAGCCAATTAGCAAATTTCCAATAATAACTAAGTGAAAATCAACTTGCAAGCGCGGAGGGGCGGGTTTTTGAGCGGCTATTTAGAGCGCGGGTGGAAATCTTCGTACGCTTTCTTTAAGTGGGCGTCGGTGATGTGCGTGTATATCTGTGTCGTCGAAATATCGGCGTGCCCGAGCATTTGCTGGACAGAGCGAATATCTGCCCGGTTTTGGACAAGGTGCGTAGCAAACGAATGACGAAGTGTGTGAGGTGAAACGCCTTCGAGGCCGCATGCATCGCCGTAAGACTTTATGGATGAATGAATTAGCTGGCGAGTTAAAGGCTTGCCGAGCGGCGAAACGAATAGGTTGCCGACCTCAATATTCTCCTGCTTTCGCCGCAAAACAAGGTAGCTTTTCAGCCATTCGACGGCGCTGGTGCCGATCGGAACACGGCGTGTTTTACTGCCTTTTCCGATGCAGGTGAGCACGCCGGCATCGAGATCGAGGTCGCGGATCTGCAAATTTACGGCTTCGGAAACACGCAAGCCGCTCGAATACATTAGCTCCAGGATAGCCCGGTCGCGCAGGCCCGTTTCGGTCGAAACGTCCGGCTGTAAAAGCAGCATTTCGATCTCGGTTTGGTTGAGGAATTTCGGCAGATAAAAGCCTTTTTGCGGTGCGGCGATGTCCTCGGCCGGGCTTGTTTTGATGTGCCCGTCGATCATCAAAAACTTGTAAAAACCGCGTACCGAGCTGACCAATCGGCGTTTCGAGCTTTCGGACAGTTCGCCCCGCGACAGGTCGATCAGCCATTCGCGCAGCTCCAGTCTTGTCATCGAAATAAGGTCAATCCCGTTTTTCGACGCCCACGCCGAAAGCCGCTTCAGGTCGCGCTCATAGGCCTCGATCGAATTGGCAGATAAGCCCCTTTCGACCTTCAGATAACTTAAATATTCGCCAACGAGGTTTCGTTCCATCCGCGGCTAAATCTTAACAAATAAAAAGGGCACCGATCATAAATTCGATGCCCCAGAATTCAACGAAAGAGTCGGATCAAACAACTAAGACTGAATCACTGCTGCAAACGATATGCGGGAATGCGGCCGCTACAGCCGCCGAATGCGGCAACAAACTCATTGTTTTCGAATAGGCTTTTCGTTGCGTTCGACCTTGAGAAATTCCAGCTTCGAAGGTCCTGTTCCTCTTGCTTTTGGCAATATCGTTCGGCAAACCTGCGAGCGACGATCTGCTGCTCTTTTTCGTTAAGCGATCCGAACGATTCCCACAATGGGGGAAACGCATCATCACTAAGTTGCGAATTGTACCAAGCGTCAAATTCGCGGCCTTGGTTCATGAGCGCAATGTTGGTTTCGACAATGAACTTATCCGGATTGAGGACGTGCGTTGAGCCGAGCACGAAGAATGCTGACCAAAGCGCGCCCCAGGCAAAATATTGTCTCGCTCCGCGCAAAACGGTGCCGGCAAACAACACGAATACGATCGCCAGCCACGACATGAAGATCAAAGGATAGAGCCGGATCGTCGTCATTCCGTAGCCGAGCGGCCCGGTCAGAATAACGAGCCGCTGAACAGCCGATGCCATGATGACAAAAAGCAGCACGATCTGAACGCCGGCAAGGATTCGAAATAGTTTCGCGGCCGCGGGTTTGTCTTTTTTCAGCAGCCAATGCCCGCCAAGCAGCACCGGAAGCACGATGAACGCAACGGCGACAAGCTCGCCAAAACCGCGCCGCGCGTATTCGGCCAATTTGAAATCCGGCGTGTTCTGAACAAGCTCAAATCCGCCAAAAAGATAACGCACTTGCACGATCACAAAGCTCAGGAACAACAAGTTTAGAAGGCCGAGGATCACGCCGACTTCGACCGTGCCGAGCGTGAAGCCGGGAACGAAGGAGTTGTCGATGTTCGCCCAGGACCAAGGGTTCTTTTTCGGATCCGACGTGTTACCGGGCACACTCGCTTCCGCTCGTGTTTCTGCCTCAGCATTTGGCGGATCGGAAATATTGATATGTTCGACGACCGAAGCGTCGTTTGGAAGGGTCACGGGATGCTCGCCGGAATCGTCGCGAACTTTCATCATCGGGCTCGATTCGGTTTGTGTCGAAACTTCAGCACTGGAGAACGGCACACTCCCCACAGGTCGTGTTTCCGCCTGTGTTTCTGCGACGCCCGCGAAGACGGCCCCGCGAAAATATCCGGCAGTGAGCCACGCAAAGATCCCGAAAATGACACCGTGTGAAAAAAGATTTTCAAAATCGATATTGAGGACCGATTTGATCCAGCCTTCGTAAACCGCATCAGCCGCCATGAACAAGGCGCCGAAGATCAGGATCAACGGTGCCGCGATGAATACGCCGCGAACCGCCGACATCAAGTGCTTTCGCCAGCCGCTTGCATGCATTTCGGTCCATTGAATGTCGGACGCCAGGATCGCGAACGGGGCGAATGCCGAGTTAATTCCCGCCCAGATAACGCCGATCGCGTACTGCAGGACGCCGGCGATCTTTGCCGAGATCTTCAGCGTGGGAAGGAACAAAACACCGAGAATTACGATGATCGCAAAGGTGTCGGCAATGCGCAGCTGGATCGCATCGCGCCAGACGAACATCGATGCAAAGAAAACAAGTGCACCAAGCAAACCGTAGGTTTGCCCCGTGAGGCGTTCCGGCGCATGGCGTCGAAGCAGCAAAACCAAGCCGACGGCGAAGGCGAGATTGAACAAAAGGACGTTCAATCCCCACGGCATCTGCCGCAGCAAAACGTCACCGAGAATCCCTAACCCAGCGGCGACCTGTAGGATCTCTAAACCTGTTTTCGTTCGACTATTCATTGCTGCGTAATTCCTTTCCGGGCTTTGTTAAGATAAAACCTACATAGTAGGCCAAAAATAATTGCCGCAAACGGGAATGCGATCGCACCGATCAGCATGCCGCCCGTTCGATGAGCGGCGGCATCTTCCAACATCAAATTCACATAAAGGAGACGGATTGTGTAATAAATGAAAAAGAGGCACGGCAGCAGAAACGCGTAGCCGGCGATCGTAAAAACTGTTTTGGTAGATGATGTCGTCATTTATTGATCGCGATCGTGCAAAGCGATGAATGTCCGCGCGTGGAAAATGCTGTCCTCGTCGCCGATCAGAAATAATTCGATCGCATGATCGATGCCGTAGCCTTCGCGGATGTCGAGCCGAGGCTGTTTCACATCTGCCGGCAGATCGAAGACGATCTGTTTCTCAAGACTTTTTTCCGGGCCGATCTTGGTTTCAAATTCGGGCTGCGGTTCAAGGAGTGCCTCGGCCATTTCGTCACGAGTGTATGCACGGCCCGCGGGGTCAACAACGTGGGCATCCACAGTAAGCAGCCCGAGTGTCGCTCTTTTTGCGTCGCTAAAAACTTTCACGGTGACAACGTAGAACTCACCGTTCGCTTCGCGGTCGCGGATCGTCTTCGCGGTTCGCACGCCTGACACTGCAGCGTGCAGGTGGCAGTCGAGATAGAAGCCGCAAAATTGCTTTGGCTCGTTTAGCCCAAGCACCTTTTCTTCGCTCGTAAGCGACGCGCCGATCAGCATCACCGCATAGAACAAGAACCATATCGCAACGCCGCCAAGTACGAACTTTTTCAGCCAGGCACTTTCATTCAACCACGCGACGGTGAAAAGTGTCGCTGCGACGATCACGCCGCCGATCGTCATCAACATTAGTAGAACGCCCATTATCTAGCTCCTTTCATTGCCCGTATCAGCGCTTCCATGTGATCGAGATATCGCTCGAGCGCTTTGCGGCCGTCTTTTGTGATCTTGTATTCGGTCAACGGCGTGCGGCCGGCGAAGGATTTTTTGCAGGTCAGGTAGCCGGCTTCTTCGAGCTTTCGCGCGTGCACGCTGACGTTGCCGTCGGTCGTGTCGAGCAGGCGCTTGAGGTCGTTGAAGCTCAGCTTTTCGTTCGCGGCGAGCGCCGAAATGATGCCGAGCCGCATTCGCTCGTGAATGACCTTATCGAGATCGTTCGAGACGTTTCCTGCCGCCTTTTCGAGCCGCAGTGTGTTGTCATCGACGTTGGTCTTTAGTTTTGCCAGGTTTCTAGCCATTTTTTTGCCTCGCGCTAACCTCCCATGTGCACAAGCGCTCCCCAGACCATTACGAATCCGAAAAGGATCGCCAGGACAGCTGCCGCCTTCATCCACGTGACTCGGACCAGCCGCAATGCCACCTCGATCGCGAGCCCAGTGATAAGAAGCATGACGCCCATCGTGATGAAATCGATCGCCGTCCAATTCACTTCGTGCGTGAATTTCATCGCGAAGAACGGGATAAGCAGCAAGGCCGGAACGGCCAGCAGAATGCAGATAAGTCGAATGTTTTTCATATTTTGTGTGTTCGTGTTAACCGCCGTACTTCCGTGCGATGACCGCACCGAATATCACGTGCAGAGCGCCGAAGCTAAGGCCCATCATCAAATTTCCGTAGCTTGACGGCACCAAGAACGCGGCCGCACCGACTGCCATAAAGCACCAACCCATAACGGGAACAACGCGGGCGGAAAATGCGCCGCCGCAGATGACCGCGACCCCGTAACAGATAATGCACACGGGCGCGAGCACGTAATATTGTTCGTTTCGCCAAAGGCCGAGCGTGATGATCACACCGGCCAGAAGCGGCGGTGTAAATCCGAATGCAAATTTTTTCGCAGGCGTGGAAAAAAGCGACTGTCCGGCGAGCTTCGATTTTTGCCACAGCGCCAGAAGCCCGATCGCAAAGGCAAGCGCCGCTTCGCCGAGCCATACCGCCAGCGAATTAACGAGATTGACCTGGTAGCTGGCGACGACCGCAGCCGCTATCGCCGTTGCGCCCATCAACATCCCGCCATAGCCGGGAACAGCGGTGAAGCTGGTAGAACGCTCCATCGTCTCGCGGATGAATTTCAGGTTTTCTTCGGCTCGGTTGCTGATATTCACCGGTTCTCGCGTTTCGGGGGCTTTGTTTCGCAGCGGACTCGCATTTCCCATATCACGATTAAGATATGCCAAGTGATTCGTTATGTCAAGTACTTTGTAGCGTAAAGTGATAATTTTACGTCTATTTGCTTATTGCAAGCGTCAAACAGTTACAGCGCCCCAATTGTATGCGTCGAAAGATACCAGTTCTTCTTGGCTTTCTCCTGGCCGGGCTCGCCGTCTGCTCGTTTGGGCAGGACAAAAATGCCCCCGAGGTCTATAAGGTCGACACGCGGCTTATCAGCGTGCCGGTCGTCGTCAGCGACCGCGACGGCCGCTATATTCCGAATCTGAAAGCGACTGACTTTTCGGTCTTTCAGGACGGCGTGAAGCAGAATATCGAATTTTTCGGCGCCACCGAAGAGGCACTCACGATCGCTCTTCTCATAGATACGAGCCAGAGCACAAGGCCGGTTTTGGACGACATCAAGGAATCGGCGAATGCGTTCCTTAAGCTGCTGCTGCCGCGTGACCGCGCGATGGTCGTGAGCTTTGATTACGACACGCATGTGCTGAGCGAGCTAACCTCGGATAAGGAGCAGCTTAAGCAAGCAATAAAACGCGCCGATGTGCCGGATCAACTTGTCGGCACGACCATGCGCGATGCTGCGTTCCAGACGGTCAACCGATCATTTGCGGGTATCAACGGGCGAAAGGCGGTCATAATTTTAACGGACGGCAAAGACCACGGCAGCCGCATATCAAAAGACGAATTGCTCTATTCCCTGCAGGAAAGCGACGCGCTTATTTATACGATCATGTTCAAGACAGGCGGCATGGGGCGTGGACAAGGCCAAGGACGCGGGCAGATGGGGAATCAGGGCCGTAGACAGATGGGGACTTGGGGCGGCGGGCGGCGCGACATTCTGGGCGGAATTTTTCGGGACCCCGGGATGGGATTTCCGGGACACGGAAATCAAAGGCGGCAGAACCGGCCCGATAACCCGCGGCGTGCAGAGCGCGTTGGCCGAGTTAATGAAGACGCACAGCAATTCCTGCAGGCTCTCTCGGACACGACGGCAGGCAGATTCTACTCAAGCGAAGACGGGAAACTTAAGAAGACCTTCGAATCGATCGTCGAAGAGCTTCGCTTTCAGTACCGGCTCGGCTTTTATCATCAGGACGACGCGGAAGATAAGACGCTTCATGAACTGAGGGTCAAGGTCGTACGTACAGACGCCTCCGTCCGCTCGCGTTCAAGCTACAGGACACACTAGCTATTTCTTCTTTACGAACTTGGGGTTGTTCACTATGTCGCCGTAGTTTTCGAGCGGCGGTTTCGACGGGTTCGCGATCTCAAACGATAGACGTTTGCCCTGCATCAGAAAGCTCCTGCCATTCCATTTGTATGCGGTGCGAGTAAAATATGTTGGGCAGCAAAGCTGCTCTTCGTCGCCGGTGATCTTGCCGGTCTCGGTCTCGCCGAGCAGAAAGCGGTCCTGGCCGTAAAGCTCGACGGTAAACAAGTTGTTTTCAAATCGCAGATCTTTCAGCCCGCCGTCGGCGCGGTCGCCGGTCCGAAAATTCCAGACCAACTCCGGCTTGCCATCCTTCCACTGATAAATGTAAACAAGCTGCGGGATGGCGGAGCCTTCGGTCTCGACCTTCAGGATTACGATCGCTTCGTCCGCACCGTCGCCGGTCACGTCAAAAAATCGCGAAGTCACGTACGACATACCGATGCGGCGGGCAGCTTTGCGCTCGGCCTTTTCTTCGTTGCTCATGTCCTCGTCGACATCTACAGCGATCGGCCTGACCTTGCCATTCTCAAGCGTGATCTGTTTGTCGACCGGGTGCTGCCATCCGCGCGGCAATGGATAGGTGAAGTTTCGAAAATCGAATTTGCCGAGGTCGGAGTTAGTAGTTTTGAATCGTTCGTCGGTTATCTCGGCCTGTAGGTTGGGGAAATTTGGCGACGGCGATGGAATGGCAGCCGGCTGCGTTTCAGCAAGAGTAACGGGCTGCTCGGAGACGTTGGGGTTTTGTTTTTCGGCTTCGACGGACGAGCGGCACGCAGGAGAGAGAAATATGATCACGATCAAGCTTAATAAGACGAGATTTGATGCAATATCTCTCATTGTTAGCCGCGAAAAGAGCACTCGCTACCGCTCGTGTTTCCGCCTGTGTGTTTACGCACGGGTCAGGCTTCGATATTTGATCCGATGTGGCTGGTCGGCATCGACGCCGAGGCGGCGCTTACGGTCCGCTTCGTATTCGCTATAGTTGCCGTCGAAATACTCGACGTGCGAATCGCCCTCGAACGCAAGGATGTGGGTTGCGATGCGGTCAAGGAACCAGCGGTCATGCGATATTACAACCGCACAGCCGGCGAAATTTTCAAGTGCCTCTTCCAAGGCACGCATTGTGTTTACGTCTAGATCGTTTGTGGGCTCGTCGAGGAGAACTACGTTCGCCCCCGATTTTAGCATCTTTGCCAAATGGACGCGATTTCGTTCACCGCCTGATAGCTGCCCAACACGTTTCTGCTGATCTGTGCCGGAAAAATTGAAACGCGAAACATACGCACGCGAATTCATCTCACGCTTGCCGAGCTGTATGACGTCGAGCCCGTCAGAGATCTCTTCCCAGATAGTTTTGTCAGCATGAAGTGAATCGCGCGACTGGTCGACATAGCCGAGCTTCACGGTCGGCCCGACCTTGAATTCGCCGCTATCGGCTTTTTCTTGGTCGGTGATCAGGCGAAATAGCGTCGTTTTACCTGCACCGTTCGGCCCGATGACGCCGACGATACCGCCGGGCGGTAAACTAAATTCCAGATCTTCGAACAGCACTTTATCGCCGTAAGTTTTCGAGACCTTGTGTGCCTCGATAACCGTGTCGCCGAGACGTTCGCCGGGCGGAATGAAGATCTCGAGGTCCTCGGCGTGCTTTTCCGATTCGGTCGCGAGAAGTTTTTCGTAATCATTAATGCGGGCTTTCCCTTTCGCATGTCGGCCCTTCGGCGACATTCGTATCCATTCGAGCTCGCGTTCGAGTGTCTTTTGACGTTTGTCCTCGGTCTTCTGTTCCTGTGCAAGCCGTGCCTGTTTTTGCTCAAGCCATGATGAGTAATTTCCCTTCCACGGAATTCCCTCGCCGCGGTCGAGTTCGAGTATCCAGCCTGCAACATTGTCGAGAAAATAGCGATCATGGGTGACGGCGATGATAGTGCCTTCGTATTTTTGAAGATGCTGTTCGAGCCAGGAAACGGTTTCGGCGTCGAGGTGATTCGTCGGCTCGTCAAGAAGTAAAATGTCCGGCTTTTGCAACAGCAGGCGACACATTGCCACGCGGCGTTTTTCACCACCTGAAAGGTTCTTGATGGGCGTTTCAGGGGGCGGGCAGCGAAGTGCGTCCATCGCCATCTCGAGCCGCGAATCGAGGTCCCAGGCATCGGCGGCATCCAGCTTTTCCTGTACCTCGCCTTGGCGTTCGATGAGCGAGTTCATCGCGTCATCATCCATCGGCTCGGCGAATTTGGCGTTGATCTCTTCGAACTCTTTTAAGAGGTTTACAGTTTCTTGCGCGCCTTCTTCGACGATCTGCTGAACCGTTTTCGTCTCGTCGAGTTTCGGCTCTTGTTCCAGATAGCCGACGGAATAACCTTTCGAAAAAACGACCTCGCCGTTGAAATCTTTATCGGTGCCCGCGATGATCCGCAGCAGGCTCGATTTACCCGCGCCATTCAGACCGAGCACTCCGATCTTCGCGCCGTAAAAGAACGAAAGATAAATGTCCTTGAGGACAGGTTTTTTGTCGTAAAACTTACTGACTTTGACCATCGAAAAGATGATCTTGTTTGGTTCACTCATAAATCACTTGCTTCTAAATTCGCGGCGCGGTCAGATCTTTGTCGGTGTATTGCTGATCAAAGTACCAGGCGTTCGGAAAGGTCTGGTTATTGCTGAACGGCCCGTCGCGTTGCGTCGTCTTGTCGGCCTGGAGGACCAGGTTCCATTCCTTAATGCCTTCGAAATAATGAAAAGTGAAGCTGTACGCGGCCGCTTCAAGCGGACGGTTTTGCGTTTTGACCAATTCACCAAGGGCGTCCACACCTCCGTCTTTTTTGTAAGAAGAGATCGTGCTCTTTTGCGGCGAGACCGTTATCGTGTTGCCGTTGACCGAGTATTTTCCGTTTTCTTTCACGATGATGATGGTCTGCATCATCATTCGAAAGCTGCGTTCCGTGTAAATGTACGTGCCGTCAGCCCTGAACTCATAGCGGCTTTTCGTATAGCCCGCGGTGCCCCAACTGACCGGATCGGCATATGTCGGCACACCGGAACTGGCCCGCTGCCACTTTCCGATCAATCGCGCAGTTTCCGGTGAAGCAGGTACGGCCGTTGTCGTCGTTTGTGAAGGAACGGCCTTGACCGGCGGCAGCTTGATTGAATCAACGAGTGCTTCAATTTCTTTTTGAAAGGATTCTGAATTCGTCAGCACAAGAACGCTGAGCATCTTATTGCCACCGGACATCGTCGTTAGCAACGCGGCGCCTTTTAGGTCGGCCGTGCTTATCGGTGCGACTCCCATTTCGGCGGTCCAGCCATCTTTATTGCCCGCCGCGCCGATCTGCGGTTTTGCATCGATCCCTAGAGTTTGCGTGACGAGTGCGTTCCACGCCGCATTGAAATTTGCCCGCGAATCCGTCCCTGCATCTACGGACTTGTAGATAGTGACAACACAAAACGCACCTGTAGCCGTATCTTCTTTGCTGAATTGTACCGCGTCAGGACCTTTCTTTGCTGCCCAGCCGGCCGGTGATGTGTAAGTAATGATGTCGAATTTCTCGACCTGCGCAAACGCCGCTATGGCAAAGAGCTGGAGTAAGCAAAACATCACCCCCATTCGTATTAATATTTGTTGTGGCATATTTGGCATTAAAAAGATGATCTTGTTTGACGGATCAGGCGGATAAAATCGGTCAGACCCGGCATTTTCACTTCGTTCGGCTGTATCCGCGTTCTAGGAAACAGTAACACTCCGCCCGGCCGAGCTTTCAATTCGGTCACGTCGCACTTCAAACCCAATTCCCGGCCCATCGGGTGCGGTGATCGTGCCTTTGGGCGAAACTTCAACTGCCGGTTCGATGATGTCCTCGTGCCAGTATCGTTTACTAGCCGAGACGTCGCCGGGCATCGTGTAGCCGGCGAGGGTCGAGATGGCGATGTTGTGGGCGCGGCCGATACCTGATTCGAGCATGCCGCCGCACCACATCGCGATATTGTTCTCGCGGCAGATCCGCTCGATCAGTTTTGACTGTTTGTGCCCGCCGACGCGGCCGTTTTTCAAATTGATTATCTTGCCCGATCCAAGCTCGATCGCCTTTCGCGCGTCGTCGGGCGATTTGATCGGCTCGTCGAGACAGATCGGCGTTTTTAATTCACGCTGCAGTTTTGCGTGGTCGACGATGTCTTCGTTCGATAACGGCTGTTCGAGCATCATCAGGTTGAATTCGTCGAGGCTCTTGAGCTTGTCGATATCGTCGAGCGTGTACGCAGAATTCGCGTCGCCCATCAGCAGTATGTCGCCGAATTTTTCACGCACCGCCTTTATGATGTCGTAGTCCCAATGCGGTGCGATCTTTATCTTA
>QHXS01000041.1 GCA_003223975.1 Acidobacteriota bacterium
CGTGACGTCTTCCAATTCAGTCGAGGCGGGAGACGTCCGCCAAAGCATCGCTTTCATGTCGAACGCAGCGGCAAACATTTCGCCGAAGATGCCTACCGATGACGTTGAAGTGGAAAACAGGCCGTGGAAATTCGGATGATTCCAGTGCGTAACTGCCGGAAGTATCAGCTTGTCCATGTCGGCAAGGACCGCGCCAAAATCTTCGCCGGTTTCCGGAACGGACTTCGGAATTGCATCCTTCAACGAGCCAGGTTCGATCTGCGACAACACCGGAAACTTTTCGATGTTCTCAAAATAGTTCGCGATCCAATCGACGATCTTGTAACCGTACTTTCGAAATTCGTCCGGCGGCATGTCGCCGAGTTTGTTATCAGTGAGCATATTGGCGATCTTAATGAGGGTCTCAATGACCTATGTGAAGGCAGCTATTATGTTAGGTGTCACTCGGGTGTCGCAAAAACATGATGGGCAGCATCGAGGCCACGCGTCGCGTCACCAAAAACCGGGTCCAAAACCGATCAGTTTGGGGCATTTTGAGATCGCATTTCGGTATTTTCGAGCCTTTTTCGGGTCAAAATTTGCCTAATTATGAATGCCGCGGGTCGTTTTGCCCCGAAAAACGCCTGTTATTGCTCGACAGTTATTGCAATAAAAGTATAATAACAGGAATTAATTTCTCGCCATCGCCGCGCGAACCGAAGCTCATGCTCTCCGAAATATTGGTTCCCGGCATCCATCGGCAAATACAAATTTTTCTTACCGCACGGGGAAACTTATGGCAACAGAAGTTGCTGAGATCGGACAGGAAACCAAAGAAGGTTTTATTCGCGGGCTCGGACTGCTCGATTCGACGATGATCGTTGCCGGTTCTATGATCGGCTCGGGTATTTTTATCGTCTCAGCCGACATCGCGCGACAGGTCGGCTCGCCGGGTTGGTTGCTTGTCGTCTGGATCATTACGGGCCTTTTGACAGTCGGAGCAGCACTTTCATACGGCGAGCTTGCTGCGATGATGCCGAAAGCCGGCGGCATGTACGTTTATTTAAAAGAGGCGTACGGCTCGCTTTGGGGCTTTCTTTACGGGTGGACGCACTTCCTCGTCATCGGAACTGCGACCATTGCAGCAGTCGCTGTTGCGTTCAGTCGGTTCACCGGAATTCTCATTCCGCAGATCTCCGAGTCCAGCTACATTATCGAGCCTGTTCGCATCGGTTCTTCGAGCTACGCTTTCTCCCTTTCGACGGCTCAACTGCTCGGCATCGTAATGATCGTATTGCTAACGGCGATCAACACGCGCGGCCTGAATCTCGGCAAAATGATCCAGAACGTTTTCACCTTCGCGAAGACAGGATCGCTGATCGCACTGATCGTACTCGGGATAATCGTCGGCCTCGCTTCTTATCCAAGCATCGCTGCCGCAAACTTCAGTGATATATGGACGAACCGAGGCGGGCTTCAGCCGGTAGGTGACGGATTGACGGCGGTTACCGCATTTGGCCTCTTCGTCGCATTGTGCGTGGCTCAGACAAATTCGCTCTTTTCTGCAGACGCATGGCACAACGTTACGTTCACCGCCGGCGAAGTGAAAGACCCGAAACGCAATCTGCCGCTGTCGTTATTGCTTGGCACGGGCGGTGTCATCGCACTTTATCTGCTAGCCAATATTGCCTATCTCGTCACTTTGCGATTCGAAGATATGCAGAAAGTCGCAAGCGATCGCGTTGGTTCGGCAACCGCCGAAGTGATCTTTCCCGGCGTTGGCGCGGGCCTGATGGCTGTCGCGATCATGATCTCAACCTTTGGCTGCAACAACGGATTGATATTTGCCGGGCCTCGGGCATATTTCGCGATGGCACGCGACGGCCTTTTTTTTCAAAAAGCAGGAACATTGAACAAGTTTCACGTGCCTGCGTGGGCACTGGTCATTCAGGGAATTCTGGCAGCACTGTACGTTTTGCCGCGAACTGTCCATGCGGATGGCAGTTATGGGAGCCTCTACAACGATCTGCTTACTTACGTTATCTCGGCGGCTTTGATCTTTTATATTCTTGCCATCGCGGCGGTTTTCGTGCTGCGGGTGAAACAACCGGACCGCGAGCGCCCGTATAAGGCATTTGGATATCCGATAATTCCAGCGCTATATTGCATCGGCGCGGCAATAATTTTGGCAGTTTTGTTCATTTACCAAACGACCGCGACATGGCCGGGCCTTTTGATCGTGCTCACAGGTGTTCCGGTTTACTTTATTTGGAAAAATCTTTCCGCGAAACAGCCCCAGGCGGAACAGTCTTGATCTTTCATTTCTTAGGAGGCATTGATGTCACTATTCTCGACAAAACCGATCTCGAAGATCATCGCCGAGGCCGAAGAGACCGGCGAGCATACATTAAAGAAAGCGCTAACTGCTATCGACCTCACGATGCTTGGTATCGGTGCGATCATTGGCACCGGTATCTTCGTACTAACCGGTCAGGCGGCCGGTAAACATGCAGGCCCGGCCGTTATCATTTCAATGATCATCGCCGGTATCGTCAGCGCTTTCGCCGCCCTTTGCTATTCCGAATTTGCGGCTAGCGTGCCTATCTCGGGCTCCGCGTACGCTTACGGTTACGGAACCCTTGGCGAATTCGTCGCATGGATCATCGGATGGGACCTTATCCTCGAATACGCTTTCGGCGCAGCGACGGTAGCAGTAGGTTGGTCGGGTTACGTTGTCAGCCTCATGCGCGACACGTTGGGCATCAATTATCCATTGGCCTTAAGTGCTCCGCCCGGACTCGAAATAAAGAACGCCGAAGGTGTTGTTCTTGGACACGGCGTGTTCAACCTGCCAGCCGCGCTGATCGCCGTCGCCGTCACGCTTTTGCTTATTCGCGGGATCAAAGAATCAGCAAGCTTCAACTCGGTGATCGTATTGATCAAGGTACTGGTTGTTGTTCTGTTCATCATTGCCGGTGTCGGTTATGTAAATACGAACAATATCGGTATCAATTGCACCGTTGGAAGCCCCGGATGCGCGGAGTTTATGCCGTACGGTTTCAGCGGCGTCGTGACCGGTGCCGCCGTGATCTTCTTCGCCTATATCGGATTTGATGCTGTTTCCACGGCCGCGCAAGAAGCTAAGAATCCGCAGCGCGATATGCCCATCGGTATCTTGGGTTCACTCGCGATCTGTACGGTACTTTATATTTTGGTCGCCGGGATCATGGTCGGCCTCGTCGATTACAAGCTGCTCACGAACGCAGCGGCCCCGATCGCCGTTGCGATCGATGCCGCGCTCAAACAAGCACAAGGAACGACTATGGGCACGATCCTCGCTGTGTTCCCAACGATAATTAAGGTCGGTGCAGTGCTTGGGCTTAGCTCGACAATGGTCGTGATGACCATGGGTCAGCCGCGAGTATTTTATTCGATGTCGAAGGACGGGTTGCTACCGTCATGGGCCGCAAAGATCCATCCGAAATTCCAAACACCGCATATCACAACGGCGATCACAGGAACGATAGTTGCCATATTGGCCGGATTTGTTCCGATCAGTTTGCTAGGTGAATTGGTGAGTATCGGCACGCTATTCGCTTTCGTGATCGTCGGCACGGGCATCATTATTTTGCGATCGTCGAACCCGGCGCTTAATCGTCCGTTCAAGGTACCGCTTTCGCCGTTCATTCCGATCGCTACAGTAGTTTCGGCGGCTTATCTGATGAACAGCTTGCCGCTCGATACATGGATCCGGCTCATCGATTGGATGGCTATCGGACTTGTGATCTATTTTGCCTATAGCTATAACCACAGCAAACTCGGCATCAACGAGGATCGCGCAGGCGATGAAACGGAGTCGACCTACAAACCACCGATCGCAGCGATACTGGCGATAGTGCTCGCAATTGTCCTGACGCTTTATCAGGTTCCGTACCTGATGAATCTCAAGTCAGACGTTATACCGTTCAACCTCTTCATCAGACTTTTCGCTTGGGTAATAACCGGCGTTTTGGTCGGCGTGCTCATGTACGGCAAAGGCGATCGAAATGCGGCGCGAAGTGAGAAGACCAGGAATATGGGCCTCATCCTTTCGCTTGCAAATCTTGTGATCTGGATCGGAATTACCTGGTGGTATTTCGCCAATATGCACACGCCTGCGATGTAGTTCGATTGCGGCATTTTTTTCCTGCCACAGGTTTCACAGTGTCTTATATTCTCTGTGAACCCTGTGGCTTTTATATGAATAGAACCTGGGTCAAATGGCTGATAGTTATTGGCTGTCAGGCGATCGTTTTCGCGCTGGTGCCTGCGGAAATCGCGCCATTCGAACACCGCGCACTTCTTGCGATCTTCATTGCAACGATCGTCGGTTCCATTGTTCAGCCGCTGCCGGGCGCGGCAATGGTCCTTATTGGAGTCGTTGAGCTTGCACTGTTTCGGGCGCTTCCGATCGAGAAGGCTCTGAGCGGTTATGCGGACAAGTACGTTTGGATGGTGCTGGCCGCGTTCTTCATTTCCCGGGCGATGATCCAAACCGGTTTGGGCCATCGGATCGCCTTGATCTTGGTCAGGCTAATGGGACGTAAGACCTTGGGCCTGGGCTATTCGCTCGTGATCACCGATCTGGTTCTGGCTTCTTTCGTTCCTTCAACCGGTGCGAGGTCGGGCGGAATTATTTTGCCTATCGCCCGAAGCGTTACGGAAACTTACGAATCGCGGCCCGAAGACGGCACACAGAATCGGCTCGGCACTTTCCTGATGTCGATGCTTTACCAATGCGAAGTGATCCTATGCGCGACGTTTTTGACGGGGCAAGCCGGAAACCTTATCATTCGCGATTTCGCGTCGAAACAAGCCGGCATTGACCTGAACTATTCGATCTGGTTCGTCTCCGCGATCGTTCCCGCTCTGGTATCGCTCGTCGTGATCCCGCTGATGATCTATAAACTTTTTCCGCCCGAGATCAAGGAGACGCCGAATGCGGTTACATTCGCGCACGACGAGCTAAAAAAGCTAGGGCCGTTAAGCCGCGATGAAAAAGTGCTGTCGATAGTATTTGTCGCGGTCGTAATACTCTGGATCACAGCGAAATTTCACGGAATCGATGCGACTGTTATAGCTCTGGCCGGTATTTGCGCCTTGCTTGTTTCCGGGGTGCTCTCGTGGCGCGACCTGACCGAAGAATCGCATGCTTGGGAAGTTTTTGTCTGGTATGGCGGCCTTGTAATGATGGCAACCGCGCTCGGCGAAACAAGCATTCCGAAACTATTTGCTGAATCAGTGGGCTCGGTTACTACCGGCATGAGTTGGCCGCTTGCATTGGCGGTCCTGGCGCTTGTCTTCTTTTACGCACATTATGCCTTCGCATCTATAACTGCGCATGTGACGGCAATGTTCATCCCGTTTCTTGTGGTAACTGTCGCCGTCGGCGCACCTGCTGGATTGACAGTTTTGTTGCTTACTTATTTCGCCAATTTGAGCGCCGGGTTGACGCATTATGGAACAACTCCTGCCCCGATCTATTTCGGCCTCGGCTACGTAACGCAAAGGCGTTGGTGGACGATCGGCCTGATCGCTTCTGTTTTGAATATCGTTATCTGGTCTACGGTAGGAATTGCGTGGTGGAAGATACTTGGTTGGTGGTGAATGCCAGTTGGCAGTTTGCAGGGGGCAGTCAGCGGCTAAAATGCCGCCAACCGCAACTGCAATCGCTCTACTGGTCTGCCAATCCGCTGAACGGATCAGAAGCGCCTTCATCCATCTTTGCGATCACGTCGCTGTAGATCTTGATCTTTCCTGCGGCTTCCATTTTCTGTCGAGTGGAAGCTACGTAGTCGCTGTAAACTTCGCCGCGTTCTTTGCTCAGCATCTGCTCCACCAGTGTGTCTCGCTGCTTCGCAAATTCCGCCATGTTCGCGTCTTCGCGTTTCGTCACGCCGACGATCACCCAATTGTCTCCGACCTTGATCGGTGTTTTCGTGACATCGCCTTCCTTCATTCCATAGATCGCGTTTTCCAGATCTTCGTTTGTCGTAGCCGTCGGGCCTTCACCCAGAGGCGAACCGAGGATAAAAGATTTCGAATCTTTTGCAGATAACCCTTTTGCAGTCGCAGCCGAATTCAATCCCGTCGCATTCGCGGCCCCGGAAGCAATCTGTTTTGCGATCTCGTCAACCTGCGCCTGCGCTTTCTGTATCTTCACAAGCTCGGTCACCTGCGCCTTTACCTCTTCGAAATCAGCATCACGCGGGCCCTTTTGATCGACGAACATCGGGATGGCGAAGCCGTCCGGGATCGGCGTCTTCTCACCGACGTCGCCAGCATTTTGCAGCGGCGCTATACCTTCTTCGAATTGCGGCGAATTGCCGATCTTGTCGACCATATCGCCGGGTTTCACGTAGCCTGTCTCACGGATCATATCTGTGACGCTCATGTTCGCCTGGCCGGCAAATTGCTGGGCGGTTTTTTGAGGGTCCTTTGTCTCTTTTAGCGATTCCGCGACCTTCTGCGCCAATTCGGCAGCAGCGCCATACGCACGGCGGTTTCGCAGGGAAACCTCGATCTCTTTTTTTGCGTCCTCAAATGTTTTCGGGACATCATCGCCGCGGCGAAGCACAAAATAGCGTCCCTGATAATTGATAGGTTCGGTGATCTCACCGGGTTTCATTGTGAGAAGCCGTTGATACGGATCATCTTTTTTTGCCTGGTTCTCACGGACTATGCCAGGGATCTTGCCGCCGTTCGGGGCCGTCGCCGGGTTTTCCGATTGCCCTTTTGCCGCCTCCGCAAACGCTTCCTCGCTTACCGTCGGGCCGTTCTGTCGCAACCGGGAGACGAGGTCACCGGCCTTCGTCAGCGCTTGGCCCTCGAGTTCAGGCTTTGGAATTCGAAACACGATCTCCTGGCCATTTACTCCAGCTTTTTTACGCTCGACCGGCAGCGCATCGTATTCGGCGCGAAGATCAGCTTCCGGAATACTGAGTTTCTCGCCGATCTTGGACGTGTTGATGAAGACATATTTGATCTTTTTCTGCGGAACGTCGATATGGTACTGCTGCTTGTTCTGCTCGAAATATGCTTTCAGTTCTTCGTCTGACGGAGTGATCGACTTCGCGATATCGGTTGGGTTTACCGTCACATAGGAAAGATCGAATTTGCTGTTCTTCCGTTGATATTCCTTTAATACGTCTTCTTCAGAAACGGTAACTCCAGATGTGATGAAAGCCCGCAACTTATTCGCACTGAGGTCGTCGCGAACGCTTTCTTCGAACGCCGAAATGCTGCCGTAACGCTCGACGATGGTTTGCTCGTATCGCTTTTGATCGAATGGCTTTCCATCTTCCGGTCTATATTGCTCGCGAATCGAATCTGCGACTTCCTTGTCTGAGGCCGTCAGTCCCAGTCGAGCGGCCTCTACACGCGTGATCTTGCCGCCGATCATTCCGTTTATGATCAGCTTGGCAGGGTACGGCCTGCCTTGGCTGAACTGGCTGAACTGTTCGCGTTGACGTTCGATATCGCCGACCGTGATCGTTTCACCGGAAACGGTCGCTGCAGTTTCGGTACTGTGTTGCGGGTTTACGGTCAGGCCGCCGCGCGTCGGCGCGTAAAAGAAAACGAGACTGCCGACCATCAGCACGGCAAACAGCAAGAGAATGAAATTACGTGTCTTTTCAAGACGGGTGATAAACTTTAACATCAGTTACCTTTGTTTATTGCGGATTCAAGGCCTTTTGGGGCAAACTGAGATTCTAACAAAAAAAGCTCTATCTAATCCAACGAAGCGCCCGCATTTAGGGCTGCACTAAAGTCGTCGATCCTTCATATGACCCAGGCGCAGATCAAATCGGTTGGTATAGTCGTAAAACCCAATAACGCTGACGCCCGGAACACCGCCGAGGAGCTTTTTTCCTGGCTGAAAACCCGCGACCTCGAGAACGTCCGTGAACCGATCTTTACCGGCAAGGAATTAGATGCCGGCGGCGAAGCGATGGATGCGGACCTGATCGTCGTGCTCGGCGGCGACGGAACGATGATCGCCACTGCCCGGATGATCGGCAACCGCGAGGTTTTGGTCATCGGCATCAATTACGGCGGCCTCGGATATTTGACCGATTTTCGCATCGAGGAGATGCATACCGCCCTAGAAGCGATCTTTGACGGTAATTTTGAGGTCGACCGCCGCGAAATGCTCGATGTCGAACATCGCCGCGGCGACGAAATTCTGGCGACCGGACGCGTTCTGAACGATGTAGTGGTCAATAAGGCTGCCCTTGCTCGAATAATCGAGATCGAAGTGCGGCTAAACGACCTTTTCGTTAATTCGTTCCGTGCAGACGGCCTTATCGTCGCCACGCCGACGGGCTCGACCGCTTACAACCTTTCAGCCGGCGGCCCGATCGTTTACCCGTCAATGAACGCCGTCGTGCTAACACCGATCTGCCCGTTTACGCTCACAAACAGGCCGATCGTTGTGCCTGACCGTGCCGAAATAGAGCTGAAACTGCTTTCAGAGAACGAAGGCGTTGTTTTGACCCTCGACGGCCAAACCGGATTTCCGCTGCTCGGCAGCGACACCGTCCTGATACGTAAAAGCGAAACGACCTTCAACCTTGTCCAACCGCCTAACCGCAACTATTTCGACGTTTTGCGAAACAAGCTTAAGTGGGGCCGCTGATGTTTTGAGAGTTTTGTCCGGAGTTTGTCCGCCGCTTGTCCGGCGGGTGTCCGGCGGCTGTCCGAAGCACTTGTTCGGACGCGTAAACAATAGTAGTTACTGGGCTTACGGTCGTAAAGATCACAAATTATCACTGATATTCGAAAAAATTTTTTCGTATAACGTTTTCGATTCAATTTTCAAAGAGCTCGGCGTGCAACAGTGTACTACAGATGCAACGCCAAAGTCAAAAAAATTGAGCAGATCGGATTAACTGCTTTCAAATAGAGTTGGTGACGTTTCCGACTCGGGCTCGAAGCCTTGCGGCCACCATTGATACTTAGAAAGGTCGCATTTTCCTCTGTCGCTGAAAACCACGCCTTCCTGCTCAAGCATTGACTGCTGCAGATCGATAGGAATCGAAAGCTTACTTGTCGAGCATTTTCCTTGCGAATTTATTACACGCTGCCACGGCACCCCATCGTCCGAGCCGTGCATTACGTAGCCGACTGTCCGCGCCGTGTAACCGCCGCCCAACACGATCGCGATCTGACCGTAGGTCATAACACGCCCGCGCGGGATATTTTTTACAAGGTCGTAAACTTTAACCCGGTACAGCTTGTCGTTGACGTTCATAACGACCGAAGCATCGTTCTTGCAGGGGCGCCGTCGCCGCCGGCTCCAATATATTTCAGGGGTGCGCAGATCAACTCATAGTCGCCCGGTAGAACCTCGCGAAGGTCGAGCCCTTCAAGAATTACGATCTCTTTCGCAAGCAGCGTGACGTGGACCGGATGGCCGGGCGAGCCGCTTTTCTCGATCGAAAGATAGTCAATGCCAATAAGCTTCATGTCGTTTTCGACCAGCATTATCGCCGTATCGGGTGTGATATATGTGAAATCGGTTCGAAAGCCGCGTTCCGGTTCACTCCAGAATTGCGAGTTGCGGGTTTTCAGCAAGAGGCGCTCAACCCCGTCCAAATCTCCTATATGTTCCGGCTCGATGGCGATGATCTCGTCGTAGATCTCGATCACCCGGCATGGCCCGATAAGCTTTTCCGGATCGAGTTCATGTACACGTTTCGCACCGTCAATAAAATGGTTCGGGGCATCGACGTGTGTTCCGGTATGAACGCCAAACGAGATCTCAGAAACATTCGCAGAGTCACCGCCCGCGAGCGATTTGAATGCAGAAACCGAAACGCCCGGATCGCCTTTATAGATCGGAACCTCAGCACTTATTGGAACAGTGACGTCGTATATCTTCACCAGCCTAGAATAATCGAGAAGCGGACGCCGGGCAATATTCCTATACCAACTGCCTCTGTGTTCTCTGTGTGCTCTGTGGCAAAATTCCCTTCTTTGCGTGAAACTATCTGTAAATGGAGATCAGACATATCGAAGGACACAAAAGAGGAGCGTTTGTTATCAAACGCGAACAAGAACGGCTTGCTGAACTGACGTATTCAAAATCGGAAGATAACAGCATCAATATCGATCACACCGAGGTGGACGAAAGCCTTCGCGGGCAGGGAATTGGCGAGAAGTTGGTGAAAGAAGCCGTCGAATTTGCGCGTGAAAAAGGTTTGAAAATTACTGCCACGTGCCCCTATGCTTCGAAACTGTTGTCCCGAAAACCTGAGTTTTCAGACGTTTACCAGACTTAAGTTGCCGTTACGCCCGTGCTGACGCTCGGGCTTCTGCAAATGACGACACCGCGAATTTCTGCTTCAAGTTACTCGAACACGGCCCCGTTGATCTGGAGCTTTCTTTACGGCGCAAACCACGGGAAGGTCGAGTTAGTTTTGGATAACGCACCGGCGCGCTCCGCAGAGTTGCTTGCTAACGGCCGTGTCGATGCGGCGTTGGTACCGGTGATCGCTTACCACCAATTGGACGATGTGAAACTCGTTTCGGACGTATGCGTGGGCGCGAAAGAGCAGGTCCGAAGTGTTTGTTTGGTTACGCGCGGTGAGGACCTCGCTGACGTGCGGTCGGTGGCTTTGGATGTTTCCTCCAGGACATCTGTTGTGCTAACGAAGATCATATTCCGTGAGTTTCTCGGATCAGAGCCCGATTGGTGCAATTCCGCTCCCAATATTGAAACCATGCTGGCAAGCGCGGACTGCGCGCTGCTTATCGGCGACCCCGCATTGAAGCTGTCGGACCTGGACGACGGTAGAGCAGGTTTGCGAACATTTGACCTGGCCCGGCTTTGGAAGCATTACACAGATCTCGGCTTCATTTTTGCGATGTGGATGACACGAAACGGGAGATCGGCGATCGACTTTGCGGCCGCACGCGATGAAGGGCTCGCCCACATTGACGCAATCGTTTCCAATTACGCCCCGGAGATCAAGGTCGGAGAAGATGCAATGCGAACGTACCTTTCACAAAACATCTCGTATAGCGTAAGCGACGATCTTCAAAGGGGGATGGAGCTTTACTTCGCTCTTGCAAAAAACCATGGGTTGTGCGAAAACATTCGCCAGCTGGAATATGCAAAATAATTTCTGAGGTATTTGATATGAAAGATCTGTTTTTTCTTTTGTTGCAAATCGTCGGTGGCGTTTGTTTGCTTGGTTCAGTTCTTTCGGTGATCGGGATCATATGGGGAAAGCCGATGTATCTGAAAGGGGCCGAGGTGCCGGACGATTGGCGGGCTGCTGTTTCTTTTCTAATAGCGGGCGCCGTGTGCTTCGGCATCGTGTACCTAGCCGACCGCAAAAAGAAAGCCGCGAATCAGAACAGCCCCGACTGAAACAAAAGCAGCCAGCCTGCGATGATCACAAAAACCACCAGCCCGAGATCCGATGTGTTGAATTGTTGTGTCCTGTCATGCATATTTTTTACCTTCCCGAATAGTAAAGGCGTCGTTCGTACAATAAAGGGGTCACGGATCAATAAAAACGTTACAGGCTAAGTTTCGTTGGTGTTTTTGGTTTGGATTCAACGGATCAAAACGCCGGCCGCTTGAGCTCATCGGTGAGCGCGTCGTGAACGATCTTGCCGTCGTTTCTTTTGAGGTGTTCGATGAAGATAAGTGAGACCTGGATCCGCTTATCGACATCTTTTTCGTGGCCGACCCAGTAAAGTATCGAGCGCTGTTTGCCGGGTGTTAGTGCGTGAAAATATTTGTCGCCCTCGCGGTCTTGTTTGAGAACTTCGTTGAACTCCGCCGGCATCGGCATCCCATATTTGCTCTCGTCTTTTTTTAGTTCGACGGTAACCTTACTCCCGGGCGCTATCTGCAACTCGTCGCGAATTTTCTTGTTCGTGCCGATGTAAAAGCCTTTTGCATTGGGTAGCACAGCGCATTGATAAGTAAGGGTGCCGTTCAGCGTGCAAATAACACGGCGAGTTCCGTTCTTTTTCTCAAACTTGAGGGCGGCCTTCTCAGGAACCGGCAAATATTGTCCGCCGTATTCGCCGGTCGATTTTGTGAGAATGGAGGTGAATTTGACCGGTTTCATCGATGAAGAAGTCCCCTGGACAGGTGAATTAGGTCCGATTTGATAAGATTATAATCGAAATCAAGTCCTAGCGACGCGTGGCTTTAGTCATATGGCAGACAACATTCAGCCTATTTTGGACAAAACACTAGCGGGCGAGCGCCTGACGAGTGAAGACTGCACCGCGTTGCTCGAGTCAAAGGATTTTGTACGTATCGGCCTTGCCGCCGACGAGATCCGACGCCGCAAGAACGATCCGGAGGTCGTAACTTACATCATCGACCGGAACATCAATTACACGAACGTCTGCAATGTAGTTTGCACATTCTGCGCGTTCTATCGACGGCCGGGAAAGCCGGACACGTACGTTCATTCGATCGAAGAGATCGAGAAACGGATCGACGAGACGATAGAGCTCGGCGGCACCGGTGTATTGATGCAAGGCGGCCTACACCCGGATTTCAATATCGAATGGTACGAAGACCTGTTGCGCACACTGCACGCGAAGTATCCGGGGTCGCCGGAGATCCACAACATTTCCCTGATCTCAAAGCTCGATTACGAAACGATAATGCAGCGGCTCAAAGACGCCGGGTTGAATTCACTGCCGGGAGGCGGCGGCGAGATCCTGGATGATGAGGTCCGAAAACGCGTCTCAACGAAATGCAACACGCAGGAATGGCTCGACGTGATGCGCGCCGTTCACAAGGTCGGCCTGCGCTCGACGGCGACGATGATGTTCGGCATCGG
>QHXS01000042.1 GCA_003223975.1 Acidobacteriota bacterium
CCTCGAAAGCGCTGAAGCCATTTGTCTCGCGAATAATAAGACGCCCTCGCTGGCTTTTCGGGCGATCGGAAAAGAACCCGAACCGATCGAAAATCTTATATCAACCGGAGCGATTCGAGCGTCCGAAGCAGTCAAGAATTGCTTTATTGCGACGCATTTCAATACAGAATTGCGAAGGCTCGCAGATGAGGGGTCGATCTATTGTCAGGACGAAGGTTCGCAACTCGTCGCTCAATGCGTGATCGATATTGCAGCACGCCGTGTTTTGGATGTTTGCGCGGCACCCGGCGGAAAGACGTCGATGATCGCGACATCGGCGGAAGCGTTCGTCGTAGCCGGCGACCTGCATTTTTCACGTGTTGAGCGCTTGAAAGCCACTTGTCAAAATCAATCTGCCATTGTTCAGGTGGTCCAGCTTGATGCGACCGGTTGCTTGCCGTTCGTCGCACAAAGCTTCGACACTGTTTTGGTCGATGCTCCCTGTTCCGGGACCGGAACGATACGACACAATCCTGAAATACGGTATTCGATCACCAAAACTGATATTGACGAACTATCCTGCAAACAACTTCTAATCCTGGAAAATGCATCAGATACAGTGGCCAATGGCGGTCGGTTGATATATTCCACATGTTCACTTGAATGCGAGGAAAACGAAGAGGTTTGTGCGCTTTTCCTCCAGCGACATTCGGAATTCTCGCCGGAATTGCCGCGTGCCGATCGGCGATTCCACACCTCCGAGAATTTCGCCCGGACTTTTCCGGATCGCGACGACATGGACGGTTTCTTTATGGCAGTATTTCGTCGCCGCTAAATGTTTAACGACGGATTCAAAAATGTTAAGATTTCCCTTGGTTTCCCGGAGTAATTTGAGATGGGTTTTATTTCCACCGGTTTATCAGCAATTACAAAACTAGCCGCGCTTGCGATCCTTTTGATGGCATTTATTGCCGGGCTTGCGAGCGTTGTATACATGTCGCTTTCGGGGACCGAGATAAAGGTGCCGGAGATAGTCGGGAAGGATTTTATCGAGAGCGAGAAAGAGCTAGCAGCCCTGGGCCTCAAGATAAAGCGGCGTGCTGATCGGGCAAGCACGGAAAAGATCAATACGGTTCTTGAGCAGTTGCCAAGGCCCGGCGAAACCGTAAAAACCGGTCAGATGATCCTTGTCGTCGTGAGTAAGGCCGGCGCAACGGCCGACGAAACGCCAAAATCCTTGATCAAAGACATCGAGGCCGACGATACCGAAAAGATCGAAGAGATGATCAACGATAAGCCGAAGCGAAAATCGAATTCAAATTCGAACGCCAATGCTAAGAAAAAGGCTGATACGACCCGCGACACGATCGCTAATACCGCAAGTGGAACTGATGTGAATTCCGACGTAACTGCGGCACCGGAAAATTCGAACAAGAAGGAAACTGAGACGAAAACGGATAAACCGAAATCGAACCCGCCGGCCGCACCGGGTACGAAACCGCAGCAGGCGCCGTCAACAACGAAACCGGCAGGTGGCGATCAGCGGCCTCGCTCGACGAAACCTTGAGTTTTACAACTTCGGGACGCTAGTTTGCAACTAAATATTGAGAATCGCAGGTATTTGAATGATCGACATCGCGCCTTCCATCCTTTCGGCTGATTTCACCAGGCTTGCCGACGAGATCGACCAGGTCGAAAAAGCCGGTGCGACAGTATTGCATGTCGACGTGATGGACGGTCATTTTGTGCCGAATATTACGATCGGGCTGCCCGTCGTCAGATCGCTTAGAAAGGCCACTAAGATGGTCATCGATACGCATTTGATGATCAGCGAGCCGGGACGATACGCTGTTGAGTTCGTTAAGGCTGGGGCGGACATGGTATCGGTGCATGTCGAGGCAGATGCGCATCTCCATCGAACGTTGTCTTCTATAAAAGAGGCCGGCGGATTGGCAGGCATCGCGATCAACCCGGCAACGCCGCTTGGTGCCTTGGACGAGGCACTGCAGTATGCCGATTTCATCCTTTTGATGTCGGTAAATCCCGGTTTTGGCGGCCAGAAATTCGTCGCGGGGTCAGTACGAAAAGTTCGGGGCTTGCGAAGAATGATCACCGAGCGCGGCCTCTCCACACGTATCGAGATCGACGGCGGCATTGACGAGAATAATATCGAAGAAGTCGTCGGAGCGGGTGCTGAGATCATTGTCGCAGGGACGGCCATTTTCGGAAAGGAAGATCGTGCTGCGGCGATAAAGCAGCTTCTCGGTGCCGGCGCAATGTGGGTTTGAGCTAGTCGCGTCGTCCTTAGGGTTTTATTTTATGAAATTTAGTAAATTCGCCTTTTTGTTTTTCTCCGTTCTGTTGCTTAGCAGCGCATTGGTTTCCTTTGGACAAAACACAGGAAACGACGGTTCGTCTCAGCAACGACTAGAAGTAATGCGTCAAAAGCTTGAAACGATCCGCAAATCGGCTTCGAGCGCTGCATCGGTACTCGCACAGGAAGAAAAGACAAGCAAAGAAGACAAAAAGAACGTGGACACGCCGGTCGGAAGGCTCCGATCGATCGAGAAAGATGCGGCGAAGTTGTTGTCCGAGATAGGTGAGATCCGCGGAAAGCTTGACCGTTCCGAAAAGTATGATTCCGCTGATTTGAAGCAACTTGAAACAGCGGTTTCCGAGCTTCAGACCCGTTCGGACGCGGTCCAGACGGAAACTGCGTCCGCTCGTGCAGCCACAACTTCGAAAGAAGGCCAGGCACGTGACCCTAAGAAGAAAAAGAAATTCCTGGGGATCTTCGGCGGCGGTAACGATGAGTATGAAGAGCTTATCGGCACGGTGACGCCCGGCCGCGATCGCGAACTGTTTATTACCGCAACAAAGGAAGTGCGAAAAAAGAGTTTCGATGTTGGCCGTTTGCTGTTTCAAACGATCATCACAACCTATCCTGATTCGCCATATTTGCCGATGGCAAAGCTCGCAGTCGCCGACTCTTTCTACCTCGAAGGCTCGACCGCGTCGCTCATCCAGGCCGTTGCGGCGTACCAGGATTGGTTAACGTTCTTTCCGACGCACCCGCTCGCGGACCGTGTCGTTTTGAAGATAGCCGAATCGGAAATGCGGCAGATCGGGCTGCCCGATCGAGATGCAACGCGTGCTAAGCGTGCGGAAACACGCTTGAAGGCGCTAATACAATCGTATCCGAATTCGATCCTAAAGAAGGATGCGGAACTACGCCTGGACGAGGTTCAAAACAACCTTGGCACGCATAATTTGCTTATCGCCAATTACTATTACAATCAATCGGTTACGCTCGGAAAAGGCGGGTTGAAGGGTGCGCAGTCGCGGTATCGGGAAATAATCGATAAATACCCCAATTTCGGCAGCGCCGACGAGGTGCTTTTCAAGCTGGCGAACACATATATGCTTGAGGAAGAGTCGGATCAGGCCGTCAGGTATTACCAGCGGATCGTTCGGGACTATCCTAATAGCGAATACGTTGCGGAATCGAAAAAGCAACTTGAATTGATCGGAGCAACTATCCCGGAAGCAAGTCCTGACCGCAAGGCCGTGCTTCCGCCTGACCAAGCGTCGTTCTTCCAAAACGTCAAGAATCAATTCTTCGGCATCTACCCGATGACGATCGACAAAAACGGTGTATTAATGACTAAGGATTTTGACAAGGAAAAGTTTGAGTTGATCGACCAGATCATCGAAAACCAGGGCGATATTCTTGTGAATCAGATTCCGAATGCGTTTACCACGGTCATATCACAGCGGCAGGCTGCACCCCAAACTGCGCCGGTTGCAAAACCGCAGCAGAACCCGCAAAAATAGTTCCTGACAAATAAAAAAGGGGACCGCGCAGTGCGGTCCCCTTTTTTATTTTAAGCATCTCGACCCACTAATTGTTAGGCGAAGGTGACGGAGCAGGTTTTGGTTCTTCACCTTTGCGCTTCAATTGAGGAGGAGCATCGGAGGAACTCGATCCGGAAGAACTCGACCCACCTGAATCGACACCGGTTGCAGAGTCCGTATTTTCCGGGTCGCGACGCTTCAATGTCGGTCGTCCTGGATCTGCGTCTTCGACATCGCTTGTAACGCCGGCCCTGGCGTTCGACGTGCGAAGTAAGTAGGACTTTGTGCGGTCAAATTCGGAGGTGCTGATCACATATTCTTCTCGCTCCGGAAACCGGGAAACAAGAGCGAGGCTCGTGTCGCGACGATCGATCGACTGCGGGTGCGACGCAAATAGTTTCGCTACAGCACCGGGTTTTTTGCTGTTCTTGGCGTTCAGCTTTTCGAACATCGTTGACATTCCGGTCGGGTCGTAGCCCGCCGCATAAAGGTATTGAACGCCGAGTCGATCGGCCTCTTCCTCAGCGGCGCGGCTGAACTTGAGCATTGCGAGACCGCCGAGAATCCCACCACCGTTTTGAAGAACGGTGCCCACGATCGGGCCTCCAAAGATCATGCCGGCGAGCATTCCGTAATTCATCAGCGTGCCCTTGCCCTGGTTTTCCATTGCATGACGAGCGGCGACATGTGCGATCTCGTGAGCCATCACGCCCGCTAACTCCGATTCATTATCGGCGGCGAGCAACAGGCCTTTGTTGACAAAGAAAAAGCCGCCGGGCAATGCAAATGCGTTTACGTCGTCGCTGTCGATCACCTTGATCGTAAACGGGATCTTGGCATCCGAATGGAGTACGATGTTCTGCCCGACACGATTGACGTACTCGGTGATCATCGGGTCATCAACCATCTTTGCGCCCTGCTCAACTTCGGCAGCAAGTTGACGACCGATCGCGATCTCCTTTTCTTGAGAACCACCGAGCCAGCCAAAGAATTTGTCCGAGCCGCCATTAACTTTTCGCTTGCCGATCTGTGACGGGTCCTCCATAGGACTCAAAGGTTTCTTTACGCCGGCTTGGGCGGCGGCTTTGGCCGGGTCGGTGGCCGGAGTTGAAGTAGTGTCCTTCGTCTGGCCGAAGTTCGGCATCGGGACCGACAAAAACAGGCCGGACATGAGCGACGCTGCTACAACTAATGACGCTGCATATCGCGAACTTTCTCTAAACATATAAGATCTCCGTGGGGAACAACTTAATGGTACGTATTATTAACACGATGTTCAATGGATTTTGATGCCCGATCGCGAAAAAAAGTTGTGATGTTGTCGCCTGAAAGAATTTTGGCCGCCCGGAATGCGAAATTCCTTTATTTATCAGGCAAAAGATTGCTAAAATAACTAATAGAAGGCCTCCTCTCCTGGAGGCTCGACTCAGGCCCCCGCCAACGACCTTTCTTCCTCGCCTTCCAGTTTCACTGCCCAGATGAAGCGTTTCTCAGAAAAAGTAAAAGACATTGTCGACGTTCGCTCGTACGAGATCTTGACGGACCTTTTGTTCGAACCGTCACGTACCGTCACAAATTACTATTTTAGCGACGCTACGACCGACCTGATGGTTCGGTGGCTCGACGAGATCTGCAACCCTGTGCCCGGGGCAAAGTGCCGTGCGATCGCCGGTTACCGTGGCGTCGGTAAAAGCCATTTTCTAGCAATGGTGTCCGTGATCGCCTCGCATCCCGAGGTCCGATCGCTTATCACGGAAACCCACGTTGCGAGTGCCTCGCAGCGATTACTTAGGCGGCACTACCCTGTAATTAACGTTCGGCGCGGGTCGCTGCCCACTTTGAAAAGCGAGTTGATCGCCGCCGTGGCTTCGACGTTTTCGATCGACGAAGCGTCGGTCGGGAGCGAGATCGCAGATATTCTTGCGAAGGCGAAGGATCTTTCAGGCGACCTGCGAACGATTCTTTTGATCGACACCGCATCAGACCGCTCTTCTCCAGTCGAACGAAATGATGGGGATGTGTTATCGGTAATTGCGAGCGAAAGCTCGAAGCTCGGTATATTTGCGGGTTTGGCGCTGGACGACGATATCGCGAATGCGGATGGTTCAAATCTTGCGGTTTCCAGTTCGTTTGCCATCGACTATCTCGACCCTGAACATCTGCACAAGGTCGTAAACTCGCTCATCTTTCCTAAGCATTCCCGAATGCAGTCCGTCCTTTCCAATGTGTACACGCATTTCCGCGAAACCGTGCCGCAATTTCGTTGGAGCGAACAGAAATTCACCGCGATGTATCCGCTGCATCCCGCTACGTTAGAATTGGCGCCCTTCATCAGGGCCTATGTTCCGGATTTTGCACTTCTCGGATTCGCATCGGAAGCGGGGCAAAAGATCTTAGGGCGACCAGTGGATTCGTTGATCGGATTCGAAGAGATCTTTGACAGCACGGAACCGGAGCTTCGCAAGGTTGACGAAATAAGCGGCGCATTTGCGGCATACGATGACCTGACCGCAAAGCAGATCGGCAAGATGCCCGTCACGGAACGACATCGCGCGAAGCTGATATTGAAAACGTTATTTCTGCTTTCGTTGACCGGCCGAAGTTCGACCGCCGATGACATTGCGGGTGCCATGATGTTCGTCGATCCGGACCAGGCGCAGGTAAGCTTCGGGATCGAAGCGGCTCTGGCGGCATTTTCGCGATCAAATCCCGAAACCGTCAGCGTCGAAAGTTCCGGGCCGGCAATGGCCTATTCGCTAAGAGTCGGATCGAACAAGTTGGCACGCGAGCTTGAGGCGCTGATCTCCGAAATAAGTGAATTCGAAATCCAGAAGATCTATTTGCGGGCGGTTGCTGCGCGTTTCCCTGAGATCGCCGGGCGCACCACTGGAGGCGAGGACATCGAGAAGCCGGTGATGTTGACTGCGAGATGGCGGGGGACACTGCGTTCAGGCCGGATGCAGATAGTCATTTCAGATCCCGTAACGAATGACAAGGTACTTGACGATCCCAAACCCGACTGGGAACTGATCTTTCGAGTAGAAGAGCCAACGACGGAGTCCCAGGCGGTCGAGACGACAGCAGCGTTACGGATCGAATGGGTGGCTGCTCCGCTTTCGGTCGATGAACGCCGGACATTGGCCGCGTACCAGGTTCTCAAGAGCAATGCCGACCTAAGGACGAAGTATAGCGACCAATTATCGGCTCTCCTCCAAACGTACTCAAGAGGCGTCGAAACAGCCATTGAACGCACCTCGATCGGGGACGCGCGACTTGTGATCGACGGATTCGATTACAATTTCTCCAACGACGCACGTGAGGCCGCCGACCTTTCGGACATGATGTCTGTGATGCTCGAACCCCTGTTCGAATCGCTATACTACGAGCATCCAAATTTCAAAGAGTTGCTGACCGACGAGGTCGTCGAGAGTTTCCTTAAGGACGTACTGGGAAGTCAAAGCAGCAGCGATGCTAATGCGCAGCATCTCCTAGCAACTTTCGGCGCTCCGCTTGGTTTGACCGAACCTCATACAGACACGCCTACGCTGAAAACAAAAGATGAATTGTCTCGATCGGAAAGCGTGGTCCGAATATTGGATCTCGTAGACGCCTCACCTGCATCGCCCCTGCGACTCGATGCCGCCGCAGATGTCCTCGCAGCGTCACCACTCGGGCTTTCGCGACAAGGGGTAAGGCTCATTTTGGCTGCGATGGCGGTAAACGGGCTTGTCGAATTCATTACCGTTGGAAACGAACGAATTAGGGGACGTTCCCTTGATCTTAAGGTCGATTGGGACCAGATCGAGTTTCTTTCTCGGCCAAGCACTACCAGAATTGAAGATGAAAAACTTACTCGCTGGGCACGGGTGATCGCAGGTGACGAATCCATCGTCTCCATGACGCGTCCCGAAGATCGGCTAAAAGTATTAGGATCCCTAAATGATATTTCCGCCGATTGGCAAAATAGGAATTCTGCCCTAGTTCGATCTTCGATACCAGAAAGCGATCTGAACACACGGCTGTGGAGCGACAAGAGCCGTGTGTTGGAGGAATATACTGAGGTCGTTTCAATGATTGACGAAACCTTGGCCGGCGACATCGATCTCGAGCTTTGTATCGAAAAGATCTCGAAAGCGCTTTACGACAGGCCGAATGATTTTCATTCTGTTCAGGCGTCGTTGTCGAGTTTGGAGCATTTGGAAGCGAATTATCTCAAAAGCGATCAGATACGGAATTATTTAGCGCTAACGGAAAATACCGGAATCGAAGAGGTTGAAGAATCGAAAGCAGCGGTCTGGCATGCTATTGGAGCTGTCCAAAACGATGCGAACGAGCAAACGGGACGTGAAGTCGGTTACGCCTGGACAAAATTTCTCCGCCTATACACCGAATATTATTCCTCGAAGCATGAGGCTCTTCGATCGCCAGTCGCAAATCTAAACTGGTTCGAGAATACGGCAGGTCCGAACAGGTGGCGCGTATTCATTGCAACGATGGAATGCGAACCGGTCAGAGGGAAATACGGAAGGTCGTTTAGAAGTATTAAACGAGAACTTGCTTCATTTCAGTGCAACGAAGATCCCGCTGCATTTCTGGCGGTGGCCCCGATGTGCGTCTGTGCACTGAGATCGATAGACCTGCTTACTATCGAACGACTGGCCGAAGAGCTCAATTACCTGGTTGACGAAGTTTTTGAACATTTTGAAAAGCTTTTAAATGACAACCGTGAATTGCTGTCGTCTGAGATCGAATCAGAGATGGAAAGATCAAGGCACGGTGCGGATCAGGAAATTTATGCCGGTCTGCTGCACGAAATACGTTCAGGATCGTCGATACCTGAGTTTACGAATCCGCAACTGGAGCTTCTTTCCGTCATGCTGGCAGGTATCGATTCCGACGACGAGGGTCCGGACGGCGGCCTTGGATGGATCCATTCTATCAGCAGCACGCTCCCGGCTACTTTGTGAAGCGTGGCGTGATATATTGATGGCGTGACCGATATTTGCATCATCGGAGCCGGTAATATTGGTGGCGCATTAGCGATCGCCTTTAGCCGAGCCGGTTTTGATGTTTCCCAACTTGTCACAAATACACGGCCTGTACTGGCAAGGATCAGGCGCGAGATCGATACAGATCCTGAAGTCGTAAAATGGAAAAACCTAACGCATATCGACGCCGGCGCGGTTTTCATTACTACGCCTGATCCGCAGATCGAAAATGTTTCCGATTCGATCGCTCCTCTAATTAGAAAAGGCCAGTACGTTTTCCATACGAGCGGTTCGCTGTCGTCAGCGGTGCTGAAAAGCGTTGCCGCGCAGGGCGCCGTCATCGGGTCGCTACACCCTCTGACCTCCATAAGCGATCCAGTTCGCGGAGCTTCACAGTTTGACGGCGCGTACTTTTGTGTCGAAGGCGTGCCGAAGGCGGTTAAGTTTGGCAAAAAGGTCGCTCGGCGGCTTGGTGGTAAAAGTTTTAGCATTTCTACAGCTAATAAGCCGCTGTATCATGCCGCCGCCGTTACGGCTGCCGGACATGTGACTGCTTTATTTGACGTGGCGGTCGAGATGTTGACCAAATGCGGATTGAGCGGCGAAGAAGCACGGAAGATATTTTTTCCTTTGACGGAGAGCGCAATAAAGAACCTTCGGCACCAGACGCCGGAAGACGCTCTGACGGGCACATTTGCGCGGCTTGATATCGACACTTTTGAGCGGCATCTGGCGTCGATGCATCAAAGTCTTGCGCCGGAGATTGTTGATATTTATCTTGATCTCGGAAAAAGATCCGTGGAACTTGCAGAACGGCGAAGCGGTGTAAATGACAGAACGCGAGCTTTTGGGAAACGCATCGACAGCGAACGCCGCAAAACCGCCGGTCAAAAGTGTTAAAATATTGAGTATCGCGCCACGATATGACTAGAAAGCAGCCAGAGTTTTTGCAGGAAAAGGAGATATTCCGGGACCACATCCAGAAGACGGGTCTCCGGCGTACGGCGCAGCGAGACCTTATTTTGGAGATCTTTCTTCGGACCGAAGAGCATTTAACCAGCGAAGATCTGTACACACTTGTACATCGCCAGGATTCGACAGTCGGGCAGACTACCGTATATCGAACGCTCAAGCTTCTAACGGAAGCGGGGCTGGCTCGCGAGGTGCGCTTCGGCGATAACAAGACCTATTACGAGCATCATTACAACCATGAGCACCACGATCACATGATCTGTACGGAGTGCGGCAAGGTAATTGAATTCTTTTCGCAGGAGATCGAAAATTTGCAGGACCAGATGGCAGACAAATTCGGGTTCAAGCCGACGCATCATAGTTTGCGGCTTTGGGGATTTTGTTCCGAATGTCAGCGGAAACAACTGGACACCGCGGTCGCTGCTTCGGGTGCCCAGCCGCGTGTTCGAGTTAGATCGGTAGTTGGATAGGATCCGCATTTTATGGATGAAGTTGAAATAAGTTTTCCTGACGAAGGACGCGAAGGAGTCGTTCCGGTCGGCACGTATTTGATCGACGCTGCCAAACGCCTTGGCGTTTCTGTTCCCGATTGCGCTTCCGAAGAGTCTCACGGGTGCGGGATCATTATTAAGAAGGGAGCCGAGCTGTTCTCTACTCCAACGGAGGCAGAAAAGGAACAGTTGGGCGCAGACTCGCGTGACGGCACGGCCAGACTTGCCTGTTATGCGAAAATCGAAAAGCCTGGAGAAATAATTGCGATGGCAAAAAAGAAAAGCGAACCCGCGGAAGAAGCCAAAACCGAGGAACGCGAAGAAACATACCGTAAGGAGTTCACCGAACTTCCGCTCGAGAAGAAGATCGCGAACCTTGTTCACCTCGAAGCGATAGCTTTGAGCGAGACATTCGCCTTTGTTATCAACTCACCGTTCAAGGTGTTCGAAAAGGTCGGCGACGTTCTAGCCGAATTCGGTTTTAAAAAGGAAGAAGAAGAGAAACGCAAAGCACGACCTGCGGAAAACGGCGCGAGCGACGCGAAGTCTTCGTCGAAAAAGCAAAAGGCGTCGCCTTCGGGCGAAAAGAACGAGCAACCGAATCCGCCGACAACCTGACCTTTAAATGAACGAGCGAAGCCAATCAACGGGGCTTACTAAGATAGTCCGCGACCGGGGGCAGTACGTGCTCGCATTTGCGGTCATAGCTTCGCTCTTGGTCGTTGTAAATATTCCGATATTCGTTGTTTTCTTTTTTGGGGTGTTCGCGTATTTCCTTGCGAAGCTGATCTCGCCCGGCGGCGGCCGCATGAAAACCCGTTCGGTATTTGAATTCTATCTGGCCGCTCACGAGATCTTGCGCGACGATATGCGACGGTGGTACGGCTTTGAGATAAACGATGCGATCGATCGCGGCGAAAGGGTCTTAAAGGAAATGCACGGAGCTCCAACGCTTGTTCATTTTGCACTGGGAGCTCTTTATAACAAGGTCGGCGATCACTCGGCGGCTGTCAAACACCTTTCGTACGTAAATGAGAATCCCGAGTCGTTCGAGAGCACCGTCGTTTATCCATCTGCTGAACTGCGCGGCTATGTAAGCGTTCTTCGAAAGATCGAACGTGAGCCTTCCGAAGCGCCGCTCACATCGGCAGCGATCCGTTCCCTCGAGCGTCGACGAAAACTCAAAGGCGACAAACTTCTCGACGAAAGCCGTCGCATAGTTGAACAATTGAAGGCCGCAGAGCCGGAAGCACTTCCTGCAGCGGGAACGGATTCAAATGGAACCGCAGACACACGCCTAACAGACAATGTCGATTCGAATCAAAATAACGGGCGACGTACACCCAGTACGACGCCTGCTGAGGGAACTTATCTGCCTGCCGTTTTTAATGAAAAGACGAAGAATAGTGCGAAGGACAACGAAGGGTCAAGAAAACCGATCACGGAAGTGCTTCACGACATCTACGATAGCAACGTCAATTGAACATTTCCGATTCAGATACCGAAAAAGCGCCTAATCGAACCAAGAACACCGGCTTTTCGATCGGTATCTTCTGATCCTTTGTCTTCATCCGTCGTGCTCAGCAGCAATTTTCGTGCTTCGATGATCTCGTAAACAGCCGACATCAAGTCGGGATTTACCTCAAAGATCGGTTTGATCGCGGCTTTGCGAATCTCCAGGACATCTACTTCATCTTCCGCGACAACCGTGGCGGTGCGCGGTTCACCGGTAAGCAATCCCATTTCACCGAAAAAGTCGTTAACGGTAAGTCGGTTAATTACTTTCTGAATATTATTCTCAGGGACCTGAACTTTTACATTTCCCCGGATCACAACAAACATCGATCTGCCCTCTTGTCCTCGGCGTACAATAGCTTCTCCGGGAGCGAAGATTCTCTTTACCGACGCTCGCGCCAGCTTGTCGATCTCTTCTTCCGATAGCGGTGCGAAGACTGGAACATTTGCCAGGTGCTCGGTCGCGACATTAATGATCTCGTCATCCGACAATGTTTCGGGCTTTGGTTCAACATGGATCGTTCGCGTGGGAAACGCGAATTCTATATTTTCCCGTTTGAATACATACCAAATCCGCTGACGGATAAGGGCGTCGGTGTCATTATATT
>QHXS01000248.1 GCA_003223975.1 Acidobacteriota bacterium
TCGCGCCAGCGGCCGATTACCTGCTGATCGATGCTCTTCAACTAAAGCTTGTATGCCTGCCGCAAAAGGCGATAATCAAAGGTGATTCGATCTCGTATTCCATCGCCGCCGCGTCCGTAATAGCCAAGACCTACCGCGACGGTTTAATGACGGAACTCGATTCGCAATTTCCACAATATGGTTTCGCGGAACACAAGGGTTACGGCGCTGCATCGCATCGCGCAGCGATCAAAGAATACGGCCCTTGCCCGCTCCACCGGAAAACCTTTCGCAGCGTTCTGTAATCTATCTCGGCCAAGAGGCGTACAAAATGGAAGATCTTGAAACAGACCCTGCGGGAAAACCGCGTGCGTTCGATACGATCGTCTTCGGCGGGTTGGCGATCGGCGTGCTCGACTTTCTCGATGCCAGTATTTTCTTTCCGAAATACTTCGGCATCACTGTGCAGCGGGTTTGGCAAAGCGTTGCGGCAGGCGTGTTAGGCCGCGAGGCAGCGATTGCCGGTGGTTGGAACACCGCGATATTGGGAATGTTTCTGCACTTTGTTGTCGCGTTCTGCATTGCAACCGTTTACTACTTTCTCGCGCGAAATATTTCGTTCCTCATTCGACAGCCTATTATTTCCGGGTTGGTCTATGGCGTTGCCGCGCATTTCGTAATGCAATATGTTGTTATCCCTCTTTCAGCTATCGGTTGGCGAGCTTCGACCTTCGACCTCGTTTCATTCTTGAACAGCTTCATCGGGCATGCATTGCTGGTCGGGTTGCCCGTCGCGCTTATCGCAGCATGGTCGGAGAAACGAAATTCTTTAAGTTAAAAGTAGAACCACTCAGTCGGTTCTCGGTGATTTGAAAGCGTGATCTTTGTTTCCGCTGGAAACAGCGGGGCACGCATTTGAAGAGCGGATTCGGCGGTGATCCGTGCCAGCGCGGGATCATTTGCTCGTTGAGAAAGATGAGCGAGGATGACGTGACGCGCCGAACCGTCGAAATCTCTCATCAGCCAATCTGCGAGGTCTTCATTAGAAAAATGTCCATGTCTTGAGGCGATCCGCTGTTTCAGGCTCCAACTGTACATCGGGCAGGCGCGAAGCATATCGCGGCTGTGGTTCGATTCGATAAAGATCAGGTCGCAGCCTGTAAGCCTTTCGCACATCAGCCGCGTCATGTGGCCAAAATCGGTCAGTGCAGCCATACGAATTCCACCGTGTTTGGCGACGAAGCCGAAGTTGTCGACCGCATCGTGCGGCACGGTGAATGGCTCGAAATCGATATCACCGATGCAAAAACTGCTATTTGCATTTACAGGAATCGCACGTTGCTTCATCGCGTCCCGGCGCCGCTCGGATTCGTTTCCGTTCCCATTCGATCGATAGGTCCTGTAATACGCGTCTTCGGTTTCGCCGGAAATGTATACCGAACACTTGGCGGACGAAAGCAACGTTCGCAACCCGCCAACATGATCGCTGTGCTCATGGGTAATGATTATCCCGTCGAGGTCAGCGGGTGTCAGCCCGACCAATGCTAACCGGCGCCCGATCTCGCGGGCGCTGAGGCCCGCGTCGACGAGTACACGCGTTTTTTCGCTGCAAATGAGGACGGCGTTGCCGGAAGAGCCGGAGCCTAAAACGATAAATTTCATTTATTAAAGCGCGAATGTGCGAAGGCGTTTCTTCGTGTTAATTCTATCATCGCGTATCTTTGGAGACGAACCTTTATGCTTGGGGGCAGATCATTGCGGCCTTTGATACCGCTTACGAAGGGGCTTTGCCATCGTTCTCGTGATAAACGAATTCGGAAGCAAGTTTACGATGCTCGCTACGAAGTAATTTGTCCATCCTGAAACGGTCTTGTGGTTGCCGCGTTCCAAGCCGCGCAACGCTGCCTCGACGACCTGATCCGATGTCTGCACGCCCTTAATTTTTATCGGGTCTTTAATTCCCGAGGCTTCAAAGAACCCCGTGTCTGTCGTGCCCGGACAAAGCGCCATTATTCGAACCCCAAACGGCCGATTTTCTTCTGCGATCGCTTCGGAAAATGAAGAAACGAACGCTTTCGTCGCGGCATAAGTCGCAAAGAATGGTATCGGTTGAAACGAAGCCCCAGATGACACGTTGATGATCGTACCTTTTTTTCTCTCGCGCATTCCCTTAAGGAAATGATGTGTCAGGGCGACGACTGCCGTTATATTCAGCTCGATCATTTCCAACTCACGCTCCAGATCAAGTTCGGCAAAATCGCCCATTGAGCCGAATCCTGCATTATTGATCAGCCAATCAATTTCAAGGCCCTGTTTTTTGGTTTCCTCAAAAACCGCGACGTCCGAATCCACGTCGATGAGATCCGCTGAAAAATACTTTGCCGAAATCTTATGCTCGGCGGCAAGCTCGTCGCAGAGCTCTTTCAATTTGTCTTCAGACCGCGCGACAAGAAATAGGTTGTGGCCGTCGCGGGCAAGCCGTCGAGCAAATGCTTCGCCGATGCCGCTCGAGGCTCCGGTAATGAGGGTGTATGGCATTAATTTGTTGATACCGACCTTAAATACGAGCGAACTGCAGAACTTTAGAGTAGTTTGTTACGCAAAATGAATCCTTTTACTTGTCCGTTGAACCGCGCGGGCTGTTCCATCATCAAAAAATGCCCGGCGTCGGCCCACAGTTGAAATTCGACCTTCGGCGCGACCTTGGCAAAATCTTCACGTATCGGCTGCCGCGTTGCAGACTTTGCGATCATTGCCAGAACAGGAACGCTGATCAGTTCCGTGACCCAGACTTTTTCATCGAAGGTCTCAGTTAGTGCGCTTACAGCGACATGTTTCGGAGTAGAAAGCATCGAAGTTTTGATAAACGATCGAAGATTCGCATCCCGGATTGAGCTGATCATTCCATCTATGAACGTCGAGGCGCTTTGTGGATAATTTCCGATAACTGAAGAAACGAATCCCTTCATTTCTTCTTTGCTTCCAAGCGCAAGTAACGGCATATCTACGTCGACAATTGCGATCGTACTACGCGGATACAGCCGATAAAACTGTGTAGCAACAGGCGTTCCCATACTATGACCGACTAGGACAGCGCCGTTCACGTTCGCGTTGTCGAGGACTGCCTTTACGCTCCTGGCAAAATGTTCCATTGTGTAGCTGATCTCCGGCCTGTCACTCCGGCCGTGGCCCGGCAAGTCCATCGCAATCACTCGATAACCGGGAAACGCATTAAGGCTGTCCTTCCAAAAATCAGCATTGCAGGTCCAACCGTGAATAAGCACGAGAGCATTTTTCGCTTTACTGTTGCCGATGTCATAGTACCGGACCTTATTCCCTTCAAAGGTTGCCCACTTTTCATCGGGTTTCAGCTCTTGCGAAAAGACCGAAACGGGAACTGTGAGGACAAACAACAAGATCAACAAACTCCTGACACGCATATTCAAACTCCTTTGCAAAAATCTTTTCGCGGCACTGCATAGAAGGCACAATGTTCGCCGTAGTGTTCCTCGGTCTTCTCGTACTGCATTCCAAGCTTTTCCATTATGCGACGTGAAGCCGCGTTTTCCACGAGCGCAACCGCAACGATGCGATCGAGCCCGAATTTACTGAATCCGAATTCCATCCAACCTTTCGCGGCCTCCGTACCGATACCTCGTCCCCAGAGCGGCTTGATCACGCTGTAGCCGACCTCGATCTCGCCCGTGTCCTCGAGCGGCTGCAAGCCCGCGGCGCCGATCATTTCGCCGGTTTCCTTGTAGAACATCGGGCACATTCCAAAGCCGTGTGAATCGTAACACGAGATATAGAAGCGAATCCTTTTTGCGAGAGCTTCCGGATTCTGTGTTCGTGTTCCGCCCAGATATCGGTTCATGTCCGGATCGGAACGCTGTTCGATCAATAGCGGAAGGTCGTCAAGCTCAAATTTCCTGAAGTAAAGCCGTTCGGTTTCGATCATAGAAATTGAATTTGCCTTGTGCCTCGTCCAATTATCGTAAAAAGGCGAAGTGAGGACAACGTAAAGGAAAAAAATGGCGCCTGATGGGCGCCATTTCTTAAACAATCGATTTCGATATGCTCGTTAGGCGACGAGCTTTGACGCCTGTTCCTTGGCCTTTTGCTTCTTTTTTTCCCAGGTGTTCAAT
>QHXS01000046.1 GCA_003223975.1 Acidobacteriota bacterium
ACCAATTCGTTCCCGTGTAACCATTTAATCCCCAGGTCTGAAAATTAGGAGCCCCAAATAAAGTTATTAGGCCCGTAAGATCATTGCATATGATGGTGAAGAAGTTCGCGAAAAAGCTTTTGCTGGTATTCGGCGCGATGATCATATTGGCGCTCGGTTCGATGGCTCATGCGCAGATCATACCGCTGAAGGATGCCCCTGCGGGCCAACCGACACCCACTCCCACGCCGCCGGCGAAACCCGACGACCAAACGACGCAGGGACCGCAAAAGAAAGAAAAGCGAGGAAGTTGGATCCTCGCGCCCATTCCGATCTTCAGTCCGGCAGTAGGCGCGGGAATTATTCCGGTGGTCGCATACATCTTCAAGATCAATGAGGGCGATAAAAAGTCACCACCGTCGACGCTTGCGTTTGTTGGTGGGATAACGAACAACGGCTCGCGCTTTGGTGCCCTGGCCGGCAGGCTTTATTTTAACGAGAACAAATACGAAACCGCTTTCGCGATAGTGAAGGTAAAGATCTTCCTGGATTTTTACGGGATCGGCCGCCTTCCCGCACAGGATCCACCGTTTGTAAACCTCAGAACCCAAGGCGATGTGTATTTCGGCGAATTCCTGCGGAATATGGGAAAGGACATTTTCGTGGGAGCTCGTTATCAATACAGGAAGCTCAATTTCGGAATTGAGGGCGATCGGCCGAAAGGTGGTTTCGATATCCCAAAACTCGACCTAAGATCGACGAGCGCGGCCCTCGGCGTGAAGGTCAAGCGTGACAAACGTGACAGCACATTCTACCCGACCACAGGCTCGTTGTTTGAAACGAAGGCCGATTTTTTCGATCAGTCGCTTGGCAGCAACCGGCAGTACCAAACATATTCGGTCGCGTATAACGGCTTTCGCTCATTCAACGAAAAACGCGTTCTAGCATATCGGGCGATGGGTTGTTCGGCGAATCAGGATGTACCGTTTTACGATCTCTGCCTCTTCGGCTTTAGCAACGACCTTCGAGGATACACCGCGGGCGAATTTCAAAATCGTAGAATGTTCGCAATGCAGGCTGAGCTTCGTCAAACTTTAAAAGGGAGATTCGGCATGGTAGTGTTCGGCGGCGTCGGCGGCGTCGCCCGGCGCTGGAACGAATTTCGCATGAGTAATCTTTTGCCTGCTGCAGGTGCCGGCCTGAGGTTCACGCTCGATAAGAAGAATAAAATCAACTACCGCGTCGACTGGGCCATCGGCCGGGAAGGCTCGACGCTTGTCATCGGCGTCGGCGAAGCCTTTTGATAAAGAAAATCGCAGACCACGATCTATCCGTTTCGCTGTCCATTGTGGATTTCGAAAAACAGAGAAAATGCCGGCCGTTCTGGTTGAATTGCAGATCTCGCCAGGGTCTTAAAAAGCGGAAAGGGCGCCGTATCCGTCTCCCACACCGTATACAGCACCCTTTCCAGTATTCGGAACCAAGGCCGGGAGGCCGCGTTTCCGAAATCGATCTTGTTTTCAAAACACGCAGAATCCCCTTGGGGATCGATTCGCTCGCATTATCTGGCGTGAAAGAGATTGTAGCATTTTCGTACTGTCTGTCAAGTGATTTTGCTTACAAATCCATACAAAAAATGCCCCAACATCCTATTGGATTCGGGGCATCTGGAATCGGTTGCAAACGTCTAAAATACTGAACTTAACGGCCCCCGGCCAGCGAAAGACGGGCGTTTGCGAGTTCAAGCCGCTCGCGAATAGCGTCATTTTCTTCCGCAGCGGCTGTCGAACGGGCGGCAAGCTCTTTTTCGGCCTCTTCGCGGTCGGTTTTTGCACCTGCGGCATCGACTTCCTCAGCCGTTTCGGCAACGTCAGTCAACACCGAAACCTGGTTCGAACTAACCTCGACAAAGCCGGACGAAATGGCAAGTTTTTCCGTGCCGCCTTTGCCCGCGTACGTCAAAATGCCCGGCTTCAATGCCGAAATAAGCGGCGCGTGGTTGGTAAGAATTCCCGCTTCGCCGGACGCGGTCGGAACCGTCACGGATTCGGTTTCGGTCTCTATCACACGACGTTCGGGGGTTACGATCTCTAGTTTGAGCATAAGTCCAAAGTCTAAGGTCCAAAGTCTAAGGTCAAAGAAAGCCGTTTTCGACTTTGGACTTTGGACCTTAGACCCTGGACTAAAGTTTACGCGGCTGCGGCCATTTTCTTCGCCTTATCGCGAGCCTGTTCGATCGTGCCGACCATGTAGAACGACTGTTCGGGCATGTCGTCGCACTTGCCTTCCAGGATCTCGCGGAAGCCCTTGATCGTGTCTTCGACCTTCACGTATTCGCCCTTCAAGCCGGTGAACTGCTCCCCGACCGTGAACGGCTGCGAGAAGAAACGCTGGATCTTGCGTGCACGCGAAACCGTCAGCTTGTCGTCTTCGCTCAATTCGTCGAGGCCAAGGATCGCGATAATGTCCTGCAGGTCCTTATAGCGCTGAAGGATACGCTTCACTTCCTGGGCAGTGTCGTAATGCTCGTCGCCTACGATCTGCGGATCGAGAATTCGGGAGTTCGACGCGAGCGGGTCGACCGCCGGATAGATCCCGAGCTCAACGATCTGACGCGAGAGAGCCGTAACAGCATCGAGGTGAGCGAACGTCGTCGCCGGTGCCGGATCGGTATAGTCGTCTGCCGGCACGTAAACGGCCTGGATCGACGTGATAGCACCGGTCTTGGTCGATGTGATGCGTTCCTGCATTTCTCCCATCTCGGTCGCCAGATTCGGTTGGTAACCCACGGCGGACGGCATACGTCCGAGAAGTGCGGACACTTCCGAACCTGCCTGCGTGAACCGGAAAATGTTATCGACGAAGAAGAGCACGTCGTTCCCCTGATCACGGAAGTATTCAGCGACAGTTAAGCCGCTCAACGCAACTCGGAGACGTGCTCCCGGCGGTTCGGTCATCTGTCCATAAACCAGCGACACTTTCGAATTCTTGATCGATTGCATGTCGACCTTTGAAAGGTCGAACGCTCCGGACTCTTCAAAATTGTGCGTGAATGCGTCACCGTAAGTGATAACTTTCGATTCCACCATTTCGCGGAGAAGGTCGTTGCCTTCGCGTGTGCGTTCGCCGACGCCAGCGAAAACCGAAAATCCTTCGCGGCCCTTTGCGACGTTATTGATCAACTCCATGATCAAAACGGTCTTTCCAACACCGGCACCGCCGAACAAACCGATCTTTCCACCTCGAAGGAACGGCTGCACAAGATCGATTACCTTGATTCCCGTCTCGAACATCTCAAGCGATGTCGCCTGTTCGTCAAACGCAGGTGCATGTCGATGGATGGGGTAACGAATGTCGGAATCCACGGGGCCAAGTTCGTCCACCGGGTCGCCAATAACGTTCATTACACGTCCCAGCGTTGCTCCGCCAACAGGTACCGTGATCCCGCCGCCGAGGTCAATGACCTTCATTCCTCGGATCATGCCGTCCGTTGGAAGCATCGAGATCGCACGAACCCGGCCCTCGCCCAAATGCTGCTGAACTTCGGCAACCACATCGACCGGAGTGTCGACCTCGAAACCCTCGGAAACAATGCGAAGTGCCTGATAGATCGGCGGAAGATAGTCCTGAAATTCGACGTCGACGACCGGCCCAATGATCTGTACGACCTTGCCGATCTGTTCGCCCGCAGTGTTAGCCATTTAAATAAAGTGCTCCTGTGATAGATGAAAAACCTACAGATTTACAAAGGAGTAAGAATATCACGGGAGTTGGTTACTCACAAAACGGAGAAAAAAGGACGGCGGATCGAAATATCCGCCGCCCGTAAACAAAGTTTTTTGCGATCTTATCCAGTCGAATGTGCGTTCATACTGAATCGCAGTATCGCTCCGACGCCACCGTCGTTCGCGAGCATCGATGCGTCCTTAACGAATGTAATGCGTGCACCCGTGTTGATCGCCCGTGTGATCAACTGGTCGGCGATCGCCCGAGCATCCCCGATTGCTGAAAGTGCTTCGGCCGGCGCGGTATCGTCGCCCGGTTCATACGCCTTTAATATCTTCTTAACCTTCTTTTTGCTGTAGTCGATCGAATCGATGTTCGTGGCAATAACGAGTTCCTCCACCTGGCCGTTCGCTAACGCCGTAAGCGTATCTTCGACACCGAGAGTTCCCATCTTTGCAGACGATTTAGCAGCATCATTAAGTTGTTCGATCTTCTTTTGCTGCAAGGTGGCCGTTTCGATGTTGATCACCTCAAGGGCTTTTTCGCGAAGCTCTTCGGGCGATTCGTATTGACTGGCACTAACCGTACCGATCAGTTTCTCTTCCAGCGGCTTCGAAAGCTGGGGCTTGAACACCGGCAGGATCGTTTCCTCGTCGCCGCAGATCACCAGACTGTCGACTTCCACCTTCTTCATCAGCTCTTCAAGCTCAGAGACCACCTCTTTTGCGTGCTTCAGGTGAAAATTCTCACGCCGCCGCTGATAACGCTGTTGCGACCAGCCGCCCGCGGATGTTCCGCTCGTCACCGCATTCTCAATGCTCGCAACATTACTGTCCAGATCGACGTCAGACCGTATTCGGGTCTCGCCTCCAAAGATGTAGATGTCTGCCTTGTTCGTATCGGCCCATAGAACGGCATAGCGCGGATTCTCATAAACGGCCCTTGCCAGCGGAAATATATGAGGCCGTTCGCCTGAATGGAAACTGCTTTCCGGAAACGGCACGTCTAGCTGCACGACCTCGAAGAAATCGTCCCCGCCGAGTCCGGCAAAGATCGCGATGCCGTTCGCACCCGAATCTGCGTCTTCTTCAACGAAAGAGTTGATTCGGTCCCTAACGTCATTGAACCGGCCCAACTGCCCTTCGTCTTCTTTATATTTCTGCTCTTCTCCGGATAGTTGCGTTTTCAACCATATCGGATACGTATCTCGCCCGTTCTCTCCTGGTTGGGCATTGATGTAAATGCTGAAGAATGGCTGCCCGTCAGGTTCCATCGAACCAAGTTTCTCTATCAATTTCGTGATCTTCATAACGCAGATACAATTAGAGCGGGCTGATCGTGTATGCACTGTTGAGGTTCATACAAAACGAGCCCGCTCATCCAAATAAACGAAACTTTAGATTATAGTCCCGGAAGATTTGCGAAGACGCGTAAGCCTCGATCTTAAATAGAACTGATTGGCACGGGTATAGAGATCACTTTTAGGCTCCCTAATAGCCGCCTCTGGTCGAATATGAGTTGTAGCCGGTGCCGTCTGGCCCGGGCTTGTTGTGTGAACGTCCAAAGTAATAATGCTGTCTTTGTACAGTTGTCCCCGTCGAAACATGGAAGATTCCCCCTTGTCGTGTGTGGACATTCTCGCGTCTTGTCTTCGAATTATATGTATAGTACCGAACATAAGCGAAAATGCCTCTAGATTCCTGGAATAAACCGATAATCAATTGACAGCAATTCCCGGTTTTAGTAGCCTCACCGATATAGACGTCCTTTTGCTTGAGGAATTTGTAGAATTTGAGCAATCTTCGAAAATTAGAGCTTCCTCCGCAGGGCTTGAACATGCTTTTCGGTGTTCAAGACCAAAACATCAAATACCTAGAATCGCTATTGGACGTGAACATCGGTGCACGCGGCAACGAGCTGCTGATCGACGGCGAGCCAGGCGATATTGAGACCGTTCAGACGATCTTGCAGGATTTCGGCGACCTCTTTTCCGAAGGTCAGACCTTCAACGACAAAGAGCTCAAGGATGCGTTCAAGCAGATCGCTGAAGATCGGGCTTACAGCCTGAAAGACCATTTCCTGAAGTCGCGATTCAACCCATCGGGCAAGAAGACCGTCGCTCCAAAGACCGCTAATCAGCGAAAGTATTTGGATGCGATCGCACAGAACGACCTCGTGTTCGGAATCGGGGTTGCGGGAACAGGCAAAAGCTTTCTGGCGGTTGCGATGGCGGTCGATGCCCTGTTCAAAAAGCAGGTCAGCCGCATTATCCTGACGCGTCCTGCTGTCGAGGCCGGCGAACGCCTTGGCTTTCTACCCGGCGATCTTCAGGACAAGGTCGACCCATATCTTCGGCCGCTTTATGACGCCCTTTTCGATCTCGTCGATAGCGAACGAGTTACGAAGATGCTCGAAAAACGCATTATCGAGATCGCACCGCTGGCGTTTATGCGTGGCCGTACATTGAGCGACGCCTTTATCATTCTCGATGAGGCCCAAAACACGACCAGCGAGCAGATGAAGATGTTCCTGACGCGTATCGGCTTCGGCTCGAAGGCAGTTGTAACAGGTGACAAGACACAGATCGACCTGCCCCGAGGTCAAAAGAGCGGCATTAAGGAAGCCGAGATCGTGCTTAAGGATATCGACGCCATCGAGTTCGTTTACTTCACCGAAAAAGACGTCGTGCGCCACAAGCTGGTGCAGATGATCGTGAAAGCCTACGAGACGCACTCGAATCAGTCCGAGAATGAGACGACATGAAAACTGTAATTGTCGAACAAGGGGAAACTAGTTTCGGTGCCTATTGTCCGGAAATGCTTGGATGTGTCGTAGTCGCGGAAACAGAAGAAGAGGTGATCGAGTTGATAGCTGAGGCAATCGAATTCCCCCTGGAAGGATCGCAAGAGTGATCGACGTCATCAATCTCCAACGAAAGATAAAGCTCGAAACAGTAATCTATAAGAAGTTCGTCAAAGAGCTTTCGGATTCTGTGGATGAAGCGAAAGATCAGACGTTCTCGGTAGCGTTTGTTTCAGATGACCGGATGTGGAAGCTTAACTGGTCCTTCCGGGGTAAAGATTCGACGACCGACGTGCTTTCGTTTCCGCAGGACGCTGGGCCGCACGACCAGCCCGACTTTCTCGGCGACATTGTCATCTCTGCCGATCAGGCACAAAAACAGGCGAAGGAAAACAAGCTCACGCTCGAAATCGAGATAAAGCAGCTCATCCTCCACGGCCTGTTACACCTCTGCGGTTACGACCACGAAACCGACAAAGGCGAAATGAACAAACGCGAGCTCGCCCTTCGCAAAAAACTAAAGATCAATTGAACCACAGAGGACACAGAGAACACAGAAGTTTTTAACAGGGCTAGCTGGGCCATAACCGGATAGTGGTCCTTATGACTCTGTGCACTCTGTGCCCGCTGTGGTTAAATAATCTGAATGAAGCAAAACAACAGCAAGGCCGAGCCGTGCGTGATGGTAATTTTCGGGGCAACGGGTGACCTGACGAAACGTAAGCTGCTGCCGGCGATCTACAACCTAGCGAAAGACGGTTATTTGCCTGAGAAGTTCGCCATCGTCGGCGTCGGCAGGCAAGAGCTCGAGCGGGACGAGTTTCGCAATGAGGCACTCGGGCATCTGAAAGAGTTTGCCGGCAAGGGCCTTGATAAGAAAACGCTAAATTGGCTTCACGACAGGCTTTATTACACCGGCGGCGATTTCGGCGAAGATAAACAGCTTTTCGGCGACCTAAAGGCCTTGCTGAACGAGCTTTGTGAGAAACGCGGCATTCCCGAGAACTATTTCTATTATATGGCGTTGCCGCCGGACCTGTTCGCCGTCGTTGCTGGCAAGGTCGTGGATAACGGCCTCGGGCGTGAGGAACAAGGCCATTGGCGACGCTTCATTTTCGAGAAGCCTTTCGGTCATGACTTGCGATCGGCGAAGAAACTGAATGCCGATCTTTTGAAGATCCTGAAAGAGCGGCAGATCTATCGAATCGATCATTACCTCGGCAAGGAAACCGTTCAGAACATACTCGTATTTCGCTTTGGGAACGGGATGTTCGAGCCGATATGGAACCGCAATTACGTCGACCACGTCCAGATCACGGTCGCTGAAACACTCGGCGTCGAGCTGCGTGGAAAATACTACGATACGGCCGGTGCATTGCGTGACATGGTGCCGAATCATATCTTCCAGCTTGTAACACTTACCGCGATGGAACCACCTGTCTCATTTAACGCAGATGAGGTCCGCGACGAACAGGCAAAGGTGCTGGAAGCGATCAAACCGTTCGATAAAAAGAGCTTTGAATCGGACGTGGTCCGTGGCCAGTACGGCAAGGGCGTCGTCGATGGGAAAGATGTCGCGGCATATAAGACGGAACCGGACGTTTCAAACTTCTCAAAGACCGAAACGTTCGTCGCCCTCAAGCTCTCTATCGACAACTGGCGATGGGCTGACGTTCCCTTCTATATTCGAACCGGCAAGCGAATGGCCGAGAAGCACACAAGCATTATCGTCCAGTTCAAGCAGCCGCCTTTCGTTATGTTTCGCGGCACGCCGGTCGAACGCCTTCGGTCGAACTACATCGACATACATATCCAACCGGACGAGGGCATCACGCTGCACTTCGGTGCAAAGATCCCCGGGCCTGTTATGAAGCTCGGCGTCGTCGACATGGACTTCAATTACGTCGAGCATTTCGGCGAACAGATGAGTACGGGCTACGAACGCCTTTTATTCGACTGCATAACCGGCGACGCAACACTCTTTCAACGTGCCGATATGGTCGAAGCGGGTTGGGAAACAGTGTCGCCGATATTGAAACACTGGAATGATTCGAGCGACAACCTCACACGCTACCCTTCCGGCTCCTGGGGACCAAAGGCCGCAGACGAACTTTTGGAACGCGACGGCCGACGCTGGCGAAACCCACAGCACAACCAGAAATGATCCTGTCCAAAAGTTGCCATCGAATGGCTACTCAAATATCATTCTTGTACAGAAACTGATGGGAACAGAGATACTGATCGGGATCGCGATCCTTTTCGCGCTTGTCTTCCTGGCAACCGTCGATCTGGCTTTCTCACAGCTTTCCGATCTCAGCCTTCGGCGTCTGTCTTCTGAATCGGACGATACCCTAAGCAAGCGTTCAACCAAATTACTCCGCACGATACTCGAAGACCGTGCCCGCTTCCGATTCGCACTTTCTTCTGCAATCCAGGCACTTCTGATCGGATTTACCGTACTGGTTACGTGGATCGTTCTAAAGGTCACGAACGACGTCTCACTCATCCTGTTTTACGCACTTCTCATCGGATTGGTGGTTACGGTCGTCTTCCGACAGATATTACCGCGACTGTTAGTTCGAACGCGTCCTGAACAGAAACTGTTATGGTTGCTGCCGGTCGTTCGGCCTTTGTACGCCGGTGCAAAATTGCTGACCAGCCCGATCTCGTCATTCTTTAAGACACGCGAACAGCAAAAGCTTGAGCAAACTCAGACGCCCGATGCACCCGACGACGATGCCGATTCGGGCACGGACGATCTTCAGGCATTGATGGAAGTCGGCGAAGCGGAAGGCATCATCGAAGAAGAAGAACGCGAGATGATCGAGTCGCTCTTTGAATTCAGCGAAACCCGTACCGGCGAGATCATGACGCCGAGGACAGAGATCTGTGCGGTGCCGATCGGTTCGTCGATCAAAGAGGTTCGCGACCTTATGATCGAGGAGAAGTACTCGCGGCTTCCCGTCTATCGGGAGAATATCGACAACGTCGAAGGCATCGTCTACGTACGCGACCTGCTGCAGGCATGGGCCGAAGGCAAGGAAGACGAACCGATATCGAGCCTGCTGCGTGACGCGTATTTCGTTCCCGAAACCAAGTCGGCAGCCGACCTGTTGAAGAGCATGCAGAGCGAACACTTCCAGTTTGCGGTAGTGATCGATGAATACGGCGGTGTTGCCGGCATAGTGACCGTTGAGGACATTCTGGAAGAGATCGTCGGCGAGATCGAAGACGAAGATATTGAAGATGAAGAAATAATCGAGATCGTCGAGGGCGACGAAGATTATTGGGATATTCTCGGCTCAACCGAGATCGACAAGATCGAAAGACTTTTCGATATAGAACTTGAGGATGAAGAGTACACAACGCTTGCCGGACTTGTTACAAGCAAAACAGGTTACGTGCCAAAGGTAGGTGAAACTGTTACAGCAGAAGGCCTGCAATATGAAGTCTTAAAGGGCGATGATAAAAAGGTCGAACTTGTCCGCGTTCGCGTGACAAAGCTGGAAGACGCCGACCGCAACAACGAAGCGTAGGAAAGTGCGGTGTAGGCACGACCGGAATTTGATATTATTGAAGTAAATCAACAGGAGGCAACGGCTATGGCGATCAGACTAGGCGACGACGCTCCCAATTTTACTGCGGAAACGACCGAAGGGACCATTAACTTTTACGATTATCTAGGTGACAGCTGGGGAATACTTTTCTCGCACCCGAAGGATTACACTCCGGTTTGCACCACCGAGCTTGGCTACACCGCGAAGCTCAAACCCGAATTCGAAAAGCGAAACGTGAAGGTGATCGGCCTGAGCGTTGACCCGCTGGATTCGCACAAGGGTTGGGCAAAGGACATCGAAGAAACGCAGGGCGTTGCTCTGAATTTCCCGGTCATCGCAGACGCTGACCGAAAGGTCTCGGACCTATACGACATGATCCATCCGAACGCGAACGACACGTTTACCGTTCGTTCGGTTTATGTTGTTGGACCGGACAAGAAAGTAAAGCTGATGATCACATACCCGGCAAGCACGGGACGCAATTTCGATGAGATCCTGCGTGTGATCGACTCGCTGCAGCTAACCTCGAAATACAGCGTCGCGACACCGGTGAACTGGAAAGACGGTGACGACTGCATCATCGTTCCGTCTGTTACGGACGAGCAGGCGAAGGAGAAATTCCCTGCCGGCTGGAATGCAGTGAAGCCCTATTTGCGGATCACGCCGCAGCCTAACAAGGTTAAGGGCACCGCAGCGTAGGCTTATTCAAACATTCTAAACATTGAAACAGTTCCAGACACCTGCAACTGTTTGATTCAAAAGTGGTCGCAAACAATGCGGCCACTTGAACTTTTTGAGCTACGAAATGAAGCTGCAAGCCGAGATCGGCGACGACAAACACCAGGTCGAGATCCACCGCAATGGCGACATCGTGACTGCGACGATCGACGGCGAGACGTTCGAGGCTGAAGTATCGCAGCCGGAACCAAACGTTTACCTGATCAAGCGTGACGGCAAGGTATTCGAGGCGTTCGTTGTTCTGAACGATCGTCCGACCCAAGCCACGGCGGTTTCAGTTAATGGTCATGACGTTGATGTAAAGTTGATCGACCCGAAACGGTTGCGCAGCAAAGGCAGCGACACAGAGCACGGCGATGGTTTGGCGGAGATCAGGACGGCGATGCCGGGAAAGGTCGTTCGCCTTTTGGTCGAAGTTGGTGCTTTGGTCGAGAAAGGCGACGGCGTGCTGGTCGTCGAAGCAATGAAAATGCAGAACGAGCTCAAATCGCCAAAGGCCGGCACGGTGAAAACCATAAAGGTGTCCGAAGGCCACACCGTCGCCGGCGGTGATGTACTTGCAACTATTGAGTGAGTTTATTGTCGGCCATTAGGCAAACTCAGCATATTGGCAAGTAGCCGGTATGCCCCGGGAACACCCGCGGGCAATTGCCTGAACAGCGAATAGCTGCAATAGATAAACTTCCCTTTTCCAACATCGGCGATCACCAACCCGCCGGAATTCTCTGCTTCTCCTGCATCATGCGATTCTACAAGGCCAGTGTATTTCGAATCCATCGTCGAGAAGTTGTAAAGATTTCGCTCCTGGACCCATCCCTTAAAATCTTCATCCGTTATCTTGTTCGGAGAATTCAGGATCGGGTGCGTCGGCTGAAGGACCTTGATCGGTGCATTTTCATCGACGACCCGCGGCCCCATTTGAGCAGGATAAGGCAACGCATTCATCTGAGCGTATTGCGGAAGTTGGTACTGTACGATCAGAGTGCCGCCGTTCGACGCGAAATCGAGCAGCCGTTTGTTGTTCGCAACAACATCGGGCCGCACCTGATAGGCCCTGATGCCGACAACGATCGTGTCATACTTCGAAAGATCTCCACTGGCTAGCTCCATTTCGGAAATGATCGAAACATCGAAACCCATCTGTTTTATCGCATCAGCAACACGGTCGCCGCTTCCCATCACATAACCAACTTTCACTGCCGAGGTTTTCAGTTCGAACACCTTCACGTCGGTCGTCGCCTTTCGGTATATTCTATGAGTCTGAATGTGCGGATATGCGAGCGTCCGCATCGTAGTGGTCGCTAGTGCTTCACCAATAGCAGCCTGACCCACGATCTGATAGCTTCCGGCTTTGGTACGAGCAGGAATCGTGACGTCGAAAATGATCGATGCCCGCTCACCGCTTCGCTTGAGATCGAAAGTTGGCGAGCTTGCTGTATATTTCCACTCGGTCGGACTGTTGATATTCAAAGACACCGACCCCGTTACGGCTTTTACCGAGTTGCTCACGACACTCATTGCGAGCTCTCGGGTTTGCGGCTTTTCCGAATACGGGACGATCAGTAACGACTGGTCTAACTCCACCGAGATCTTCGGAACGATCTCGAGATCTCGTCGTATCTCGCCGCGGACGTCATCGGCATAACGAAATTCGATCGGCCTTTCAAACTCCACTTTATTTCCCAGAACATCTAATGTAACGACCGCATGTGGACCTTCATTCCCGAACGGCAAGGTCGCATCGTCGCCGGCGGTTGTCCAATCGAACAGGTCGCCGTTTCTCGGATTGCGAAGCCAGTACGGCTGTGTCGGCCGGGCATCGATCGATGCTTGTAGATCGAAATAAGTTGAATAATCACCGGTTTCGCGTCGAAAGAAACTTTGTTGTTGCGGCGCAGGCGGCGGTTCTGCTTTCGATGCGGACCAGCCTTTCGGGGTATTGATCTTGATCTCGGTGCCCTTGATTCCCTCTTTTAGGGGCAAAAAGGTCCGCACCGCGACGAAAGTTGATTCCCCCGGAACAACGGTTTCGCGGTCGGCTATAGCGTCGATCTGGATGCCGCCGGCCAGCCTGATCGCCTCGGAAAACTCGCGTTGTTTGTCCCGAAAAAATGCTTTTGTTTGAGGTACCCGTGTCGACCATTCGCCATTCACCGACATCGTGTAACCCTTAGCGAGTAGGGGAAGAATCTTCTCTGGCGAATGAATATCGAAACTGCTCAACGCGTCAGAAGTAACTTTTTGCAGTTCTGCCAACCGTTTCATGTTCGGCTCTTCAGAATTATTTGTGCTTTTCGCGGCTCCAACGACGGAGATATCGAGATCGTCGAAAATGTTGGCTTCCTTTTTTTCCGAGCCGACCAGATCCATTTGCGAAAACTGGTCACCCTTCAATTCAAGGACGCCTTGTTCCTGCGACTTGTGCTGGCTGCGAGCTTCCATCGCGATCTCGAAGAAAGAACGTCCCAGCAAAGGGTCGTATTGGCCGGTGTTGATCTTCAACCGAGGCTCGCCGCTGCCGCGATGGCGTTGATAGAATTTCTGAACATTCCACGGCGGACCCGCAGAACCGCATTGCATCATATCCGCAGCCGCCTTCACCGCAAGGGGTGCGATATATCCCGAAAACTGATGCTGGCCATGACCGTCCGCTGGAGTTCCATTAAAAACCGCAACAACAACGAGTGGCCGAAAATGACGTATCACACGGACCGCATCGCATAGGATCGTCTGCTCATCCCATTTCTGTTTAGCCTCGGCTAAAGTCTTCGAAAATCCGTAGTCATAAGCTCGTGTGAAGAACTGCTCTGCACCATCAAGTCGTCTAGCCTGCAAAAGTTCTTCGGTGCGGATCACGCCAAGGGCTTCGCCCAATTCAGAACCGATAATGTTTTGGCCGCCGTCGCCGCGCGTCAGTGAAAGGTACCCGGTTCGCGCGTTCTCGCCGCGAGAGAGATATGAAAGCAGCGCGTTGTCCTCATCGTCGGGATGAGCCCCGATCATCAAAACGCTTTTTGAATTATTAAGTCGAAGCAAGAGTTGATAAAGGCCGGTCGCTCCGCGGTCGTAAACTGGTCGAACCTGCGCGACCAGAAACGACTGCCCCGTTGCGACAAGTAAAATTAACAGTGCAGTATGTCTAAATAATTTCATTGGTAACGATTTGCGACCCGAAAGGGAACTCTTTTCTTTTATACGAACGAACTAGATAAATGATGACGCCCGTCACGATCAGAACTGCAGCGTATTTGACCTGCACGAGAAAACCTTTTCGCATGAACATCACGTAGAGAAATCCGACCAACGCACAAACCGCGGGAACCGGATACAGCCACATTTTGAATGGACGAGGCATCTCAGGACGTGTCTTTCTGAGGATCATCAGTCCGACGATCTGAGCAACAAACTGCACGAGGATGCGGATCACGACCATTGCGGCGATGACGTCTGCAAGTCGAAAGAAACAGAAAACCGCTGCTATCGCGCCCATCGTCAAAAGCGAAATGTATGGGAACCGGTGTACCGGGTGCAGCTTTGAAAAGATCTTGAAATAATTGCCGTCGAGTGCGGCTGCATACGGCACGCGTGAATAGCCCAGCAGAAGAGAAAACACGGAAGCAAACGCCGTGAAAATGATCAGCACGGTCGCGATCACCCCTGCCGTCGGGCCATAGAGCCGTTCCATCATTGCCGAAACCACATATTTCTGTGCGTCTGTTTCGGCAACCGCGCTGAACTCCCGCCACGGGATCACCCCAAGGATCGAGATGTTCATTACGATGTAGATCGCAGCAACCAGCAGTATCGAATAAATAATTGCTCTCGGGATCGTTTTTTCAGGCTCTTTAACTTCGCCGGCAAAAAAATTAACGTTGTAGTATCCCCAATAATCGTAAACCGCGACCAGCAATGCAGCACCGAGACCGTAAAAGAACTCCGGCTTTAATTCAAACGCTCCCGGCGGAAAATCGAACGCAAGCTTAGGATCGAAATTCGAAATGCCTGCGAATATCACCCAAAGGATCGTCGCGATAACAACGATCCAAAAGAACTTCGACATTTTCTCGATGATCGTGATCCGTCGATAAAGTAGAAAAACCGCTATTCCTAGAACGCCCACGGCCACGAAGATTATCGGGAACGAATTTATCTCGACAGTACCGAGGATCGGAACTGATAACTTTGTGGCGGTTCCCATCGACGGGAAAATATAAGTTGCGTATTGCGAAAGGCCGATGCCGCCTGATGCGATCGATAACGGCGCCGAGAATGTGAGCTGCCAAATAAACAGAAACGACATCAGCCGTCCAAGCCGATTTGGGCCATAGATCTCTTTTAGATAATTGTAAGGGCCGCCCGATTTTGGCATCGACGCACCGAGTTCTGCCCACACTAACCCATCACACATACAAAGCACCGCGCCCGCGATCCATCCGATCATTGCCTGCGGCCCGCCCATTGCGGCGATGATCAGAGGCATCGTAATGAAAGGCCCCACGCCGATCATGTCGATCATGTTCAGCGTTGTCGCCCCGGTTACGCCCACGCCGCGGATAAGCTTTTCAGTTGGTTCGGATTGCATCAGGTGCGGTGAAAGCCTCGCTCGATATCTTTCATCGTCAGACGGAGAATAACCGGCCGGCCGTGCGGGCAGGTAGTCGGTGAGGAAGTCAGCAATAGTCGATCCATCAGCCATTGCATTTTTTCCTGTGTCAATCTCATATTGATCTTTACCGCGGCCTTGCAAGCCAATGAGGCCGCGATATCATCGCGAAGCGTTGATTTTCCGGCACCTCGTTTTTCAAGGTCGATATTATCCAGGATCTCAGCGAGCAAGTTTTTCGCTTCCGCGGCCGGCAGATCGGTTGGTATCGATTTGATAGCGATCGTGCGGCCGGAAAGTTTCATTACGTCGAAACCGACTTCCGCGAGTTGATCCTCAACCAATTGGAACGCTTCGGATTGCGCGGGCGAGAGGTCGAGAGTCTCGGGAAGCAAAAGATTCTGCGACTCGATCGTGCGGCCGGTTTCGCGAGCCTTGTATTTGTCGAAAAGTATCCTCTCATGCGCCACATGCTGGTCTATAAGAAGAAGCCCTTCATCGTCGACCGCAATGATAAAGCTGTCATGCAGTTGTGCAATGGGCCGCACGGTGTGACCCGAAATATTCTGGACATCAGCGGTTCTTGTAAATTTTTCGGCGGAATTTATCGGAGGGAAAGAACCCAGACCTTCTATTTTCGTTTCAGCTAAAAGCCGTCCACTGGATTCTGGCGCCTCTTCGTTAACATTGTCTTCCGGCGCATTTTGCGTTCCCTCGTAAGCAAACGATAGATCATCACTGTCCAAAAGATCCGGTAGATCGGTCGGCGGGGCCAAGCCTGGTGTGGCCTGCTCGTGAGAACGGCCCATAGTTTGATCCGGACGCTCAGGCCATTCCGCGATCGGCCCGTCCGGATCAAATCCGAAATACATTTTCGCTTGGTCTACATTCGAAAACTGTTCGACAGATCCAACCGCGACGGCACTTACTGATCTTTCATCGTTTGCTTCACTGTAAGCCTCGGCCTGAGCAACGATGCCCGCGCTTGCAAGCGCATTTCTAATGGCTTCTGCAATTGCGTCCTTAACAGCCTCGCTTCTCCGAAAACGCACTTCTGTTTTGGCCGGATGCACGTTTACATCGACCTCTTCCAAAGGAACGTCTACGAATAAGAACGCAACCGGATAAACGCCGTGCGGCAAAACGGAACGAAATCCCTCGAGCAGACCACCGGCGATGGTTTTGTCGCGAACAAACCGATTATTTACAAAAAAATACTGCGAATCCCGGTTCGTCCGTCGTTCGCGCGGAGCTGAAACATATCCGGATACATTTGCCGTGTATTCGCGGCCGCCGGTCACCGGTAAAAGGCTTTCAAGCAAACCTGCACCGAAGACCTGGAAGGCGCGTTCGCGCAGGTCTTTTGCAGGCGAAACCTGTAAAACCTCTCGGCCGTTGTTCGTCAAAGTAAACGCGATCGCAGGATGTGCCAGTGTGTAATGCTGAACGATCGAAGTAATGTGGTAATTCTCAGTGGCTTCCGACCGCATAAATTTTCGGCGGGCGGGCGTGTTAAAAAAAAGATCACGAACGGCGATCGTCGTACCGGTGGCCCGCGCTGCGTCTTTTACGTCGATGAGCCTGCCTCCGTCTATCTGTACTAAGGTCGCAGCAAGATCTTCTTCGATCTTTGTGGTCAACTCGACCTTTGCCACGGACGCGATCGACGCCAGTGCCTCGCCGCGAAAGCCGAGGGTGGCGATACGCCCAAGGTCTTCGAGGTTGCGGATCTTTGAGGTTGCATGACGTTCAAATGCAAGTATCGCGTCGTCCCGCGTCATTCCTTCCCCGTTATCGGAAAGCTTCATTAACCGCCGCCCCCCGAGTTCGATTTCAATGCTGATCCGTGTAGCTCCAGCATCGATCGAATTTTCGATCAACTCCTTTATCACGGACGCCGGGCGATCCACCACTTCACCTGCGGCGATCTGGTTCGCTAAATTGTCCGAGAGGATCCTGATCTTATTCATTAGAGATAAATGAGCCGATGACACTTATTATCTATGTCAGCAGAATCGTAAAGCCAGTCGATCATCTGCGTATCATGCAAGTTCGCAAACGAAAAGAAATTGATCGTCCGTTCCTGAAGTGCTGCTTGCGGGTAAAGTTCGGTAAAGAGCGATCGAAGCCTTCGGTTCGCGATCTCATCCTTTTCGATTCTGGCCCGCTCGAATTTCGTCCGGAGAGCCGCAACATGATAAATGATCTTCTGTCGGCGTTTGGCCAGACTCGCAGCAAGCGTTGGATCGATGCCCGAAAGTTGCTGATCGAGTCGGTTCAACTCGGTATTGATCTTCTCTTCGACCTGCGTAAAGACAAGGGGTGTCGCCGGATCGATAACTCTTTGAATAACATCCGGCAGAATACTATCGAAACCCCCGAAAAGATCTCGGAAGCTCAAGTTGTATTTTTCTAAGGTCCGGGCGTGTTTCGGCTCGACGATCGTAAAACTCTGCCGGTGAAAGATCGGCGTTGAAGGCCGGTTTAAAATGTCGTAGACCACGCTGTTTTGGGCAAAATACGCGATTTCCGCGCTTCCGCCGATGTAACATACCGTTGGAAAGAGATGATCTTGAACCACGGGCCGCAGCATTACGCCCGGACTTAGTCGCGTAGGTTGTTCCCGAGCCGCGTTTATTAACTGAACACTTGTAAGTTCATCGCGGGAACCAACGATCCGATACTTTCCTTCGCCGATCCGCTTGATCGCAACGCGCTTCCCTTCGTCGTCGACCCAAAAAAAAGGAAAGTAGTTTTCTTCCACCAGAACCTGTGCGTGATATCCGTTCGATTTGAGATCCTCACTTCGTACCCGCAAGGCGTCGACGATCGCATCGGACAGTTCGATCGCCTTTTCAAATATTGGTGCGGCCAAGCCCTTCGCCTTTTCATGAAGCGGATCAAAAACGATCAGCCCGTATTTGCCGAAAAGCTCTGCAAGCAAGCGGCCAAATCCGCTGCCGAACGTAGCTTCGGCAGTATACATCGCGACAAGATCATTTCTTAGATCCTCCGAGAATTCCGTTTTTGGCAACACAGAAAACCATTCGGAAATGAGGCCTTGAATTGTTTCATCGAAGCGGATAGATCCAACAGGTTTCGCCGTGTCCGAGTCAACCGCCTTGAATTCGGCCGAGACCAGCCCGTTGTCTTTGCTTACCCCAACCGCCTTCGAAACTTCTTCGAAGTCATGGTCTTCGGTAGCCATCCAAAAGACCGGAACGGCTTTAACGCCGGATTTATTTAGTCGCTCTGCAAAAACGATCGCGGAAAGCGCTTTGTAGATCGTATATAGTGGCCCGGTGAAAAGCCCAACCTGTTGGCCCGTGAGCACCGCAACGCAATCAGAGCTCCGCAGCATTTCAATGTTTTGTAGTGTCCGTTCCGAGCCGTCGAATCCGCGGTTTTGTTCTTCCAGGACGTCGCAGATCTCATTTCGGTCAACCAGATAGTTCGATAAGACTTCGTCTACGTGCGAGACCAGGTCAACGGAATTCGCGACGGCGCTGGGATAATACTTTTTCAACGCATTCGGATCTCGGAGGTAATCAAGGAACAATTTTGATTGGTTGGGAACGGACGAAAACGGCAGGTCCTCAAACCGCAATCCGATCGTTTCGCTTTGTTCGCGATATGCGCTGTCCGGCATCGTTTGTGGAGGCTCCCGAATACACAAATTATAGGTTGCCCACGAACCATGCACAAATGAAAAGAGACGCCGGTTAAGCGTCTCTTACTATCAATGAAAAACACCGAGGGTTAATTCGACGGAGCCGTCGCTGCGGTACCGGCCTTCGCTGTATCGAGCCGCCGCTCGATGACGTAAACGCCTGACGAATGTGAACCGGCGTAAATGCGTTTCGAATCCTGCGGATCGAATGCCATTGACCAAACGCGACGGCTGGGTATCTTCATATCCTTGGAATCCATTCGCTTCCACTTTTGGCCCGCATCTTCAGAGTAAAAGATACCGCCGTCCGTCTCGATCGCGCTTGAAATGAATATCTCGTCGGTATTGTTCGGGTTTATCAAAATACTCGTGTAATTGCCTAACGGGAGCCCGCCGCCGCGACGACTCCAATTTCGACCACCGTCCCGACTAACATAAAAAGTTTGGATCGTGCCGACATAAATATAATTCGGGCGTTTCGGGTCGCTGGTGATCGAGCTGACCGGCGTATTGGCAGGAACAACACTAACGCGTTCCCACGACTTTCCATCGTCTCGCGAGACGATCACGCCTGACGAAGCGGTGCCTACCCATAAAGTGCCGGGCACGAGAGGTGTTGAATAAATTACGAAGACATTCGCATCAACACCATCGCCGAATGGAAGCTTTTCCCATCCTTTCGCCAGATCATAACTTCGATAGAGGCCGTTATCGGTGCCCGCAAGAATTCCATTCTTGCCGTCTTCGGTAAACGCCAGCACTTTGACCTTTTCCGACAACACCGGGATCATCTGTGGACCGGCCGCGACGTCATCAGCGGGTTTGGCTGCCGGTGGCTTGACAGCTGCAGGCTTTGCAGCTGCCGGAGCCTTTGCAGTTCCCTTTTTCGCAGTTGTCACGCTCTTTGCTGTCTTTTTCGCAGCAGGTTTTGGCGGTGTCAAAAGCGTCCACGAGATTCCGCGGTCAATTGACTGGTAAATCCCTTGGTTCGTGCCCAAAAGCATCTTCTCAGGTGTCGTTCTGTCCTGAAGGATCGTGAAGGGCGATACGCGGTTGGGATCGAGGCCTTTCGATTGCGTCCAGCTATGTCCGCCGTCCGAACTATAAAAAACAAAGCCGCCGCTCGATGCCGTATTCTGCGTCGTCGCATATAGCCTATGTGGCTGGGTCGCGTCTGCGGTTACCGAGTAGGTAAGTCGGCTTGTAAAGCTAGTATTTGACTGAGTAAAATTTCGGCCACCGTCATTCGAGACCATCACGCCGTAAATATTCGTGGCAATATAAACACGATTCGGCTCATCCGGATGTACAGCGATCGAATTTATCTCTAAATTGCGTTGGGTCGTTAGGCTCCATGATTTCCCGCCCGTCGTGGAAAGCCAAAACCCTTCGGTCGTTCCCGCAAAGATCGTGCCCGGCACCGATGGATGTTGAACGATCGCGCGAGTTCGACGCGACGTCGACGGGATGCCGTTGATCTTCGACCACTGGTCACCGCCGTTCAACGATTCGTATATGCCGCTGCACGCGGACGCGATCAAATGATCGTTATCTTTAGGATTGACCGTGATAGCGAAAATATCCGAATCGTCGATCATTCCGGTTTTGATAAGGCGCCAGTTCTTGCCGCTGTCGGTCGACTTGTATGGACGCCAGGAAGTGCCCGCGTAGATCGTCGAGCTTTTTTTCGGATCGACCTCAAGCGAATCGATATTGACCGGCATCGACGTCGACGAGATCTGGGCCCAATCTTCGCCTGAATTCTTCGAGACCCAAACTCCCGTTGACGAACCGACGTACAGAGTGTTCGGGTCGTCTTTCGCCTGTACCATCGCGTTTATCGCTTCATTTCGAAGCTCTTTGGATTCCTTCCACGTATTTCCGCCGTCGGTCGAACGAAAAAATCCCCCTGCCTGTTTTCCACGGTGTCCGGAAACATAGAGCTTGATGGAATCTCGGCTGTCGACGATCAGTTGATCGAGAACCAATTGCGGTTGATTCAAATTCACTAACAATCGCCATGATTTACCGGCGTCCGAAGAAGTGTGTATTTGTCCGTCGATCGTCGTGAGGTAAAGCCGGTTCTTGTCCTTCGGATCTATCGCGATCGCACGTGCGTCGCCGCCATCCGGGCCGACGACCTCCCAGTCCGCGAAACGCTCCGGATCGAGAAAACGATTCCCGTCGGACATCGCATACAGGGGAATCTGGAACGATGACATCGTCGCCAGCAATAGCGACACAACAAGACTTTTAGTGAATGTGAGCTTGGTCATAATGCCGTTTTTCGAATGGTGCCGGAAAGCATTTGTCAGTAAGCCTTCGTTTTGATGAAGCTAACCGGTGAAATGTTTGTATTAAAAGGCGGCCGTTTCGACGGCGGAGAGTACAGTCCAAAGCAAAGTTTACAAAATAAAGCGCGGAAATCCAAGAAGTAAAATCAGCTAGCTAACAAATGAAAAAAAGGCGGATGGAAAACCATCCGCCTTTTTCAATGTTCGCACCGTTTTCCGATGCAAAGCTATTGCCTCGTTACGGGTTCGGGTTAACCGCTCCCGGCGGGATGCGATAGAGCTTGGTGCTAGGTCCTTCGCCCTTGTCGCCGCCGCGTACGAGTGTGATGCGAGTTCTATCAAACTTACGGAACGCGATGTGGTTCGTGATCAGTTTCTCACGAGCCGCGATCTCCTTGTCCGTGCCGTAGTTGATAATGTAACCCTGGTTGTTCGGGTTGTTCGACAGTTCTGTGAAGAAGTTGTCGAGACGTCCGCGGATGTCGTCGTTCGGCAGTTTGCCAAATTCATCCACCAGTACCGCTTCAGGTGCCGGAGCGACTGGACCAGATTCACTGTACGATGTCGTGCAGTTGCAAGCCGGGTCAAGTCCGCCAAGAGCAACCGTAGCCGTGATCGTCTGGCCTGCGTTTTCGCGTGCCGTACGAACCACAATGCTCGGAGTACCCTGACCGGTTTCGATCGTTCCACCAGAAACTGACCAGTTATACGTTACATCCGGTCCGCCGCTGAGGTTCAACGTGAACGACATGGTCTCGCCAGGATTGGTCACGCCTGCAGGTCCGCTGATCGAGCCAGTCGGGCAGTTGCAAAGCGGGATGCAATCGCAAGCCGCGATCGTGACAGTACGGGTCTGCGTCTGTCCGCAGAGGCCGCAGCCATCATCAACACCGGCTGTGATCGTGTAAGTACCGGGCGACAGGCCGCTGAGATCCCACGAAACATTCGCACCCGTTCCCACGATTCGTCCGCCTGAGACGGTGTAGTTGTAGGTAAGTACGTCATTTTCAGGATCGACCGCCGTAGTCGCAACGGTAACGGTCGTAGCATCGTTACATACAGCGCCTGCACGTGGTCCCATACCTGCCGGGCACGGGAGCACGATTGCAGTGTCGCTGATCACCAATCCGGTAACGTTAGCGAACTGGTTGACGACGTCAACAAGTCTCGGATTTCTCCGACCTACGAAGGCCTGAACGATAAATCCATGCGGATTTTCCGATAGCAGGAATCCCGGAGGCGTTCCCGTAAACGAGGGGTTCGTAATGACGCCCGGAACACAAGCTGGGGCGCCGGTTGTCACCTGATTGCGACAAAGGACGGTTGCATCGCCGGTAAACTCCAAGTTATCAAAGCTGCCCGAATCCTGTTGGTTCATATGCCGACGGTAAGCGAAGCTGAACCCATACCAGCGTTTCGGGAAGATTCGGAAGCCACCAATAATGTCCCAGGGATTGTTCTCAAAGGCATTCTCGGTCCGACTGCCGATGTACTGGGTGCTTCGAACTTCGACGATCGGCTGGAACCACCTGTTGACAGGGAAATCCACCGCGGCCGAGATCAAAAGTTCATCCGGACGGTTAAGAAGTGTCGCGCTAAAACCATCGATGTCTGCCTTGATGTCTGAATTCCAGTGATAGCCAATGTTCGTAGAAACGTTGACATGCTGGCCTACACGAGCATCAAGGAAAAACGTTCCCATGAAATCGCCTCGGCTGCCTCCCGGGCTCGCACCGTCAAACAGTTCGCCGATCCGTGAATTGGGACGGTCATGGAACCAGCGGTATGCACCGACGATACCTGCACCGACCGCACTTTCATTTGACGTCCAACGCCATTTGAAACCACCGGTATGCGTATTGAAGTAGCTTTCGCCCCACGGCTTGTTGATAAGCGGAGCGTCGGGGTTATACGAGGCCGCGATCGTGAAAGAACTGGGAATGGTACCAGCAGGCGTGTTGTTCGCGTTGAAAAGAGGAGTCGTCGCGAGCACAATTCCCGGCAAGATCCCGCCCGTGGCTGAACCTACGCCGGGGAAGAAACTGCCATTGCTTCCGCCTGCAAATGCCGGACCCATCAGAGCCGGGCACGCTGTTCCTAAAGCACAAAATCCGAAGAGAGCTCCCGGAGCGAGCGGTGACGATATCCCGAAAGATCCCGCGCTGCCACCCGTGTACGGGAAGCCGACGACTGCCTGTGTGCCGGGTGGCCGATAAATGGCCAAGCCCGCAAACGGATTCGCAAGATTGCCGTCCGGCGCCAAGATCATTGCCGGAAAGCTCGTTCCGATTCCGCTGAATACCGAATCCGGAAGATACGTTCCGGAGATATTTCTAGGCGAATTGACCTTGACCCCTCGCCACACATCCGTGTTGTAAAAAATTTCAAATTTATTGCTCAGGCCGATCTGAAAGCTAACCGGGATCTCAGTAAAATCCATGTTTCCCGGATCGCGATCGTAATTACTGTAAGCGATGCTTACAGTATGTTCGCCCTTGCGCAATGTTTGTCCGTCATAGACGGTAAAGAGGCCAGTCGCGCCTCCCATAGGGCCGCCGGTGCCCACTGTAGGGGCAGTATTTCTCGGGTCTTTTTCTGACCTGCGGCTTGGATCCGCAGTTGATGCTTGTGAGAAAGCAGTAAGACAAAAGACGGAAATGGCAACCGCAACTAAAAGCACTCTGCTAGCGAGTTTCATCATGTTCCTCCGCCAAAATAAAGAAGATCAAATTTCAAATTGTAGCCACAAAATACGGTACTGCTGTAATTTGAATAGTCTACCGAAAGATCAAATACGCTTCAATATGTAATATGTCGCAATACCGACCGTAGTACATTAAAGCGTTAAGAATCAAAATAACTTCGTCTGCTGTATTACAAACGCAAATCGGCAAAAGCGTGGTAAAACTTTTGTAGCGCCCGACTTACTGTTCCTAGAACCTTATCTCAAGTTTTTCCGAAAATCAAGCATTTTTAAGTAATTACGGAAAATACTTAGGCATAAATGCCCCTCATTCGGGTATCGTAAGCCACCCGGTCGATCGCCAACATGTAAGCCGCTGTACGAGTATCGACCTCATGTTTTTCTGCATAATGGCAAAGTTCGTTGAAGCTCGCGACCATTTTTTCTTCCAGCCGCTGATTCACCTGCGCTTCTGACCAAAAATAGCCCATACGATCCTGAACCCACTCGAAGTACGAGACCGTAACGCCGCCGGCGTTTGCAAGGATATCCGGGATCACGAATATGCCCTTGTCATGCAGTATCTTATCCGCTTTCGGCGTGGTCGGACCGTTAGCCCCTTCGGCCAAGATCTTGCATCGGATCCGATCAGCGTTTTCCGAGGTTATCTGATTCTCGGTCGCGCACGGAGCTAAAACGTCGCACTCCAGTTCGAGCAATTCTTTGTTACCTACCTGTTCCGCTTCCGGAAATCCTTCGAGCGATTTGTTTTTCTGCAAATACTGAAGCACCGCAGGTATATCCAAGCCGTTCGAGTTATATATCCCGTTTCCAATATCCGAGATGGCAACTATCTTATAACCATGCTGATACATCAATTCCGCGCCGATCCCGCCGACATTTCCCGAACCCTGAACAACAACTGATGTTGTTTCGGGTGTCAATTTATATCGTTTGATCGCTTCATTTACGCAAAATAAGACGCCGCGGCCAGTCGCTTCCCTTCGCCCCAGCGAACCGCCTAACGCCACCGGCTTTCCCGTCACAACGGCCGTGACGGTATGACGCGCGTGCATTGAGTATGTATCCATGATCCATGCCATGGTCTGCTCGTTCGTGTTCATATCAGGGGCCGGGACGTCCTTGTCCGGCCCGATGAAGTCGATCAATTCCGCGGTGTATCGGCGCGTAAGCCGCTCAAGTTCGCCGATCGACATCTGCGTCGGATTACAAATGACTCCGCCCTTGCCGCCGCCAAACGGAACGTTAACCACGGCACATTTCCATGTCATCCATGCCGAAAGGGCTTTCACTTCGTCAAGGGAAACATCCGGCGCATACCTGATCCCTCCTTTCGCCGGCCCACGAGCGAAATTATGCTGGACTCGAAAACCCTCAAATACCTGAAGGTGGCCGGTGTCCATCCGCACCGGAATATAGACCTTGATCTCGCGGCTGGGCACACGCATGACTGCGTAAAGGTCCGGGTCGAGCCCGAGCAACTGGGCCGCACGATCAAAACGCTCGCTCATCGCCTCGAACGGGTTCTTTTCGTCGCTTCCTTTGAATCGCCGCATTTCGTCGGCCATCGGATTTGCCATCTTTAGTCTCTCCAAAAAACTGCGTATATCGGTGTTAGTTCATTGAACCGCTTCGAAAACCATCAAGGTCGAGCGTGACGTGTTTGAAGCCCAGGCTTTTAAGCCTCTCGCTCGTTGCGTCGAACAAAGTGCCGTCAAATATTTTCGACATTTCATTTTTTGAGATCTCGATCCGCGCCAGGTCACCATGAGCTCGTACCCGAAATTCACGAAAGCCGTTGGTTCGTAAAAACTCCTCGGCCCGCTCGATCTGGCCAAGACGTTCGATCGTAACGGGAACGCCGTAAGCGATGCGAGATGAAAGGCATGGGCTCGCGGGCTTGTCCCATGTCTCAAGACCAAGCCCAGCGCTTAGTTCGCGGATGTTTTGTTTTGTGAAGCCTAGCTCCGCCAGCGGGCGACGTATCCCGTTCTCAGCTGCCGCCGTCATACCGGGCCGAATATCGCTCAGATCCTCCGAGTTCGTTCCGTCAACTACTACATCGATACCTAATTCGTCCGCCAAAGCGCGCAGCCGACCGAACAATTCCGATTTGCAGAAATAGCAGCGGTCCTTCTTATTCGCTTGATAATTCGGATCGGCCATTTCGTTGGTGTCTATCTGGCGAAAGTTTAATCGGAGATCGTTGGCAACACGAGTTGCTTGTTCTCGCTGCTCTGCCGAGACACTCGGTGAAACGCCGAGAACACAAACCGCGTGCGATCCAAGTTCTTCATTTGCAATAGCGGCAAGGTAGGTGCTATCGACGCCGCCTGAATAGGCGACCAACACCTTTCCGTACGAACGCATCAAATCGCGCAGGCTCTGTTCATTACAGGTTACGTCCGGATCAGCCGCAAATGCAGTTGGGTTCGAATTGGCGAAGGGCATCGAGGTCATCAATTGATTCCGCAAACTTAGAATCTTAACCGAGCAAAAAGTATGACGCAAACGATTGCCCGACAAATGCAGATACTGTAATTTGTGTTGTGTCGCTCGATCACAAAATGAAACTCAGAACTACCTCAGTTCTCCCAACTTTGTTACTCCTGGTAATGAGCTTTTGCGCCGTTCCAGGAGTCCCTGCGCAGGACGAAAACGGCAACGAGGGCGAGGCGATCGCTTTTTTCAATCAAGGACAAGATGCTCATGAAAAAGGCGACCTGAAGGCCGCGATCGGCCTTTACGAAAAAGCGATCAAGTTGCTGCCGGAATTTCCCGAGGCCGAGCTTCAACGCGGCCGCGCATTCGTGTCGCTGGGCGATCTCGCAACAGCAGAAACGGCCTTTCGCAGAGCAGTAGCACTTCGCGAGGATTGGTCGCTTGCACTCGCGGATCTCGGTTCCCTGCTCGTACGACGCGGCAAGTTTGATGAAGCGCGAACGACTCTGAAAAAGGCGATCGAGGTCGACGCCGATAGCACGCCTGCATACGTCGGTATGTCATGGTTGCTCGTAAAGACAAAGGCGTCGGAGGCCGAGTTGCGGGAAATGCACAAAAAGATCTCTTTCATGGCTTCGTCAGCTATGCCGATCTCATCAGTTTGGGCATCCAAAGCGATACTTGAAAATGCGTTGGACGATAAAAGGGCGGCCGTCAATTCTGCTGGAAAAGCCCTTGAGATCGATCCGAAGAACATTTCAATGCTCGCGTTTCTCGCATCTGTTTCGCTTGAGAACAACGACCCGGCAAAAGCGGCAGACAGTATCAAAAGGATCGAGGCCGCTGAGCCCACTGCAGAGGAACTTCCGGCCTTAAAAACTCGACTCCTCGTCGCGAACAATAAGGTGGACGAAGCGTTAAAACTGATCGAATCGGTCCCTAACCCTGGCGCGGATCTTCTTGAGCTCAAATCGAAGATCGTCGCCGCCCGGACCGTCGATATCCCGACCCTTGAAAAACAATTGGCGGCCGAACCGAAGAATGTAGTTGCATTAAGCCGCTTGTGCTCGCTGCTTCGGACGACAGAACCGCTGCGTGCAATGGAATTCTGCCGCCGGGCTTCTGAGATCGAGCCGAACAACATCGAACATGCGATCGGATACGGTGCGGCAATGCTGCAGGCAAAACAGTATTTACCGGCAGTCGGTTTGTTCCAGAAGCTCACGGCCGCCGCCCCGGAAAATTTCACGGTGCGAGCGAATTTAGCTACTGCGCTTTTCCAACTTAAGCGTTACAATGAAGCGAAGGTTCAATTTACCTGGCTCGTTGAAAAGCAGCCATCCAACGTCGCCGCGTATTTTTTTCTTGCGATCTCGCACGATGAGCTTCGCGAGTACGGCGATGCGATGGCTAATTACCAGGCCTTCTTAAGGCTCGCCGATCCGAAGTTAAACCAGCTTGAGATCGACAAAGTGAATCTTCGACTGCCGACTTTGCAGAAACAGCTTGATACGGGAAAAGGACAAAAGGGTGCAAAGAAGAAAAGTTAGTTCGATAAGCTATTGCTTGGCCCTCCAATCGACCTTTGTCCTGCTGTTCCTATTTTCGATCGCTTACACTGCAAATGCGCAAGTTCAAATGCCGCCGGATGCTGCGCCGCCGCCGCTAAAAATAATTTCGAAAGCAGAAAAAGAGCAGCTTGCTGCGGCCAGAGAAGTGAAGGAAAGAACCAAGCTTTCTCTGGTGTTGATGGACGCACGGGTAAAGGTTGCCGAACAGTACCTTCCGCAGGAACAGTATGAAATGGTCTTTCGCGAACTCGGCGGTTTTCATGCATTGGTGATCGACGCGTTGGAGTATCTTGCAAAGTCGGATACGAATCGCGACAAGGTTCTCGACAACTTCAAGCGATTCGAGATCGGTTTGCGCACATTCACTTTGCGGCTCGAGTTGATCCATCGGGAGATGCCGCCGCAGCGTGAGTACTATCTTCGAATTCTTATGCGCGAGATCCGTGATGCCCGCGCGAAAGCCATGGAGCCACTTTTTGGCGAGATCGGCACCAAGCATACATCGCCGTAATTATGAAAATCAGCTTGTTTGCTCTCTTTTTGACCGCGTTTTTTCTGGTCGGTCCAAGTTCCGCCCAGAAGCGCGACTACATGACGCCCGCCGAAGCAGATATCGTCCGAAACAATCAGGAGATAGACGCGCGCATTTCAGTCTTGTCGTACATGATCGACCGCCGATTCGCGGCAATGGGAATAAAAAGCGGCGGTTCCAAACCACCGAAAAGCCTGGAAGGTGATGATGACTGGACCGTCGAACCTACCGGCGCGAAGGCGGAGCTTCTCTCCGATATCCATTTTCTGCTAGAGAAGGCGATCGATGACATCGACAATCTTGCAGGACATTTACCCGAGAAGGCCAAAGAGGAAAGGCAAGGGGTGAACGTCTTTAACAAAGCGGTTAAGTCGCTCAATGCTTCGGCAAAACGATGGCTTCCCTTTCTTAAAAAAGAGGTCGAATCGCCATCGGATGACAAAACTTACTCGGCCGCCGCGGCCTCACTTGAGTTCTGCGAACAAATAATCGACGCGGCTTCAAAGCTAAAGTAATTTCTTCCAATCACCTAGGAAACTGCAACAATTCGGATCCGAACTTGAGCGCCTTTCGGCGCTCGATTACATTAGCTATATGTCGGAAACCTTGAAGAAGACGCCGCTGAATGCCGCGCATCGTGCGCTTGGCGGAAAAATGGTCGATTTCGGCGGCTGGGACATGCCGGTCCAGTATCCGGCCGGCGTCATCGAAGAACACATGGCGACCCGCACACGCGCCGGGTTGTTTGACGTTTCGCATATGGGCGAGATCTGGGTTGAAGGACCGGATGCCATCGAATTCGTTAACGGCATCACGACAAACGACGTCACCAAACTTGTTGACGGCCAAGCCCATTATTCGGCACTCACCAACGAACATGGAGGTGTCGTGGACGATCTGCTTGTATATCGTTTCGGACCGGACAATCTCTTGCTGGTTGTGAACGCTGGAACGACGGAGAAGGATTGGTCCTGGATCACCTCACACAGGAAGGACGAAGATGTCACGCTTGCGAACGCTAGCCCTGAATACTGCCAGATCGCGATCCAAGGGCCGAAAGCGATCGGGATCTTGCAGCAATTGACGGAGACCGAGCTTGAGCCGATCAAGTATTACCATTTTACGACCGGAAAGGTTGACGGCGTCGAGGCGATCATTTCGCGGACCGGGTACACGGGCGAAGATGGCTTTGAAGTCTACGCCGATGCAAAATTCGCCGAGCAGCTTTGGAATAAAATGCTTGAGACCGGGAAGGACGAGGGCATACTTCCCTCCGGGCTGGCGGCGCGGAACACTTTGCGGCTTGAGTCGGCGATGTCGCTGTATGGTCATGAGCTTGGCGACGACATTTCGACATTCGAGGCAAATCTTGGCTGGATCACAAAAATGGACAAGCCCGAATTTGTCGGCAAAGGCGCCTTGGCAGAACTAAAGACTGCCGGCTTGAAACGAAAGCTCGTAGGTTTTGAGATGAAAGAACCCGGCATTGCCCGAGACGAGTTTGATGTTTACGTGAACGATGAAAAAGTCGGTGTCGTTACTTCCGGCTCTCCAGCACCGTTCCTTAAAAAGAACATCGGCCTCGCATTCGTCCCGCCGGAATTTGCAAAAATCGGGCAGGAAATTAGAATTGATGTAAGAGGCAAAAAGCTTTTGGCCGAGATCGTCCCGACGCCGTTTTACAAGCGTCCGAAGTAACGATGGATGACGCTTTACCCTGTGCGAAGTGCGGCGGCAAACTGCGGCGCGGATTTATTGCCGAACGAAGCGAGCATTTCACGATGATCGCCCGCTGGATCGACGGCGAGCCGGTGAATGCAGAGCTTTTTGGAATCAAGGGTACGAACGTTGACGTTCGCAACCGAAACCAATTTCCAGTGCGGTCGCTTCGCTGCGACCAATGCGGTTTTCTAGAGCTCTACGCAATTTAGACCCTGAGATCACATTTTATATGTCCAACATCCCTGAGAATTTACGTTACAGCAAAGACCACGAATGGATCTTGGCTGACGGTGAAAACGCGACCATCGGAATTACCGATTACGCGCAGCATAGTCTTGGCGACGTCGTCTATATCGACATGCCGAGAGTAGGCGACAAGTTCGGCGCGCACGAAGCATTCGGTTCGGTCGAGTCGGTCAAAGCGGTGTCCGAGGTTTTCACACCGATCGCCGGCGAGATCACAGAGGTAAACAATGGCCTCAACGATACGCCCGAAAAAGTGAACAGCGACCCTTACGGCGACGGCTGGTTCATAAAGATCAAAATGGAAAACCCGAACGGCGTCGATGCGATGCTTTCGTCCGAAGAATACGACGAATACCTTTCGACAATAGGTTAATGCAAAATGCACAGTGCACAATTCGGAGCGTTTTCGAATATGCATTGTGCATTCTTCATTGTGCACTTTGAATTGATCAAATGAGATATATTCCTAATTCGCCCGATGAACGCGCAGAAATGCTCGAATCTATCGGGCTTTCAAGCGCTGATGAGCTTTTTCGCTCGATACCTGCCGATGTTCAACTCGGACGGAAGCTAAACGTAACTGATCCGCTCGCCGAGCCAGAAGTGATCGCTGCGTTGGAAGAAATGGCGGCCAAGAATACTGCGGCGACGAAGCCGTCGTTTCTCGGCGCGGGTGTTTATTCGCATTATTCGCCGACGATCGTCGATCATTTGATCCAGAGGTCAGAGTTCTTTACCTCTTATACCCCATATCAACCGGAGATCTCGCAGGGAACACTCCAATATATATTCGAGTTCCAAACCTTGATCTGCCAATTGACCGGAATGGAGGTCGCGAACGCCTCGATGTACGACGGCTCTACCGCAATGGCCGAGGCGTACCTGATGGCTCAGCGAGTGACGCGACGGAACAAGATAGTGGTTGCTGCGTCGGTGCACCCGGAGTATCGCGCAGTCGCTCGAACATATACGCAGCATGGTGAAGCCGATATCGTCGAGATCGATTTTGATGAAACGACGGGACGACTCAGTAACCTTTCCGCGCTTGATGATACGACCGCGGCCCTGGTAGTTCAGTCGCCGAATTTCTTCGGCTGTATCGAGGATTTGAAATCGCTAGCCGATGCGGCGCATGCGGTTGGAGCGTTACTTGTCGTTGTTGTAACGGAATCGATCTCGCTTGGTTTGTTGAGATCTCCGGGAGCATGCGGGGCGGACATCGTTGTTGGCGAAGGGCAATCCTTCGGCATCCCGATGAGTTTCGGCGGCCCGCACGTCGGACTTTTTGCAACTCAGGAAAAGTTTGTTCGGCAGATGCCCGGACGCCTTTGCGGCGTGGCCTACGACAAGAATGGAAATCGCGGATTCGTGCTCACCTTATCGACGCGCGAGCAGCATATCCGCCGCGAAAAAGCGACGTCGAACATCTGCACGAATCAGGGCCTGATCGCCCTTGCTGCAACCATTTACATGGAAGCGATGGGTAAACAAGGGTTGCAGGAAGTGGCCGAGCAGAACGCGCAGAAAGCCGCTTATGCAAAGCAAAAGATCGCGGCCATCGAAGGATTCTCGATCCCGTTTTCAGGGCCGACCTTCAACGAGTTTGTGGTCCGCGCTTTAAGACCCGCGGCCGACGTTTTGGAGAAACTTCGAATGGACAACGGCATTATTGGTGGGCTGGCTTTGTCGAAGTATTACGAGAGGCAAGACACCGACTTTTTGGTTTGCGTGACGGAGACGAGCACGAAGACCAAGATCGACGATTTAGTTAACGCTTTATCAAAATAAAATGGCGGGTGATTTCAGCCTATACGAGTTCACAAAATCACTTTCGCTCGTAGGTTGGGTCGCGGTGATCCTTGTCATGATCGGCGTGATATACGTGATCGCCAAAGGCACTGAATTGCTTGTAACCAAACGCTGCCCGTTTTGCGAAAAACGCATACCGAAGCGCTTGAGCGTGTGCAGTTTTTGTAAGAAAGCAGTTGGATAATAGCGATTAGAAATGAGGTATTTGTTCGAATATGGAGAATTCCTCATCTGCTTCGCCCCGGTGTTTTTGATGATCGCGTTCATTTTCGCCGCTCTGGTGTGGAACAACATGCCCTCGAGAGAGAAGAAAAAAGGAACTGGCGAAGTTGAAAAGAATGAGGAATGATATTCGGCTCGTCGGAAATTTTGCTTTGTATCGTACCGGTATTTCTCTTGATCGCGGTGATCGGTATCTGGCTTTGGCTGCAGAACAGAGATAGTAAGAACGGAGGAAACTGACGTGCAAATTAAAAACGACATCGACCGGCGACGGTTTCTTTCTTCGATCGGCAAAGGCGTTGGGCTTGCCGCTCTTTCGTCGGCGACGATCGCTTCGCTGTTCAAGGACGTTGTTGCTGCCGGCAAAGCGATCGACCACCTTTCACCTCTCGACGCCGCACTCGATGAAGATTATTGGGCGACCATCCAACAGGCTTTTTCGGTAACGCGCGGCATCATCAACCTCAACAACGGCGGTGTAAGCCCCAGCCCGAGGATAGTAACTGAAGCTTTCGTTCGTTACACATGGCAGCAGGAAGACGCAACGGCGTACACGATGTGGCAGATACTTGAGCCGCAGTCTGAGACGATCCGCACCGGACTTGCCGAAGTTTTCGGCTGCTCGCCCGAAGAGATCGCGATCACGCGAAACGCTTCTGAGTCGCTCGAAATTCTCCTGATGGGAATGGATTTCAAATCCGGAGACGAGATCCTTACGACGACACAAGACTATCCTCGAATGTTGACGACGCTTCGCCAACGCGAATTGCGCGAAGGCTTGAAGCTGAATCTGATCAAGATCCCGATCGCCCCGAACAACGTTGATGACATCGCGGCAGCGTTCGAGCGAGCTGTAACGCCAAAAACAAAACTCATCCTGGTCTCGCATCAGATAAATCTTACCGGCCAGATATTGCCTGTTAGAAAGGTCTGCGAGATGGCGCGGTCGAAAGGCATCGAGTCGATCGTGGACGGCGCGCACGCATTTGCCCAATTCGATTTCAAGCGCGACGACCTTCAGTGTGATTACTACGGCACGTCTCTGCACAAATGGATCTATGCACCGAAAGGTACCGGAATGCTTTATGTACGCAAAGAAAAGATCCCTAAGGTCTGGGCGTTGATGGCGTCCGAAGGCCAGAACAAAAACGACATTCGAAAGTATGAAGAGATCGGCACGCATTCTGCGGCGATGCGGTTGGCGATCGGAGAAGCGATCCTGTTTCACAATGCCATCGGCGGCAAGCGAAAGGAAGAGCGCCTGCGATATTTGTCGCGATATTGGATGAACAATCTGAAGTCGATTCCGAAGGTCGGCTTCAACACCTCGTTCGACCCGAAGCAGTCGTGCGCGATCGCAAATTTCAAGGTCGAGGGCGTCGATCCCGTGCAACTGGGAAGCCATCTAATGGCGAAACATAAGATATTTACGACACCGATCGTGCACGACGAATTCACCGGTATTCGCATCACGCCAAACGTCTACACCACACTTTGGGAGCTTGACCGTTTCTGCAACGTCGTTGCCGATGTCGCCCGGCAAGGGTTGCCGAAGGCCTAGTGAAATTTATTTCGAAGATAATTGGTAATTAGTAATTACTAATTAATATTCCGAAAATATTTTGAGTTAAGAAAATTACATGAGCATCAAAAAAGTCACGCAGCATCCCACGCAGAACGAAGCTTTGATCTTCGAGCGTTCGCAATCCGGCCGCATCGGTTACCGCCTGCCGAAGCTTGACGTCGAACCTTCGAATATCGACGAGATCATCCCGGCGGAATTAAGACGCGATGATGATCTCGACGGTGTTCCCGAGGTCAGCGAGGTCGACGTCGTTCGTCACTTCACACGGATGTCGACGTGGAATTACTCGATCGATCTCGGGATGTACCCGCTCGGTTCCTGCACGATGAAGTACAACTCCCGGCTAAACGAAAAGGTCGCGCGAATCGCCGGATTTGCAAACCTTCATCCGCTTGCGCCAGAAGAAGAATCGCAGGGCGCGCTGGAGCTTATCTACGAGCTTCAGGAAGATCTCGCGGAGATCACTGGCTTGCCGGGCGTTTCTCTTCAGCCCGCAGCAGGAGCTGCAGGCGAAATGACCGGCGTTATGCTGATCCGTGCGTTTCTCGACAAACGCGAAGGCGAAGCCTCGAAGGAACGCCGTGTAATGTTGATTCCCGATTCGGCACACGGCACCAATCCTGCTTCAGCGGCCTTAGCGGGATTTACGGTCAAGACGATCAGATCTACCGCCGAGGGCCTCACAGACCTCGAACATCTGCGCGAACTGTGCGATCACGGCGGAGTTGCAGGGTTGATGCTTACCAATCCGAATACGGTTGGAATTTTTGAAAAGAACATTCGGGAGATCTGCAAAATTATTCATCAGGCCGGCGGCCTAGTTTACATGGACGGGGCAAATATGAACGCGCTGGTTGGCGTTGCGCGCCCGGGCGACATGGGCGTTGATGTCATTCATTTGAATTTACATAAAACATTCTCGACCCCTCACGGCGGCGGTGGACCGGGCTGCGGTCCATGTTTGTGTTCGGCCGACTTGGACGAGTTTTTACCGGTGCCGCGAGTTGAGAAGGTCGGGGACAAATATCGGCTGAATTACGACAGGGCTCACTCCATCGGCCGAGTCAAAGCGTTCTTCGGCAATTTCGGCATGATGGTCCGCGCTCTCTCCTACATCTACACGCACGGCGCCGAAGGGTTAAAAGAGGCAACGGAAACAGCCGTGTTGAATGCTCGATACGTGTCTGAAAATCTTAAGGACGTTTACGACAAGCCATACGAATCAGACTGTATGCACGAGGCGATCTTTTCGCACAAAAATCAGTCTAAGAAGGGCGTAGTCACGCTCGATATTGCCAAGCGGTTGATCGATTACGGCTTTCATCCGCCGACGGTCTATTTCCCGCTTGTTGTTGAAGGCGCGATGTTGATCGAACCAACGGAGTCCGTCGGCCGTGCCGATCTCGATGCTTTCATCGATGCGATGAGAGACATCGATCGCGAAGCGAGCGATAATCCGCAATTGGTGGTGGACGCGCCGCATACAACCCGCATCGGCCGTCTTGATGAGGCGACCGCGGCACGAAAACCGGTACTTCGCTGGAAACGGGACATGGAATCAACAGCGAAAGCTGCCTAGGCGTTATATCAGCTCGGTGAGAATTGCATCGAAGATCATCAGGTACGTCTGCCTGGCCGCTTGGCTCAGCTTCATCGTCGGAGGCATCTCGTTCTATTTGATCAGCCCGTCTTCGTTTACCGCTGAAAACATCGCAGTTTTTCTAACGAGATTTCACGGCCCGATCTGGATTCTCTATCTTTTGCTATCGGTGATGCGTGGATTCACGCTTTTGCCCAGCACTCCGCTTGTGCTCGCCGGCACGATACTTTATCCGCAGCAACCGTTTCTGGTCCTTGCGATCTCATTGATCGGCATCGTGATCTCGTCGAGCATGATCTATTGGTTTTCAGACCTGCTCGGGTTCGACGAGTATTTCGAATCAAAAAAGCCGCATCATGTAGGACGGATCAGGACGAAATTGGAACATCCGCTCGGACTCGGTTTCGTTTCACTGTGGGCATTTTTTCCGCTCGTTCCCACCGACGCGGTTTGTTATGTTGCAGGCTCGATCCGCATGCACTTTGCGAAATTTATTACCGCGGTCTTCATTGGTGAGCTAATTCTCTGCAGCATTTACGTTTTCGCCGGCGGGCGGATCCTCAACGTGTTCAATTAGCCTTGACTTTCCGGTCGTTTCGATTAAATTAATCACACACAAGCGGAAAAACCGAGGTTTGAGATGATAAAAAAGATACTTATCGCCGTTGTTCTTTTCGCGTTCGTCATGATCATCGGGATCGCCGTCGCGGCTTATGTGTCGCCCACCGATTTCAAGGTCGAACGAAGCATCGCCGTTAACAAACCCAAGGCTGACGTTTTCAATTACATCAAATACTTGAAAAACCAGAACGAATGGGGCCCGTGGTACAAAAAAGACTCGAATATGACGCTCGGCTCGCGCGGGACCGATGGCACAGTCGGTTATGTCGCCACTTGGGATAGTAAAAGTGACGACGTCGGTGCCGGTGAACAGGAGATCAAGAAGATCACGGAAGGCGATCGTCTCGACACCGAACTCCGGTTTTCGCGGCCGTTCGAATCTAAAAGCGATGCCTACATGATCACAGAGGCGGTTGGCGGGAACCAGACGAACGTGCGTTGGGGATTTTCGGGGTCGATGCCTCGGCCATTGAATTTAATGATGGTGATGATGGATATGGACAAGGCCGTCGGAAAGGACTTTGAAGACGGACTAAACAACTTGAAGACCATCCTCGAGAAACCGTAATTTAGGTTACAGAACGTAATTGCCCGCAGATCGAAGATAGTGTTGCGCGAAAAGCCGGTTCGGGCTATAATCCGCGCGTAAACCCATTCCGCCGCCGATCCCTGATTCGACGACGAAATTCTTTTGGAGGCCCATTCGATGTATCTCTTCGGAAGAAATATTCTCGTTACAGTGTCTTTCCTTTTAGTCGCAATTTCCGGTTTGCTGCTTGTGCCTGCTTCCGCAAGCGGTCAGGCCGTCGCTCAAAACAATGTCGCAGCGGCCGACACCGCCCCAAAATCGGGGCATTGGGCCTACCGCAACATTGCGATCGGAATGAAAACCGATGAAGCCCGTAAAGCTCTCGGCAATCCGAAAGACAAAGCAGACGACCAGGACCTTTACATGTTCACTGACGACGAGCTTGCTCAGATCTATTACGATGCAAGCCACGCCGTTTCCGCGATCTCTATCACATACTATAACGACCTGAAAAAAGCGCCTGCCGCTCGTGACGTGCTTGGTGAAGAAGCGGCACCAAAACCGGACGGTTCGGTTTTTAAGACGGTACGCTTTGTGAAAGCGGGATACTCGGTTTCATACAGCAAGACCACCGGAAGTTCGCCGAGCGTAAGCATCACATTCCAGAAGCTTTAAATTTCCGCGGTTAGTTTGTCTCGTTGACGCGCTTCGAATAGAATTCATTGCAGAAACGCGTACGAGACAGTTTTGCGCCCATTTAAGGCCATATGACAACGATCGGCATCCCCAAAGAAATTCATCCCGGCGAAAAACGAGTTGCCGCGACACCGCAAACGATCCTTAAACTGCGAAAGCTTGGCTTCGATATTGCAATACAGTCGGGCGCTGGCGACGCTATAAATTCAAGTAATGCCGAGTATCAGGAAGCCGGAGCCGCGATCGTCCACGACGCCGCTGAGCTATGGGCCTCGTCGGACCTGATAATGAAAGTGCGTCCGCCGGAAGAAAATGAAGCGGACCTTATTCGCGACGGTGGTTGGTTGGTCGGTTTCATCTGGCCGGGTCAAAATCGCGACGTCGTCGACCGGCTCGCGAAGAAAAATGCGACCGTTTTTGCAATGGACAGCGTGCCGCGGATCACACGTGCTCAAAAGATGGACACGCTTTCCGCGATGGCGAACATTGCAGGTTATCGTGCGGTCATCGAAGCCGCCGCTCACTTCCCTCGCTTTTTCACCGGACAGATCACCGCAGCAGGCCGCATCGACCCGGCAAAAATGCTGGTGATCGGTGCCGGCGTTGCGGGTTTGTCGGCGATCGGTGCCGCAAAAGGTCTGGGTGCTATCGTGCGAGCGTTCGATCCGCGTTCGGCGACGAAGGACCAGGTCGCATCGATGGGCGCCGAATTCCTCGAACTAAACCTCAAAGAAGAAGGTGAGGGCAAAGGCGGTTATGCAAAAGAGATGTCGGACGACTTCCTCAAAGCCGAGATGGCGCTGTTCGCCCAACAGGCGATGCAGGTCGATATCATCGTCACGACCGCGTTGATACCTGGTAAGCCTGCGCCGAAACTGATCACGAAAGGCATGGTCGAATCGATGAAACCCGGCTCCGTTATCGTCGATCTCGCCGCGGAACAAGGCGGCAACTGCGCGCTCACCGAACCCGGACATGTCGTCCATCACAAAGGCGTGACGATCATCGGGTATACAGATTTGCCGTCAAGAATGGCATCGATGTCGAGCCAACTCTACGGTGCGACCGTTACAGCGTTGCTCGAAGAATTGATTGACAAAGGCGATGTGAGCTCACAGGCAGAAACACGACCGATAGGGAGTGTGTCCGCTGAGGTTGAAACGGCGTCCCCCAAACTGAAAGTAGACCTCGACGACGAGGTCGTACGCGGTGCGATAGTCCTTCACGAAGGAAAAATGCTCTGGCCCGCTCCGGCTAAAGAACTGCCTCCGCCGCCCGAACCTGGCGTTCCGACAAAAAGCTCTGCATCAGTTGCTGCCGCCAAACCTGCTGCCGGCCATGGCCACGGCGAAGGCACCGGCGTGAATCCGTGGCTGCTTGCGGTCGCTGCATTAGTAATGGTCGGCCTCGCATTTGTAATTCCCCCAAAAGCTGAGAGCGCCGGCGGCGACTTTCTCGGTCACCTCACGGTTTTCATCCTCGCGATATTTATCGGTTTTCAGGTCGTCTGGAATGTAAAACCTGCATTGCATACACCTTTGATGTCCGTTACCAACGCCATCAGCGGCATTATTCTCGTCGGCGGAATGCTTCAGCTTGGAACGTCGTCCCTGAGTCTTACCGTGGTTCTTGGGGCGATCGCCGTCCTGATCGCCGCGATAAACATCGCCGGCGGATTTTTGGTAACGAACCGGATGCTTTCGATGTTTCGGAAATAGAGACCCGAACGCTAGGTTACAATTGAGGTATGAATAACGGAAGCCACAATTTGGTAGAGATCGACCCTGAAAAGCTCGGGGGAACCCCAGTATTTCGCGGAACGCGCGTGCCGATCCAAAATCTTTTTGATTGCCTGGAAACTGGTGAATCGATCGACGATTTTCTCCGACAATTTCCGACTGTCGATCGTGAGCAGGTAATGGCCGTACTAGAAGAATCTAAAGAGCAGCTTTTGGTCGGTTATGAAATTGCTGCTTGACGAGTGCGTCACCAACGACCTCATTGTCGACTTTATCGGGCGCGATGTATCGACAATTGACGATGCAGGCTTTAAGGGACTAAAGAACGGAAAACTACTTGAGGCTGCTTCGGTCCATTTTGACGTTTTGGTGACAGTCGACCAAAATTTGCAGTTTCAGCAAAACATTAAGAACTTTGATATAGCGATCGTGGTTCTCAAAGCTCGCCGCGTCACGCTACCTTTTCTTCGTCCGCTGGTTCCAAGAGCTCTGCAAGCCATCGAGTCTATAAAGCCAGGAGAGATCATCGTCATAAGCGAATGACACAATCCCTTATTACAATCGCCTACATCGCCGCGAGCGCGTTGTTTATTTTGAGCCTCGGCGGCTTGTCGCAGCAGGAAACGGCGCGGCGCGGAAACCTGTACGGCATTATTGGAATGCTGATCGCGTTGGTCGCTACAGGCGCTGCTATGAGCGTGGGCGGGTTGCCGATTCTGGCGGCGGCATTGGTTCCCGGCCTGATTATCGGCGCGATCCTGGCGAGCAGAGTGCAGATGACCTCGATGCCGGAGCTTGTGGCGATCTTGCACAGCTTTGTTGGCTTGGCGGCAGTGTTAGTTGGCTTCGCCACGTATCTCGGGCCGCACACCAACATGACGGCGGCTGAAAAGAACATACATACCGCTGAGGTTTTCATCGGTGTGTGCATCGGCTCGGTCACGTTCACGGGTTCGGTGATTGCCTTCTTAAAACTTCGGGGTTCTCTCAGCGGGAAGCCGCTGATGCTGCCCGCCCGGCACATGATCAACATCATCATGCTGCTGATAACGATCGGCCTCGGAGCGGCGTTCTTTATGTCGCCAAATGAAGCGACCGGACAATGGCC
>QHXS01000004.1 GCA_003223975.1 Acidobacteriota bacterium
GATCAGGAAGATTTTTACGGCCCGATAACGATCTACGAATTGCTCGAAAGGCATGATACCGAGCATAAAAACTTCCTCGTCGTCGGTCCGTGGAATCACGGCGGCTGGTCGAGAGGCACCGGGCAAAAGCTCGGGCCCGTCGATTTTGGAAGCGAGACCTCGGCATATTATCGAAAAGAGGTAATGGCCAAATTCATGGCCCATTACCTGAAAGGTAGGCCAGACCCAAATCTGTCCGAGGCTCTGACATTCCGAACCGGAGATAACAAGTGGGTACGTAACGACGCGTGGCCCCCGAAACAAAATGTCGTCGGACGCTCGTTATATTTTCAGGCGAATGGAAAGCTTTCGTTCGAAACCCCAACTTCGAAAGACACTTCCGCTTTTGACAGCTATATTTCGGACCCGGCCAATCCGGTCCCTTATCGCCAACGCCCGATCCTGCTGAGATCGGGTTGGACGACCTGGCAGGTCAACGACCAGCGATTTGCGGCGGATCGTCCGGACGTTTTGAATTGGGAGACCGAGGTCCTCACGGATGACGTTACGGTCTCGGGAAAAATAACCGCCAATCTTTTTGCCTCGACAACCGGTACCGACAGTGACTGGATTGTTAAGCTGATCGACGTTTACCCCGAAAACTATACCGCCGATCCGACGATGAGCGGCTACGAACTCATGATCGCGGGAGATGTGCTTCGCGGCCGCTATCGAAACAGCCTTGAAAAGCCTGAGCCGATCCCGGCAAATTCCGTGCAGCATTACAAGATCGGATTTCCCGCGAACGACCACGTGTTTAAGAAAGGGCACAGGATCATGGTGCAGGTTCAGAGCAGCTGGTTCCCGGTGATCGACCGGAATCCGCAGCGATTCGTCCCGAACATTTTCCTTGCAAAGGAGTCCGACTTTCAGATAGCGACCCAGCGGATATACCGCTCAGGCAAGCAGGCGTCGCACATCGCCGTGCCGGTTGTGGAATCGGGTAAATAGAATGCGAGATCGCCGTCGCAATGATTGAGATTATTATTCAGTCGGAGAGCATTATGAGAACGATTCGCCATATATCTATTTTCAGTTTGATCGCTTTATGTTTTGTTTCGCTGGCCGCTGGGCAATCGGCGCCGTTGACCGGCCTTGACGAATACATCGAGAAGGCGAGGCAGGACTGGAAGATCCCGGGAATGGCAGTTGCCGTCATAAAGGATGACAAGATCGTTTACGCAAAAGGTTTCGGCGTAAGGAAACTCGGCGATCCGGCGCCGGTCGACGAAAAAACGTTGTTCGCGATCGGTTCTTCGTCGAAGGCTTTCACGTCGGCGTCGCTCGCGATACTTGTTGACGAAGGCAAGATCAAATGGGACGACCCGGTAACAAAGTACTTGCCTGAATTCGAACTTTACGACCCTTACGTGACGCGCGAACTTACGATCCGCGATCTTTTGACGCACCGCAGCGGTTTGGAACGCGGAGATTTTCTCTGGTATGGAACCGACAACAGCCGCGATGAAATATTGCGAAAGGTAAGGTTCCTGAAACCTTCGTGGAGCCTTCGCAGCCGGTTCGGCTATCAAAATCTGATGTACCTCGCCGCCGGCCAGGTCGTCGCACGCGTTTCCGGAATGTCGTGGGATGATTTCGTCCGAACGCGGATCTTCGCGCCGCTCGGAATGAACGAATCGAGCACAAGCATCAAAGCTTTCAAGCCGGGCGGCAACGTTTCGCAGCCGCATGCTGAGGTCGATGACAAAGTGCAATCGATCCCATGGCGTGAGATCGACAATATCGGACCGGCCGGTTCGATCAATTCGAATGTTGTCGAAATGGCGCAGTGGGTAAGGCTGCAACTTGGGCAGGGAACTCTCGACGGCAAGAAAGTATTTTCTGCGGCTACGTCAAAAGAGATGCACACGCCGCAGACGATAATTCGGCTCGACGGCCAGTATCCGATGATGTACCCCGACGCTCATTTTTTCGCCTACGGCTTCGGCTGGTTCCTTTCGGATTTCAAAGGCAAGAAACTTGTCGAACACGGCGGTGCGATCGACGGAATGCGCGCTGAGGTTGCATTGATCCCCGAAGAAAAGCTCGGTGTGGTCGTGCTGACCAATCTGAACGGTTCGCTAGTCGGAAATACCCTTGTCTATCGCGTGATCGATGCTTACCTCGGGCAGCCGCAGAAAGACTACAGCGGCGATCTCCTGAAGGCTTATGGACCGCTTCTCGCACAGGCTCAGGCGGCGCAGAAAAAAGCCGATGCAGAACGCGTTATGGCTACAAAGCCCTCGCTCGATATTGCCAAATACGCGGGAACGTACACGAACGAACTTTACGGTACGGTCAAGATCGCCTATGAAAATGAACAGTTGAAATTCCAATTTGGGCCGGCATTCAAAAGCACGCTCGAACATTGGAATTACGACACTTTCCAGGCGACTTTCTTCACGGCGGGCACCTCGCGAACACCGGTAAGCTTTAATCTTAATCCCCAAGGCAAGGTTGATTCGTTGATTCTCGGCTTAACAAGCAAGGAATATCCGTTCAAACGCATGCCGGACGAAGTGAAGGCTCCCGTTGCTACTACAAAGAATTAGTTTTAAATAAAAATGAAGATAACCAAGCTCGTACTTTTATCGCTTTGCTCCTTTTTGTGGCTGTTACAACCTTCACTTGCTCAGACGCCGCAGGCACCACCAACGACGGACGAGATCGTTTCACGTGCCACCGAATATATGGCTGCCGTTGAAAAGATCGATCGTTTCAGCGGCACTGTTTTGATCGCGCGCGACGGAAAACCGATCTTCAACAAAGGCATTGGAATGGCTAACCGCGAATGGGACATTCCGAACACGCCCCAGACCGCATTTCGGCTCGGTTCGGTCACAAAGCAATTTACGTCGGCAGCGATAATGCTTCTTCAGGAACGCGGCAAACTCAGCACGACCGACCCGATCTGTAAATACATCGCTGAATGCCCGGCGGCCTGGGAACCGATCACGATCCGCCAGGTATTGACGCACACCTCCGGCATACCTAATTACACCGACGCTCCCGATTTCGCGAAAAAGGCGATCCTGCCGATCTCGACCAATGACCTTTTAGCCGACTATAAGAGCAAACCGCTCGATTTCCCGCCGGGCGAGAAATTCAACTACACGAATTCCGGTTATCATCTGCTTGGCTTGATCGTCGAAAAAGCGTCAGGCAAATCGTACAAAGACTTCCTACAGGAAAATATTTTCACGCCTCTGGGTATGAATGACACGGGCTACGACAGCCACGAAAATATCATCAAGCACCGTGCGGCCGGATACACCCGCAAGGGCGAGGGCTTCGTGAACTCGGCATACATGGACATGCTCATCCCGTTCGCGGCCGGAGCTTTGTATTCAACCACAGAGGATCTTTTGAAATGGGATCAGGCGCTCTATGCCGATAAGCTGCTGACACAGAAATCACGCGATGAAATGTTTACGCCGGGAAAGAACAACTACGCTTACGGCTGGAACGTTGGCAAACGCGGGAATCATCGGTCCATCGCTCACGGCGGCGGCATTTATGGTTTCGCGACGAACATCGCTCGGTTTCCGGACGATCATGTAACGGTCATCGTACTTAGCAACGTGGAAGGTGCATCGTCCGGCCAGGTTTCGGGCAATCTTGCGTCGATCGTGTTTGGCGATCCGTATTCGCTGCCAAAACAGCGTACCGCGATCACCCTTCCGGCCTCGGCGTTTGAAAAGTACGTCGGCGACTATCAGCTTCTGCCAGGTGTGGTTTTGACAGTGTCGACTGAAGGCGGAAAGTTCTTTATGCGCATCACCGGCCGCGAGAATATGGAGTTGTTTCCCGAAAGCGACAAGGACTTTTTTCTAAAAGTCGTAGATGCGCAGCTGAAATTTGAAACGGATGCCTCCGGCAAGATCACGCAGGTTCTTTTCAAACAAGGCGGCGGCGGTGGTATTCCCGCTCCAAAGATCAAATAGATAAGATCTCCACGGCATAGAATTGTATGAGTAACTTACGTCTCAGTCTTTCTTGGTCGCTGCTGAGCGTCCTCGTTCTGGTGTCTTTGCGGTTGCCCGTCACGGCGCAAACTATCAACGTCGAACGTGTCGTCGCGGAGCTCGAGCCCGAAATTCAGCGTGCGTTGGTCGAAGGGAAGATTCCTTCCGCGTCGATCGCACTTGTTTCAGGCGATAAAGTGATATGGACAGGAGCTTACGGTTACTCGAATCTGTGGGCGCGCACGCCGGCCACACCGAGCACTGTCTACGTCATCGGATCAACATTTAAAGCGATGTCCACGGTCGCTTTGCTTCAGCAAATGGAGCAGGGCAAATTCAAGCTCGATGATAAGGTCAACGACTATCTGACCGAATTTAAGATTCAGAAGGAAGATCCGAAAAATCCTGTCACGTTTCGTCACTTGCTGACTCACACATCCGGCCTGCCGGGCGGTTTTGGAGCTTATCCGGTCTGGGGCGATACGGTGCCTGAGCCGCTCGATGTATTCCTCGGCAAAGCGCTGGTGATCGGTAAGCCGACCGGATCCGAGGTGATCTACTCGAACATCGCGTACACCCTCATCGGTTATCTTGTGCAGAAGTTTTCCGGCGTTCCCTACAAAAAATATATTCAAGACAATATCTGGACGCCGCTCGAGATGAACAACACTGCCTTCGAGCCGACAGCGGCCATGGACGAACGAATGTCGGAACCATATGTCGTTGACGAGAAAACCGGCAGCCAGGTTCCGACAGTTCGGGTCAAGGCATCGGTCTGGCCGGCGGGAATTGTATACGGCACTATCTACGATCAATCCAACTGGCTGATCCTCAATCTCAACAACGGCATGTTTAAAGGCAAGCGAATAATCAGCGAGCAAACGATGGAACAGATGTTCACTCGTCAGTACGACAAGTTCAAGGGCGGCATCGAGGGCATCTGGGGAAACGAGACCGCCGGTTTCGGCTTGACGTGGTGGTCGCAGGTCCGAGATGGTGACCGTTATTTCGCCCATAGCGGCAGCCTTGGCGGGTACACGGCCTTTCTGCTCGGAAATCGTGACCGAAAGCTCGGATTTGCCATCCTTACAAATGGCAATCGCGCCCATCCGCATCTTTTTAAGCTGGCCGACCGTGCAATGGACCTGCTCAAGAAGTATTCGACTGCGGAGAAGAGTGTCGCCGCAGGGCGTTGATCGAATTCCCAAGGTTCTTAACCATGATGATGAAATATCTTCGACCCATTTCTGCGGCAATTCTTATTTGTATGACCGCGCTGAGTGCCTTGCACCTACCGGCGGTCGCGCAAACCGCAGAACCCAGCTACGACATCGTGATTAGAAATGGCCGCGTTCTTGATGGATCCGGCAATCCGTGGATACTCGCGGACGTTGCGATCAAAGACGGCAAATTCATAAAGGTCGGAAGGGTCGTCGGTCAGGGCAAACGCGAGATCGACGCACGCGGCAAATATGTTTCGCCGGGTTGGATCGACATGCTCGACGCGTCGGGAAATGTCCTGATGCGAAATCCGGTGGCTGACAGCAAGCTGATGATGGGCGTGACCACCGGCATCGGCGGCGAGGGCGGAACTCCGGTCACTGCGGAAAAGCTTTCGGAATATCTTACCGGTCTCGAGAAAAACGGCATCAGCATGAACTTCGGCACGTATTACGGGGCGACCCAGGCACGCGTCGCCGTGATCGGCCAGGACGCACGCGATCCGTCTCCCGAAGAACTATCCAAGATGAAGTCCCTCGTTGAAACCGCGATGAAAGCCGGTGCACTTGGGATATCGACGGCACTCATTTATCCGCCCGCAAGCTATTCGAAAACCGATCAGCTTATTGAATTGGCAAAGGTCGCAGGTCAGTATGGCGGTGTTTATTCTAGCCATGTGCGGGGGGAAGGCAAGGAATTGATCGAGTCGATCAACGAAGCGATAACGATCGGCGAGAAAGGCGGCTTGCCGGTCGAGATCTATCATCTCAAAGCGGCATATCAGCCGGGCTGGGGAACGCTTATGGGCCAGGCGGGCGAAACGATCGAAAAGGCACGCGCCCGAGGCCTGGACGTCGCTGCCGATATGTATCTTTATACCGCTGGAGGCACATCGCTTTCGGCGGTAATTCCAGCGTGGGCGTCCGAAGGCGGAAACGAGAAACTCTTCGAGAGGTTAAAAGATCCAGCAACGCGCACTCGTTTGAAAAATGAAATAAAGACTGAGTCGCCGGGCTGGTGGAACATCGTCGAGGCTTCAGGCGGCTGGGATAAAGTCATCGTCGTTTCAATTGCGAACGCCGAAAATAAACGATTCGAAAATAAGAGCGTTGCGCAGATCGCCAAGGAATGGAACAAAGACCCGGCAGATGCAGCGTTCGATCTTGTTCTCGAAAGCGGTAACAGGTCGGGCGCCCTATATTTTCTGATGAGCGAATCGGACATAGAAACCGCGATCAAGTTTCCGTGGGTCAGCTTTGGCAGCGACGCGTCGGCATCTCCGCAAGTGATCGATCCAAACACGGTCGGCAATGGCCACCCGCGAGGATACGGAAACTTTCCGCGCGTCATAGCCGAGTATGTGCGTAAGAAGAAAATAATTTCGCTGCCCGAAGCGATCCGGAAAATGACCTCCTGGCCCGCAACGCGTCTCCGCATTGCCTCACGCGGTTTGATCAAGGAAGGGATGTGGGCAGACGCGGTCATTTTTGATTACGACAAGATCCAGGACAATTCTACGTACGAGTATCCGTTCCGGCCGCCGTCGGGGATCGAACAGGTTTTGGTAAATGGCCAGGTCGTTATAGAAAACGGAAAGCATACAGGTGCCAAGCCGGGTATGGTTATTTACGGCCAAGGCAGGCAGACACCTTGAAAATCAAGAATATTAGAAATAAAAACATTCGACGCGTTTACGCCTTCGCGCTGACCTGCGGTCTTTTGGTCAATGCTCTTTGCCTGGGCGCGAGAGCGCAGTCCACCGCTCCGGTCTACGACGTCGTCATCCGTAACGGGCGCGTTCTCGATGGTTCGGGAAGTCCTTGGATCCTTGCCGATGTGGCGATAAAGGATGGCCGGTTTGTCCGGATCGGAAAGATCGAAGGGAAAGGAAAGCGCGAGATTGACGCATTGGGCAAATACGTATCGCCCGGCTGGATCGACGTGATGGACCAATCCGGTACGGTACTTCCTAATAACGGGCTCGCGGAAAACAAACTGCTGATGGGCGTCACAAGCGCCATCGGCGGTGAGGGCGGAACTCCGGTTGACGCAGAAAAGATACCGGAATATTTCGCCCTACTCGAAAAGCAAGGCATCAGCATCAATTTCGGCAGCTACTATAGCGAAACGCAGGCGCGTGTCGCTGTTCTTGGAAATTCTGCGAAGGCTCCGACTCCGGAAGAGCTTGAGCGAATGAAGGCGATCATGGAAACGGCGATGAAAGGCGGTGCGATCGGAATGACGACTGCACTGATCTACCCGCCGTCGAGCTACGCAACGACCGCCGAGCTTATCGAGATGGCAAAGGTTGCCGGTCGGTACGGCGGCATCTATGCGAGCCACATTCGCGGCGAAGGCAGGGAACTTGTCCAGTCAATCGAAGAAGCTATCGAAATCGGCGAAAAAGGCGGTCTGCCCGTCGAAATATTTCATCTCAAGGCGGCATTTCAGCCCGGCTGGGGAAAGCTGATGGGTGAAGCCGGCGAGAAGATCGATCAGGCTCGTGGCCGCGGTGTCGACGTTGCAGCGGACCTTTATCTTTATACCGCCGGTGGAACGGGATTGGAGGCTGTAATCCCGTCTTGGGCGTTCGAGGGCGGCGAGGCAAAGCTGCTCGAAAGACTAAAAGATCCGGCGACGCGAGCGCGTTTGAAGAATGAGATCAAGACGGGTTCGCCCGGTTGGTGGAACATCGTCGAGGCATCCGGCGGCTGGCAAAATATCGTGCTTGTGAACGCAAGCAATAAAGACAACGCCAAATACCAGGGGAAGACCCTCGCCGCGATCGCGAAAGAATTGAATAAAGAACCAGCCGATGTCGCGTTCGATATCGTTGCCGCCGGAAAGTCGAGAGTGCTCGCCATCTATCACATGATGGGTGAGCAGGATATCGAGACCGCGTTGCGATTTCCCTGGACGAGTATCGGAAGCGACGCCGGCGCCGCACTGAAACCGGGCACCGTGGACGGACTAGGGCTGGCACATCCACGAAGCTACGGAAATTTTCCGCGTCTGATCGCGCGTTACGTTCGCGAGAAGAAAATTCTTTCGCTCGAAGAAGCTGTCCGCAAAATGACTTCGTGGCCTGCAACGCGAATGCGGCTTGCGGGCAGAGGCGTAATCAAAGAAGGCGCATGGGCAGACATCGTTGTCTTTGATTATGACAAGATCCAGGATCGAGCAACGTATGAACAGCCGCTCCTGAGTCCGGTCGGGATCGACTATGTCCTGGTGAATGGAGTAGTCGCCGTAGAGAAGGGTAAACACACGGGAGCACGCTCGGGCAAAGTTTTATATGGGCCGGGCCGTCAGCAATGAACGCCGCTGCAGACGTGCAGATAACGATCCGCGACATTGAGACCATCGACGAAATGCGGTTGGTCGAAGAGCTTCAGAAAGAGATCTGGGGCATTCCCGACCTTGACGTTGTACCGGTCTATCATCTTGCGGCGGCCGTAGCTTCCGGCGGCATATTGCTTGGCGCATTTGATGCCGATGAAATGGTTGGCTTCGCGTATGGCTTCGTCGGGCATGAACGCGGCATTACCGTACATCATTCGCACATGCTCGCGGTAAAGAGCGAGTACCGCTCGCACGACATCGGATATAAGCTGAAGCACGAGCAGCGGATACGCGTTCTCACTCAGGGTATCAAGGTGATGACGTGGACGTTCGATCCGCTGCAAAGCCTGAACGCGTATTTCAATTTCGCAAAGCTCGGCGTGATCGCCGACCAGTATTACGTCGATTTTTATGGTGCAGATGCGGCAAGCTTTCTGCATCGCAACGGCACGGACCGTCTTTGGGTTTCTTGGCATTTCGATACCGAACGATCTACTAAAAAGTTAGACGGCGCCATTCAAACGCAGAATCTCGCCGACGTACCGCGGCTGGTGACGGCCAAAGAAACCGGCGAACCGTTCGTAGCAGATCCCGATATCGCACGGAGTTCTGCACAGGTAGCGATCGAAATACCGGCCGACATAAACGCGATGGAAGGCAAAGACATTCAACTGGCGCGTGCCTGGCGGATCGCAACGCGAAAGGCATTTACTGACGCGTTGGATGCCGGCCTGATCGTCGAAGACTTCTACCGGACGGGCGAGCCAACACGCTCAATCGGAGTTTATGTTCTTGGCCGGGATCCCGGCCCAATGAACTGGAAAGTTAAAGAGGAGAGAGCAAAGTGAGAAAATATATTACATTCGCATTGATCGGGTTGATCGTGACCACCATAATTTTCGCGCAAGGTCCCGAGCTTGCACCAACAGCTGCAAAAGATGTAGCCGCCCAGCCAAAACCCGAAAACCCGCCGGCTACCCCGCAATTGACGACGGAAGACGTCGGTGCATTTCTTGACGGTATCGTTCCGCAGCAACTCGAACGCGAAAATATCGCCGGTGCTACTTTGGTGGTCGTCAAAGACGGAAAGGTGCTTTATACACGGGGATATGGATATTCCGATGTTGAAAAAAAGGCGCCCGTTTTGCCGGAATCCACGCTGTTCCGGCCCGGCTCTATTTCAAAGCTGTTCACATGGACCGCGGTGATGCAGCAGTACGAACAGGGCAAGATCGACCTCGACAAGGATGTCAACGAATATCTTGATTTCAAGATCCCGGAAGCATTCGGCAAGCCGATCACGATGAAGAACCTCCTCACCCACACGCCCGGTTTTGAGGAGCAGATCAAAGACCTCTTTTCCAAGGACCTAAATCCGAACCTCGGCAACTATGTGAAAACGCATATTCCCGCCCGGGTTTATCCGCCCGGAGACAATCCTGCGTATTCAAACTACGGTACGGCTTTGGCTGGCTATATTGTCGAACGCGTTTCAGGCAAACCGTTTGCCGAGTACGTAAATGACAACATCTTTAAGCCGCTCGGCATGACGAACTCGACTTTTTCTCAGCCCTTGCCGGAAAATCTTGCTGCCCAGATGTCTAAGGGCTATCGTCTTGGGTCCGATGCCCCGGTCGATTTTGAGGTCGTAACCGCATTCCCCGCAGGCAGCCTCAGCAGTTGTGCGACCGACATGGCAAAGTTCATGATGGCCCATCTGCAGAATGGAAAAGCGGGCGATGCCATGATCCTGAAACCGGAAACGGCCAAACTGATGTACGAACGCCTGCTGCCCCAAGATCCTTCGATGAATTCGATGGCACATGGCTTTTACGAAGAATCGAGGAACGGCCTCCGCATCATAGGCCACGGCGGCGACACGATCGCGTTTCACAGCGACCTTCATCTATTACACGAAAAGAACCTCGGATTTTTTATTTCATACAACAGCGGCGGCAAAGGCGAGGCCTCCGTTCGGTCGATGATATGGGAAAGCTTCCTCGACCGTTATTTTCCGTTCACGAAGCAGCCCGGCGACAGTGCGAACGCCAAAGAGGAAGCGCAGAGCATTGCAGGAAATTACGAGTCGAGCCGACGCAGCGAGACTTCGTTCCTTAATATGGCCTCGTTACTCGGCGAAGCAACCGTGACGCCGACCGAGGATGGGAAGATCATGGTTTCGGCATTCAACGAACCGAGCGGCGTTCCGAAAAAATGGGAGCGGGTCGCGCCCATGACGTTCCGCGACGTGAACGGCCAGGATAGACTGCTGTTTAAGCCTAATTCCGAAGGAAAAATGCGGATGCTGCTTGGATATCCGTTCATGACGTTCGAACGTGTGGGGATCGGCAGAAACTCAAAACTGATGCTTCCGGCATTAGTGATTTCCCTGATCATCATGGGACTCACGCTGCTCCTGACGCCTGTTGCTTGGATCGTTCGTCGGCGATTCGGACAAAAACTTGAATTGGATGGTACGGCAAGATGGCTGCGTCGGGGTGTTTGGGTCGTCTTTTTACTTGACCTTATCTGCGTTATCGGCCTTGCCGCTCTTTTGATCTATGGGTTGTCGCACATCGAATTATTCAGCGACGCTGCGACGTACAAGTTTCATATTTTCCAGATCATCGGGATCGTCGGTGCGATCGGCACCGTTCTTGTGATCTACAACGCTGTGAAAGCGTGGCTCGGCGGATATTATCGAATTTGGGGCAAGCTCCTGGCGACCGTTTTGGTCTTCGCTTGTTTCGGATTCCTTTGGTTCGCCATCGCATCGAATCTGCTGATCCCGCGAATGACCTATTAAGATCGCTTGTTTGTTTTCCGCCACTGGGTTCGCCGGAGTTAGGATACCGGCGAACATTTTTTTGTTCGCGGGTCCTTTTTTATTGCGTCGGCCTTTATGCCAAACTAGGGTTGCTCAATTGATCGCTTTTCCCTAAAGAAATATGAACCGATTTGTTTTCGCCATTTCATTCGCCATCGTTGCGCTTGTCATCGCTCTCACGAGCGCTTGCGAACCTGCGGCAAACCAAAACAGCCCCGCAAATACTGCCTCGACGGCAAATAAGAAGATCCGGATCGGTTTTTTGATGGACGCGTTTCAACAGGAACGCAGGCAAAAGGATAAGGCGATGTTTGAGGCTCGGTGCAAAGAACTCGGGGCAGAGCTGATACTGCAAGCCGCAGATGGCGACGACGATCTGCAAATGAAACAGGCCGAGAGCTTGTTGACCCAAGGTGTCGACGTCCTCGTGATCGTGCCGCATAACGCCGAAGTTGCCGGTTCTATTGTCGACCTCGCGAAAAGGCAGAATGTGCCGGTGATCTCGTACGATCGGCTGGTCAAAAATTCTGCTCCCGACCTTTACGTTTCGTTCGATAATGAACGCGTCGGCGAGCTGCAGGCGAAATATCTTTTCGACCGCAAGCCAACGGGCAA
>QHXS01000005.1 GCA_003223975.1 Acidobacteriota bacterium
GTCATAGAGCATCTTCTCGAAATGCGGCACCAGCCAGATCGAGTCCGTCGCGTATCGATGAAATCCGCCGCCGAGTTGGTCGTAGATCCCCCCATTTGCCATTTTCGTCGCCGTGAACCTCACCATTTCGAGCGCGTTCTCATTGCCTGTTCGTTTCCAATAGCGAAGTAAAAACTCCATCGACATCGCCTGCGGAAATTTCGGCGCGCCGCCCCAGCCGCCATTCGTCGCATCGAACGCTCGTACAAAACTCTGAAACCCCGCTTCCGATAAGGCTTCATCAAGACCGCCGATCGCAGGTTCGGATATGCTCATTCGTCGGAGTTCGCCCAAAATTTCATTTGCCGAATGCATCAGCTCGTCGCGTCGCTCGAGCCACGCCTCAGCGATGCTCTGCAAGATCTGCGGCCACGAAGGCATTCCGTGTCGCGGCCCTGGCGGAAAATACGTTCCACCGAAGAACGGCAATTTGTCCGGTGTGATAAAAACATTCATCGGCCAACCACCGCGGCCCGTCGTGATCTGTACGAAGTTCATATAGATCTGGTCGACATCAGGACGCTCTTCCATGTCTACCTTGATATTCACGAAATGTTCATTCTGGATCGCCGCGATCTTTTCATCCTCAAACGATTCGTGCTCCATCACGTGGCACCAGTGGCACGCCGAGTATCCGATGCTTACAAGCAGCGGCTTGTCCTCGGCCTTCGCTTTCGCAAACGCCTCGTCGCCCCACGGATACCATTCCACGGGATTATGCGCGTGCTGAAGTAGATACGGCGAAGTCTCGCCGATCAGCTTGTTTGTAAATTTCTCAGGTGCCTGCATACTTCGATGTTATCACCGTCAACTCCAATTTTTTATGTATGTCTCCCGACGAAGGTGATAGAATTCCTGCGCAACACTGCGTTTTCGAGGTGAACATATGAGAAGTTTTCTAAAACACCGGTTCCTGATATTCATGATGATCGGCCTGGCGGTATCGGCAACGTTCACCGCCGCCACTTCAGCGGCTTTACGTCCGGAACTTACAGCAAGCGGCCGCGGCATTCTTCCGGCCGGCACCGCAAAGGACGGCAGCACGATCGAGCGTGAGTTTACGTTCAATGCTCACGCACGGCCGGACGGAAAAGTCGAAGGGATGGGAATGTTGTACAACCCCGCCGAAGGCGAAAATGCGCAGCCGTACGTTTTGCAGATCGATATCTCGTGCATGAATGTCGTCGGCGACGTGATATTTTTTGGCGGAACGACGCACAGGACGACAGACGCAAATCTTGCAGATGCGGTCTATTTCTCCGTGCAGGATAACGGCGAGCCTGGCGCCGAAAAAGACAAAATGAGCCGCGTGTACTTCTTCGACGACGACCCCAACACGACCGGCGATCCCCAGCTTTGCAAAGCAAACCAGCCGGGCGATTTTGTAATGGAGCCGATACTGTCCGGAGACATTAGCGTCGGCGATTGACCTTGCCACTTTTATTAGGGAAAAAGGCCGCCGGCGCGCGGCCCTTTTCATTTATCGGAACCTCGCTGCTTCTCCAGCAAACCTCATTGGCAATTCGGCTGCGGCTCGATGAAATACCGGTTGCCGTTCAGGCCGATCTCGCTGCTTTTCTGCCGCTCGGTAAGATTTAGCCGGACCACATTTCCGTTTTGATATTGCAGTACGAGCGTCGAGCCCGAGACGCCCCAGCGTCCGCTGTTTCCGCTTCGTCCTGCGTAGCTGCCGCCGTCGGAATTGCCGGGCGTGAATCCGCCGGAACCGGCCTTGTAATAAAACGTTCCTGACGAGCAGATGTAATAATGCCGCTCTTCGAAATAACCGTTTCCGGAATATAGGTAAAGCAGGTGTTTGTTGCTTAGCCTCGCCGCCCACGACGAATCGGAGCCAGAAGGCATGGGTGCCTCAGGGCGCGGAGCAGAAGGAGTAGATGCGAAGTCCCGGGGAAACGCTACGCTGCTTGCGACCGCAAGTCCCATCTTGTACGCGCCTTCGGAATTCGCAGGTCCGCTCAGCGCCATAACGATCACGCCGCCGCCGTTCGGTGAAAGCATTATGAAACAGTCGACGATCCCTGTCGTGCCGTTTGCAAGCACCTTCGAAACGCGAAACGATTTTCCGCCGTTGTCCAGGCTGCGCGGGTCGCCTATCACCTTATATGTCGAATCGATCTCCGTCGTCCGTACCGCCTTTGCAAAATCGTTCTCGGCGTGCGGCTTTACCAATATAATTACGCTCTCAGCGGGGCTCGTGAGCGTCCACCCGGGGTCATTCTCCTGCTGTTTCCATCCGCGTGGCGGATTGAACGTATATTGCACGTCAGCAGCAGGCGATCGCCGTTCTATCGACGTTGAAGGTATTTGTCCAAACGACGAAGCCGCGATTGAAAGGATCAAAATGCTGAGTCGATATTTCATGTTGCCCCCGTAATCGATTTTCTAAAGTCAAGACGCGCTCAATGGCTGATTTTGCCACGCCGCGACAATCAGCATTCCAATCCTACGGTCCCAAGCGGATTCGGATCGCCGGGAAGCCCGATGCAGTGCTTGATAATATCGTTGATCTTTCCATGATGCATTTCCTTTGGGAGGTTAACGACCAGATGCAGATATTCGTGCCAAAGGACCTTTTCGAGCACCAGCCGCGGCTGCGGCTTTAGAAAGAACTCACCGAACCATACATATGAGTCCGCTTTATTCGAAGAGGCTCCGTAGGCTTTTGGTTCGTAAAAGATTATCGTGTCGTCCCAGACCTTTGCATAATTGCTCTTAAGGTCTTTCGCACATTTTTTTAATGCCTTTGGGACCTGCATAAAAAGGCTTCCCTCCGACGTAACAAAAGGATGGCCCGAGATCTTGGTCAATATCGCGGTCAACTCCTTGTGGAGGCTATTCATGTCGTCGGCAATGCCCGGAAGCGTTCCACTTTCCGGATTTAATGAGACATCGTATAAAAATGCCATGGTTCGCTCCTAAGATCTGCTTTATTCAAATGCATTGTAATCAGCAATTTTTTGGGGTATTCTAGCGCGGAATGACCGCGCGCTGCATAGCAAATTTTCGACCTTCCCGGCAACGAGCGAACCTCTTCGGCGGCGACTAATTTCTCGTATCACGTTAAGCCGATGGTCTTGGACCATCGATCACGATCTCACGCGGTCGCACACCGCTGCTTAACTTTTAGGAGGAAGATCATGACACCAACAACAGAATTGCAGAAGCCCGTTATCAAAACTGCCCTGCCAGGGCCGAAGTCTCTCGAGATCATCAACGCGGACGCGCAGTACGTTACGCCGAGCTACCCGCGGCCCGATTACAAACTTGTCGCGGACCACGCCAGCGGAGTTTGGATCACTGACCCTGACGGTAACGTCTTTCTGGACTGCAACGCCGGGGTTGCTGTTTGTTCCACAGGACATTGCCACCCTGAGGTCGTCGCGGCCATCACTAAGCAAGCAAACGAACTGATCCATCTATGCGGTACCGATTTTTACTATCGCCATATGCCCGAATTGGGCAAGAAGTTAAGTGAAATTGTCCCCATCGACGGCCCGACGAAAACGCATTTTGCGAACTCCGGTGCCGAGGCCGTTGAAACGGCTCTGAAGCTCGCGATGTACCATACGCGACGTCAGAAATTCATCTCGTTCTTTGGTTCGTTCCATGGCCGCACGCTCGGCGCCCTTTCGCTGACGAGTTCGAAAAAGGCGCAGCGGCTCGGCTTTATGCGTCAGGCGCTCGACGTGGTGCATGTTCCCTACCCGAACAAGTTTCGCCATTTTGCTGACGACATGCCGACCACTGACGAAAAGATCTCAAAGGACGTCATCAACTGGATCGAAAACCGACTATTTAAGACCACGACGCCGCCCGAAGAAGTCGCGGCCATCGTGCTCGAGGTCGTGCAGGGCGAAGGCGGATACGTTCCCGCACCGAAACAATTCGTAAAAGAGATCCGCCGCATCTGTGACGAGAACGGCATTATGCTGATCGTCGACGAAGTGCAATCCGGCATGGGCCGCACCGGCAAGATGTTCGCGCTCGACCATCACGAAGGCGTTAAGGCCGACATCGTCTGCATGGCAAAAGGCATCGGTTCGGGCATGCCGATCGGCGTCTGCACCGCAAAGGCTGACATCATGGACTGGCACAAGGGCGCGCACGCCTCGACGTTCGGCGGGAATCCCGTTGCCCTCGCTTCGGCGCTCAAAACGATCGAGTTGCTCGAAGGCGGCCTTGTAAACAATTCGCGTGAGATCGGTTCGTATCTGGAATTCGGTCTTAACAAGCTGAAAGAAAAATACGACGTGATCGGCGACGTGCGTGGTTTGGGAATGATGCTCGGGGTCGAATTTGTGACCGACAAGAAAACGCTGGCGCCCGCTCCTGAACTCCGTGACAAGATCGAGTACGCCTGCTACGAACGCGGTCTCATAATTCTGGGCTGCGGAGCTAATACCATTCGCTGGTCGCCGCCGCTTGTTCTAAGCAAGGAAAACGTCGACGTCGCCCTCGCGATTTTCGACGAAGCCATCGCAGCCTGTCTGTAAGTAGTTTAATTCACTTCGTTTAGCCGCTTCGCGAGGCGGATAGCATCCCGCGGAGCGTGGATCTTGTCAGTGTTGTCGAAATAAACATAAACGTGCCGGCCGGATTTTCGGTCGGCTCTTTTTTTTGCGACAACGTGTGCATTCGCAGGTTCAGTTCCGCATCGCCAGGAGCGTATTCGCTTTGCCCAATAGTCTAACTGCTTGTCGTCGTAACCGCTGGTGTAAAGCTCTTCTGCACCGTGCAGCCTGATGTAAAGGAAATCCGCTGTCACGTCTTCGGATGTGGGCCATTTATCTGCCATGTCGGCAAACACAAGAGCAGCATTGTGTCGTCGAAGCAGCTTGATAAATTCCGGAGCGAAAAAACTTTCATGCCGCGGCTCAAATGCATACCTGAGCTTTTGGTTATTAAGCGGTTCGATCCACGCTTGATCTTGTTTCTTGATCGTGTTTTCACCTGCAAGCTCGGCGGCCTCCGCTGTAGTCTTTGGAAGCAGCTCGAGAAAATCCGAAAAGCGTTTCAACTCGAATTGTTCCCATTGCGGAAATTGCCACAGGATCGGGCCGAGTTTCTTTCCAAGCAGAAAGATCCCGGAAGCAAAGAAATTTGCCAGCGGAATGCGAACGTCCTTAAGCCGTTTGCGGTGGCTGATATATTTGGAGCCCTTGACCGCAAAAACAAAATCGTCGGGCGTTTCGTCCGCCCATCGTCGATAACTTTCCGGTGTCTGAAGCGAATAAAATGTGCCGTTGATCTCGATCGAATTCAATTGTCGCGACGCGTATTCGAGTTCGCGCCTCTGAGCAAGTTTCTTTGGATAAAACGTTCCCCGCCATGGCTCATAACGCCAGCCTGATATCCCTATTCTCAAATCGCGCATTGGTCGAGATCGTTCACGGTCTGTGTTTAAAGCATTTGCTTACCGTTTAAAGCATTGCTATAGCAATTTAAAGCACTCGCATAAGAACCGGATTCCTGTGCTTTACTCGCTGTCCGGCGGCCGGTTGCTCGGCCTCTTATCTTCCTTATCCTTTGTGATCACGCTGATGCTTCCGTTTCTTTCCAGGTAAGCTGCTTCCAAATCCTCGAGGCGAGCTTCATGACCGTGCTGACGCATCGCCTCTTCGAGATCGTGAATTGTGATGTGGCCGTGCAGCATCCCTTCCTCGTTTAGGGATCCGTCCTTTGCGAGTTTGGTGACGCTTCCTTTCAAAATGTCCCCGAAGAAATGCGAGCGAAACGCGATCGCGGCAAAGGTCCAATGCACAACGACCACCACAAGACATGCGGCGACCGTCGGAAAGAATTGGGCGCTTCCATTTATCGCGCGGCTCGCGACCGAGCCGTATACTATACCGAGCATCACGTCGAGTGCCGTATGTTTTCCCATGAAACGTTTGTCGCCGATCCTGATAAGCAGAACGGCGAGCAGAAAAATTATGAACGCCCGAAGCGAGGTTCGGCCGACATCGAGTTTGTTTGCTTCAAGTGACAAGCCCAACAACCAATCGATCCGCTCCCATATTTCACCCATATATTGAGCAAACCGCACATCGGCGCTTAAAGATTGTTTACCTAAAGACTATTTTTCAGTACTTTACTCTTGACTTAATTAAGTGTGTGCTTTATTATGGAACCATGGACGCTTTTCTTGCATTGGCAGAACCCACCCGCCGAAACATTATGGAGATGCTGGCAGCGACCGGAAACCTTTCCGCTTCAGATATTTACAGCAAATTCAAATCTACGCCTCCGGCGATCTCACAGCACCTGAAAGTGCTTCGCGAGGCTAATCTCGTCCGTGTGGAAAAACGGGCGCAGAAACGTATCTACTACGTAAATCCGGAACCTATGAAGGAACTAGAAAAATGGATCCAGCTGTTTACAAAGGATTGGCAAGACCGCCACGATCGATTGGAAACACTACTTAAAAAAGGAATGGAGAAAAATAATGGCAAATAAAACCGTGGTCATTGCAGAACCGAACAAACAGGAACTCTTCATCACACGTGAATTCGACGTGCCCCGCGAGCTGGTTTTCAACGCCCATGTGGACCCGGATCAATATGTCCAATGGGTGGGTCCGAACGATCTTGAAATGTCGATCCAAAAACTCGATGCTCGCGACGGCGGCACCTTCGAATTTACGCACACGCGCGGCGGTCACAGCTACCGCTTTTTTGGCTCATACCACGAAGTCCTGAAAAACGAACGCATCATCGGCACTTTCGAATTTGATGGCCTTCCGGAACGCGGCCACGTTATCCTGGGCAAAACGACGTTCGAAGAATTGCCGAATGGAAGATCGCGGCTTGTGCATCAATCGGTCTTCATGTCGGTCGCCGACCGAGACGGCATGGTGCAGTCTGGCATGGAGCGCGGCGTCCGCGAAGGCTACGAAAAGCTTGACAAGCTTTTCGCGCAGATGCAGGAGCCGAATACCGCGAGCGCATAAAAAAGGCGGGCACAAGTCCCGCCTTTCATTAAACGCTCAGTGCAAATGTTAATTCGCGCCGATACGAGTTCCTGCCGGCGCGTATGCCGTGATGTTGAAAGTCGAGCCTGACGTGAGGTCAATGGTGTCGCGGCCCGTGATCAGCACCGAGCCTGCGCCGACTCCGGCACCGACGCCCGCGCCGATCGCTGCACCAGAACCACCGCCTGCTATCGCACCGATGATACCGCCGATCACGGCACCGATACCGGCTCGTGTTACGGCTTGCGTCGTCTGGTTCGAATCGCGGATCGCGCCTTCGTTATTCACGGTGATGCGGTCGCCGTTCGCGGCCGTGACGGAATCGATGACCCCGGCGAAACGATACGTTCGTCCGTTCATCGAGATGGTGTCGAATTCCATCGAGATTCGAGCGCGGCCCGAATACGTTTGCGAGCTTCGAGCTTCGGCAATGTGACCGTCGATGATCGCACCGCGATACTGGCCCGGCGAATTTACGGTCATCGTGAAATGATCGCCGATCTGTGTTCCGCGAGTGGTCACGTTCGAATTAAGCGTCGCGTTCAACGACGTGCCGTTCGGGATGTAAAAGTCATATGCTCCCGTTTGGCCGCCGCCATTCGAAACTGTACCGGCATTTACAGCCGTCCAATCCGCATTGTCGCTTACTCGGTCATAAACGCTTCGCACGGTTACGGTCTGATTCTGGTTCTCGATATAGATCCGCTTAGTTACGACAAGTTGATCACCCGACGGCGAGAACGTTACGTAGAAGTCGTTCATCCGGTCGCCCGTGTAATTGACTTCTAGGTCCCTGCGGTTAAGCCGTACCGTGGTTGTTACGGTTCGGCCGCGCGGATTTGTTTCCGTGCGCGCCGTACCGTCAGCCGTGAACGAAACGCGATTGGAGCTGCTGGTCGCCATCTCGATCTCGCGGCCATTCGCATTGATCGCGATCATTTCGGGCGAAGCCAGACGGCGTTCGAGATTGCGTCGAAGCTGATCTCGCCTGCTGGTTTCGTACGAGCTGACTGAAGTCGTAATTATGTTTGCGACATTGTCGCTTCGCGAAGTGTTCAATCGGTAAGTTCCGCTGAGCGCCGCGGTGCGTCCGGGACCGTTGCCAGTTGGAGTGCCGGGATAGGTCGGCAGGGGCATGTTCCAGTTCCAGCTTACGCGGTAAACCGACGCAAGCGTATTGAGATCGTTTCTAAGAGTTACCCACTGGCTCTCGGCCGGCCGCGTAAATGCATTTCGCGTCATAAATCGGTCGATGTAGAGACCGCGGTTGAGAACCTCGGTCGCATCGGCACCGGTCGACTGACGATTGTTGAAACGGTCCCGAAGGCGATTTGTCGCGTTTTCGAACTCAGAGATATAGTCCATTATCTCTCGTTCTTCCGGTCGCCCGTCATATGCGCTTCTATCGAGCGCGTTACCCATGCGGTTTTTGTACGTGTCAGTCTTATTTTCGATCCGCTGGATCAACGCCCGCAGTTGCGCTTCGTTGCCGGTAAAGACGGAATAAGTCGGCGTCGTTGCCACCGGGCCATTCCAAGTGAACGTCTGCGTGTAGTAACCACCGAGGGTGTTCAGGTCGCCGCGGATCGAGGTCCAAAGCGTTTCGGCCCGACCTGTCATGCGGTTTCGGACCATGAACGAATTTATTGTTTGCGCGTCAGTGTAAACTTCGGCGAGTTCGACATCGATCGATTGTCGATTATTGAACTTTGTGCGAAGCCGATCGGTGGAATCTTCGAATTCCTCGATCAGGTCCATGATCCGGTCTTCACGGCTCGCGGTATTTGCATTGCTTTGATTGAAGCTCCGCTTCATTTCGGTTTTGAATTCGTCGGTACGCCGCTCAAGGCTCGCGAGGATTGTGCGGACCTGACTGTTACTCGCCCTCAGTGTCACTTGCTGGGCAAAGCCGCCAACGGCCAACGACAGTATGATCATTAATAAGATTGAAAATTTGGTCTTCATATGTTTCTCCAATTGGTGAATGGTTTGTTTCAAACCTTTCGGCTCCGAACAAAACTAAGAGGAGAATACCGAAGGTTGACCGGGTGTTGTTTGTACCCGTTTTACACCTTGAAGTTACTTCCAGGTGTCTGTATACACTGTTGCGTGGACTACATATGAAGGTTGCCCGAAAACATAACTACCTGCAGGCAATGCGCTTACAAGTAGGTTTACGCGGCAACTTTTTTGAAGATTAACGGGAAAACCCGTAGATTGGGTCAGCCTTTAGCCTTTTTGATCTCCTCGATCATCACCGGCACGGCCTCAAAGAGGTCGCCGACGATCCCATAATCGGCGATATCGAAGATCGGAGCTTCACTATCTTTGTTGACGGCAATGATCGTGCCGGCATTTTTCATGCCGACGATGTGCTGGATCGCCCCGGAAATCCCGAGGGCGATATAAACCTTCGGTGCGACGGTTTGGCCGCTCGATCCTATCTGTCGATCGATCGGCAGCCAGTCGCTGTCGCATATCGGGCGTGATGCGGCAAGATCGGCGCCAAGTACGTCTGCAAGCTGTTGAGCGAGGGCGATGTTTTCCTGCGATTTAATTCCGCGGCCGACTGCGACGATGATCTCTGATTTCGTGAGGTCGACCGACGCCTTTGCTTCCTGAAACGGATCTTCGGGAGTCATGCGGATCTCGCCCACATTGACGTCCATGGTTTCGACGGCGGCAGTTCCTTTCGCAGCATTGTCACCGCGAAACGCGCCGGATTGAAACGTAACGAACCACGGAGCATCGCCGCCGACCGTAACATCGGCATCGAGCTTGCCGAGGAAGATTCGGCGCGTGAGAACCAGCCTGCCGCCGTCAGCCGTGTAACGGATGCAATCGCCGACGACCTCGCGGCCAAGGCGTGCAGCGACCTTTGGAGCAAAATCGCGGACCTGATAAGTATGCGACATCACAACGTATTGCGGGTTCAAAGCCTTGATCGCCTGCTCCCAGGCGTCAGCATAACCATCGGGCGTATATGTGCCAAGTTTTTCGTTCTTGGCAATGATCACTTTTTCAAGATCGTAACCAGCGATCTCTTGTGCCAGAGCGCAATCCTTGTCACAGGGGATGACAGCGGTAACTTTTAGCCCAAGATCTTTGCCGATCGATTGAGCGGCCGTGATCGCTTCAAGCGAGGTTTTATTGAGAACGCAATTCTTATGTTCGACGAAAACGAGGATCATATTACGCGGACCTCCGTTTTCAATTTCTCGACCAGCTCGACCGCCCCGGCCTTTGCGTCGCCATTGCCGAGCATTTGCGTCTGCTTCGTCTTTAGGGGCATGTAAACTTTCTCAATGGTCTGGCCCCCGGCAAAAGCTTCGATTGAAGGCGTTACGTCTTTGATCTCTTTTTTCTTCGCGGCCATTATGCCTTTAAGCGAGGCGTAGCGGATCTGAGAAATGCCGGATTGGATAGTCATCAGAGAGGGCAGCTGATATGTGAACCATTGGTACCAGCCGCTTTCGAGCTCCCGTTTGACGCGAAGCGTTTCGCCAAGCGATGTGCGATCGACCTCGATCACGATCGTCGCATGCGGTATGCCGAGCAGTTCCGCCAGAACAACACCGGTTTGACCGTAGCTCGCGTCATCGGACTGCAATCCTGCGAAAACCAGATCGGCATTTTCGTCGCGGATGGCATCGGCGATCGCTTTTGCAATTTGATATGGAGAAATTTTATTCGAATTTTCGGCGACAACATGTATCGCTCGATCGGCACCGCGAGCAAGCGCGTCTTTGATTACGGTCTTTGCCGATTGCGGCCCAAGCGTGCACACGACAACCTCGCCTTCACCTTTGGCTTCCTTCACGCGAAGAGCTTCTTCGAGCGCGTAACCGTCGGACTCATTGGTCTGCTGCGAAACGTCAGCTTCGTTTATCCACTTTTCATCAGGCCCGATGCGCAACACCGCATCTTTATTCGCAACCTGTTTCATCAAAACTATGATCTTCATCTTCTTAAGTGCGGAAGCCCGCGCGTCAGCAAGGGCGTAACTCTCAAAGTTGGGCGTTACGCCCTTGCTAACGCGCGGGCTTCTGCATTACTGTTCGTACCGCTTAAAGATCAAACACGCGTTCGTGCCGCCAAAACCGAAACTGTTTGATAAGACGTATTCGACCTCCGCGTCGCGTGCGACGTTAGGCACGTAATCGAGATCGCACTCCGGATCGGGGAATTCGTAGTTGATCGTTGGCGGGATCTTCTTTTCTTTCAGCGCCAGCACTGAAAAGACCGCTTCGATACCGCCCGCCGCACCGAGTGCGTGACCGGTCATCGATTTCGTAGAGCTCACGGCCAAGCCATTTTTGGCGTGGTCGCCGAAAACTTCCTTGATCGCCAAACTCTCGAACTTGTCGTTGTACGGCGTCGAGGTACCGTGGGCATTTACGTAACCTATCTGCTCCGGTTCGATCCCGGCATCTTTTATCGCCCGACGCATTACACGTTTCGCACCCGAACCTGTTTCGTCGGGCATCGTTACGTGAAAAGCGTCACCGCTCATTCCGTAACCGACGATCTCAGCGTAGATCTTTGCACCGCGAGCCTTCGCTGATTCGAGTTCTTCCAGGATCAAGATCCCCGCCCCTTCGCCGATCACGAAACCGTCGCGTTCAAGATCGAATGGCCGCGAAGCCCGTTTCGGATCATCGTTTCGCGTTGATAAAGCACGCATCGAAGCGAAACCGGCAACCGACATCGGAGTGATCGCGCTTTCGGCCCCACCGCAGATCATCGCATCGGCGTCGCCGCGCTCGATCAATCGAAAGCTGTCTCCGATCGCATGAGCGCCCGCTGAACACGCAGTTGCCGTTGCGGAATTCGGGCCCTTTGCACCGTGTCGAATAGATACGTTACCGGCGGCCAGATTAACGATCGCGGAAACGATAAAGAAAGGCGACACGCGGTCGGGGCCGGAGTTCAACAGTTTCTCGTGTTCGCGTTCGATCGCCCAGAAATCGCCGATACCGGAACTAATGTAGGTACCCACCATTTCAGCATTCGACTCACCGACAACAAGCCCGCTGTCTTTCATGGCCTCGTCAGATGCCGCTAAAGCAAAGTGCGTGAAAGCGCCCATTCGCCGAGCTTCCTTTTTATCAAGAAAACTTAGAGCGTCGAAATCC
>QHXS01000254.1 GCA_003223975.1 Acidobacteriota bacterium
TGTTTCTCTTGTGAGGGGACAATGGTGACAATGAGGGTGCTCTGCTCTCCCTATACTGAAGAGGTAGGCATTGAGTGCTATTTTACCAGTACGGGTTTGTGTCAGCACAGAGCTCTCAGGCTTTTTGAGCACAGAGTGCTTTTGGAGCACACTCTTGTGTGGAACAGGTTCAAGCAGGTAGGTGACCCTGCCATGTGGAGCTGCTTCCCATGCTTGTTCCCAGTGTCTCATGGCCAGTTCTTTGATCTTGGTGCACACTGAGGATCTCAGGATTGGTTGGTAGCTTTCTGGAACCTGCTCACCAGCTGCCTTGGCAGCTGTGTCAGCCAACTCATTACCTGGGACTCCCTTATGTGCAGGAACCCAACAGAACTTGACTGCAGTCCCTAGGGCTCTCCGGTGGTCAAGCTTCTTAACAATACTGTCAAGGTAAACCTGCCCTGAGCACCATTTTGGGTCTGCAATCTGCTGGAGTGTGGCCTGATTGTCTGTGAAGATCACTATGTTGTCTGTGTGTGCTGTCCAAGGTGGTATGTCCAGGGCCATATCAATTCCCTTGAGCTCTCCTGCAAAGACTGTTGAGTTCTGTAGAGTGCCTAGACAGGCCTTGCTTGCCTTCCTCAGACAGTGTGCCTTGTATTGTGGCTGATCTCCATCAAGTCTTGGGTTGTATTCAACTGCAGCTGCCCCTACTCTGTCTTCAAGTCCACTGCCATCAGTGTATATGAAAGTTGTGTTTGGAGGGCTGCAGAGAGTGGTGATGTCATGATTCTTGAGTGCTTCTTCCTTGTTGTGTGCAATCTGTACTTCTGGTGGTTCCCACCAAGGTGCTACCACAAATGGTGTGACCACCTCCATTGACTCCTGGTTGAGCTGGAGGGTGTTGAAAATTTGGGTGAACTGATGTTGAAGTCGTTGCAGTGGGCTCCAGAGATTGCAGGGCCGATTTTGGTGGGTCCTTGACTCCTTGATCCTGGGTTCCACTGGTGAGCCCATGATTCTGGTGAGGGCAAATCCATTCAGCCGTTCTAGCTGCTGCTGCACTGGTGGTATGAAGAGCTCAATGTCAAGGGCTGTGCCTGTGTAACAGGACCCCTGTCATTTCCGCTACCCCGCATCTCAGCCCAGCCACCGGCATTGCCGGGCTCCGGCGATGCAGTGTATGAACTTGTTGACCCCAACCCTTTTGAGTGGGGACCTGTGGCCCCAAGGTAAACCTTCTGCATGTCAATGAGGCTGAATCCCCAGGTGGAGCCTGCAATAGCTGCCATGGCACCCAATCGTTTGGTTGCTGCACTTTCCAGCTTCCTGGCATGTGGCAGGAAGGTCAGCCGGCTATCCAGGTGTATGCCCAGTACTCTGATGGTCTCTGCAGGTTCAATGGTGATGCCTCGGGTGTGTAGCTTGGCTGTCAGGTCTTGTTTTTTGTCCTTGCAGAAGTGGGTGATGACAAATTTCTCTGGTGCAAAGACAGAGGCATGTTGGTCAGCCCACTGGTAGGCAGTTTCCAGCATGTTCTCAATCCTCTGGCAGTTGGCTTCTGCACTGTCACCTTCCACCAAAAGACCCACATCATCAATCCATCCCATGGTTTGTCCTCCATTGCTGAGTTCCTCAATGAGATCTGCATTGTAGAAAAGGTATAGGATTGGTGAGAGTGGTGAGCCCTGTGGAATACCAGTTGGTGTGTCCATCTCTGCTGAGGTGAATTCTGGGAGCTTGATCACTGTCTTTCTGTGTTGCAGGAACTCTTTGATCCAGTCCAGGACTTGTGTTGGAATTTGTCGTTTCTTGAGGTTGTGGAGGAGTCTTTCATGAGAAACATTGTCAAAAGCTCCAGAGACATCCAGCATCAGTAATGTGGCTACCTTTGCTTTCCTGGTTGTGGTTCTTGAGCTGATAATGCTGTGGATGCATTCCATTAGCAGGTGCAGAGCATGCTCTACTCCCCTCATTTTCCTGCCACCAATGTGGTCCATTGGTAGTAGGTGGTAGTGTTCCACCCAGTAGCTGAGTCTTGTGGCAATGATGGACTCCATGACCTTTCCAATAGTGTCTAGCAGGGCAATTGGCTGATATGATTTGGGCTTGGTGTAGTCATCCTTTCCACTTTTCCTCAGGGCAACTGTGATAGAGGTCTTCCAGTTGTTGGGGTGGATTCCATGGCTGAGACAGAAGTTCATAGCTGGCAGTAATAGTGGTTTGAGTGCTCCAAAGGCCAGATGCAGCACCTGGTTTGGGATACCAGTGTTTCCTGGGGCCTTGCCTGCCTTTGCACCTAGCAGAGCCTTTTGGAATTCCCTTGGAGTGATTTGTTGGCAGGAAGGGTCCTTGTCATCTGCTGGCATGTTGAGGTTGTGGTTCCTGTATGCCCTCATCCTGTTGTGGTGGGCTTCATAGTCAAAGTCTTGGATGTCCTCTAAGTTGGCTTCTGGTGGTTGTGGGAAGAAGGAGTTGGCTAACAATTTGGCCTTTTCTTCTGGGTTCTGTGCAGTTGTGCCATCTGGTCTCTGGATAGCGGGTGTAAAGCCCTGTCGGTTGTTGCCTCTGTTCTTGGCCCATTTTGCGAGTTTCCAGAGTCCAGCAGGGTCCTGAGAGGCTTTTTCCACACTGTCCCGGTGTATTTGGCATAGCTGAGCCTTGATGAAGCGGCCTTTGCTGTTCCTGGCAGCCTTGTATTCCTCCCAGGCTTCCTCAGTTCTCTCCCTTTGCCAGAGTCTCTTTGTTTCTTGGATGTGGTCTTTGGTCTTGACCACTTGGTGATGTTAATGTTGGGGACTGTCTCTGCAATTGCCTGCTGTAAGACCTCTGTGATGTGAGTGAGGATATTCTCAACATCCTGCCTGCTCCTGAGCTCAGGTGGTGTTTGTTGAAGGTGCTGGGAGAGGAATTCAAGAAATCTCTTCTCATTGAGCAGGGCCCAATTTTTCCTTGTTGCCTGCTGTGTCCTTGGGATGTTGAGTTGCAGTGCTGTCATGATTGGCAGGTGGTCTGAGTCTTGCTGAGCTTGCTGGTGAACCTGGCAGGTGATCATTCTGCCTACTACTCCTGGAGTGGCAAGGACAAGGTCAATGGTGGTTTTGGACTGTCCTTTTTCCCAGGTGATTGTGCCTGTCTCCAAGAGAGAGCTTAGCCCAAACCTGTCAATGGTCTGCAGAACCTGTTCTCCAGCACTGTCTGGTTCAATATCTCCTCCCCAGAGTGGGTGATGAGCATTGAAGTCCCCCACAGTGATATGTTCTCCTGGAGCCTGCAGAGCTGTCTCCCATAAGGCTGAGGTGTTGTAGTGGTTGTTGTCTGACTCATGGCGGTAGATGTTGTGAATCCAGAGGTGTTTGGTCTCCTCCAGTTCCTTGTGTTCTAGGCAAAGGCTGATGAGGTCAGGGCTGTGTTGTACTATGGTCCAGTTTTGTACTGGGATCTCCTTGTTGATGAAGAAGCAGGTGTGTGGGTTGGCTCCTGTAGGGAAGAAGAGTTCATAATTGGCTGTGTTTGAATGGTGTGTGGTGATGAGCTCTGGGTTATGGCTGTTGATCCATGGTTCCTGGACTGCTATAACAGAGTAGTTGTCATTTGTCCTGTCCCTGAAGAATGGGGCCATGACTTTGTCCTTGGATATGTGCATGTTGTACTGGAGTATTGTGATCTGAGAGTGTGCACTCATTCAGAACTGGTGGAAGAGTTCTCAGATGTTGTATTTTCATTCTCAATGGTCCTGACTGAGTCTTGTGCAAGTTCATCCATATCTGTGTCTGAGTCTGCTGAGGTAGAGTTATTCTGAGTTGGTGTGTCCATTTCTGCTTGTGTCTTCCTTGAGGATATGGACTTCCTTCGCTTCTGGGCTATGCTCTTTGGTGCATTGTAACCTGTCTTGTCCAGTGGTTGGGAGGCTCTTCTCTTCCTGAGGGTCTCATGGTTTGGAGGAAGTGGTTGGAGTTTTGGTATTAGTGTGCTTAAGAGGTTTAACCTTGGGTTTTTTTGTTGATTTTTGAGGTTGTGGTTTTGGTGGTGTTTTTTTTGGGTTTCTTTTCTGATTTCTGGGTTGAACTGAGATCTGCTGAGTCCAGTTGGTGCTTGCGTGACTTGCCTGACCTGCTTTGGCCTGGAGAGGTTATTTGCCAGTATATCAGCAATGTCAGCAAAGTCCTGGCTTTCTGGTAGGGTTGCCTGGTGCATGGCAGTTGTCTCTTGGCTGCAAGGCTCACCTTCCGTCTGTGTCTTGAGAATTGGTGTCTGGTGCCTGGGCCTGTGCCCTTGGGGCAGGCTGCATTCCTAAGGGTTCTGGCCAGAACCTTGGGGACTGCTGTTTGGCCAGGTTGACTCGCTCGATCTCCTTCTTCCGGAGGTTGCACCTTCTTCTCTGGTGTAGGGCACACCTTTGAAGTATGAGGTCCTGCACATAAACCGCAGAGTTGCTGTGGGGCCTGGCATTGGTATCCTACGTGACCGTATTTGTGGCATCTGAAGCATTGTTTGATCCTGCAAGTCCTGTCGTATCGTTCGCATGTATAGACCTGTCCATCCCAGATGATTGATTTCTGGATGGCCAGGTTGGCATGTTGTCTGGTAGACATTTCCACCACCAGGGAAGAGTGTGTCTTGGTCTTGGATGTATGTGCTAACCAGCCCAGGTATTGGATCTCCACGCCTGGAATATTGATCATGTTCTGGGCCTGTAACTTGTTCCGCATTCCTTCTGCAGCTGTGTCGGTCTCCAG
>QHXS01000006.1 GCA_003223975.1 Acidobacteriota bacterium
CGGAACCGTCACTTCCATAGAAGACGATCTTGAATTTTCCGTCCTTTTCAACAGTGGTCGAGTTTTCGGTCCCATAAAAATCTCCTGAATTCATGTGAGCAACAGAAGTTTTCGAATCCGAAGCCCAGACTCCCATTCGATGCGGATTGGCCTTCGCGTAATTTTTTACGGCTTTGGGCGCACGCCTGTCTGAATTACCTTCGCGGAGCACAGGATTTACCGCGCTGCCCAAAACGCGGGCGTATTTTGTGTTGATGGCTTTCTCGTGGTCAGTTTTAGGCTCAACCGGATAATTCGGCACTGGATAGCCTTGTTTTTGGAGCTCGGCGATCGCCGCTTCTAACTGCGGGACGGAGGCAGAAATATTCGGCAGCTTTATGATGTTGGCCTCAGGTGTTGCCGCGAGCTCGCCCAACTGAGCAAGCGCATCAGGAATTTTTTGATCGTCTTTTAAGTATTCTGGGAAGTTGGCTAAAATTCGGCCAGAAAGCGAAATATCCGGAACCTCAATTTCAATGTTTGCGGAACGTGTAAACGCTTTTACGATCGGTAAAAAAGAGAACGTCGCCAGCATCGGAGCTTCATCTGTCAATGTGTAATAGATCTTCGATTTTTCTGCCATTATATTGTCTTATCGCGTTTTGATGTGTTTAGAACTATCAGTAATAAACACCATATTAGGGTGCTTTGAGTCAAAAGGTAAATTAGTAGGTGTCAGGCCTTATGAACAACTTGCAACGATTCGCGGCTAAGGCGAAATTCTTTCGCCTCCTATGTTCGGCATTCCTTTTGTTTGCGGGGAATGTTTCGTCGCAGGATCTTGGAAACGGATTCTATCGCGTTACAAATAAATGGCTCGGTGACGGCAAAGCTCTAGACGTCATCAACGACGGCACAAACGACAAACTGCAGATGGCCGATACCACCGGGGCCAGCGGACAATCGTGGAAACTGACGCCGGCGGGTGACGGCTACTACCGGCTTACGACGAAATGGCTCGCGGAGGACAGGTCGCTGAACGTGGTCAATGACGGGACGAACAGCAAAGTGAACCTTGCGCGGTCTGAAAATGTGACCGGACAATTTTGGAAGATCACGCCGGTCGGCGGCGGGTTTTACCGGTTGACCACGAAATGGCTCGGTGAGGAACGTTCGCTCGACGTGGTCAACGACAGCCAGAAGAACAAACTGCAATTGGCTGAAACCGCTGAGATAACGGGGCAATACTGGAAGATCTCGCCCGCCTCAGCCTCGGCCGGCGCTATGGGTTCTATCGAAACACGAATTCACCCGACAAGCGAATTCAAAAAGATGACGTTCGCCGGGTTCACCGTGAATGTAAATCCGGACCTTATCGGCAGGGATGTGACTAATAAAGCACTGGACCTGCTGAGCGCGGACCTCGCGAAGATCACAAAACTACTCACGCCTGTTCAACTGGGTCGCTTGCGAAAAGTTCCGATCTGGATACAGTACAAGCTAAATACCGAGAGCGGCATGTGGTATCACGAATCGAAAGAATGGCTCGTCGCAAACGGCTATCCGCCGGAACTCGAAAAGTCAGTGGAGATCGCTGACGTCAATGGTTATTACGATCAGCGGGAGATCCAGCCTTTTTCCGTCCTGCATGAATTTGCCCACGCGTACAACGATCTTTATCTGTCCGCCATGCGGGATAAGCTCAAAGCCGCCTTCAGTAACGCGGTAAAAAGCGGCAAATATGACAAGGTCGAACGCACCGGCAGCGGTATAGAGCGGGCTTACGCGCTGACCAACGAAAAAGAGTATTTTGCTGAATTAACCGAGGCTTATTTCGGTAAGAACGATTATTATCCGTTTAATAGAGAACAGTTGGAAAAGTTTGATCCTTCGGGATATGCATTGATGCAGTCAGCTTGGGATCAATGAGAAGATTAATTCAAGCTTCGGTCGACGAAAACAGACTTTCGAATTCCGCGTCGCCGTGGAGCAGTGCTAGATCGGGATCTTGTCGGGCCCACGCGGTCGCGCTGTAACCGGCGTCGCGAGCCTTTTTGAGGGCAATTATTGCATCCTTCGCATTGTTCATCAGGCAGAAGACGCATGCGAGATTGTAGAGGATCATCGTGTCGTCGGGCCGAAGGGCCATAGCCATATCTGCTTCACGCTTCGCATCCTCAGTTCGGTTTTGGTGCGCATAACAATTTGCCAGTAAAACGCGGGCCCGGGCATCTTCAGGTACCTTCTTCAGATGCCCTGCCAACGTGGATATCATCCGGTGATGGAAATTATTCAGCGCATCAGTTTTCCCTAAAGCTCCCAAGGAATTGGCGATGGGAAGCAGCGTGTTGTAGTTTTCACCCGCGTGCGTCAGCGCCGTCTCCATTATGTCCACGACCTCCTGATATTGTCCGGATTCGAACAGAGCGCTTCCCAATAGATAGTAGCCGCCGTCGAGGTCGGGATACTTCTTGAGGGTTAGCCGCATCTTATCGATGACCTTGTCGTACCGTTTCTCGGCAAAATCGAGCCAAGCCTCCGCCAGTCGTATCTCGGGTGCATCGCTTCCTTTAGCACCGGCTATTTCGCTTGCGGCTATGGCTCGGTCGATCCAGCGGTGATCCCGCTCGAAATAATAAAAATGTTGGACGCAGACGTTCGCCAACCCTGCGTGGGCCACTGCAAAATCGGGATCGAGTGCGACTGCACTCTCGTACATCTGCAGGGCGATCTGCAAATCCTGCCGTGCCACTCGCCGCGCATAATTTCTTCCGCGTAAATATAGATCGTATGCGTGGGGATTTTCAGTGGGTTTTGCGGCAAGAGCTTCTTGTTCCTGCGGTGAAAGTGTGATCCTCAGTGCGGCTGCGATCTTTGATGCGATCTCGTCCTGAACCGCGAAAACGTCTTCCATTTCACGGTCGTAACGTTCTGACCAGAGCGGGAATTCGTTCGTAGCATCGATCAACTGGGCGTTGATGCGCAGGCGGTTTCCGATGCGGCGCAAGCTCCCGGCCAATACGTGCGATGCTCCGAGTTCCCTGCCAACTTGTCCGGCAGTAACGGATTTATCTCGATATGGCAATATATTCGCCCGGAAAAACGTGCGAAGCCCGTTTATCTTCGAAAGCTCCGTCGTGATATCTTCGGTAATTCCATCGCGTAAATATTCGTCCTCTTTCATCCCGCTTAGATTTTCAAAATAGAGTACGGCGATCGACTGTTCCCTGACGGCGTTCGGCGATTGCGTGCCGTGGATACCGCTTACTTCGCTGGTATGCCGCCCAGAATCGAGATCGCGCTTCAGCCGCTTCAACGCGGTTTTCAATTCCGTCGCGCTTTGAAACCGAAGGTCGCGGTCTTTTTCCAGTGCTTGTCCGATGATCCGGCCAAGTTCCTGCGGCAGCGACGGATTGACCTCATTCACGGGAGCGGAATCGCGATTCAAAATGGAATCAAATACGACAGCTGACGTATCGCCCTGAAAAGGCAAAGTCCCCGTCGCCATCTGATATAAAACGGTGCCGAAAGAGAATAGATCGGTCCGCGCGTCGGTTATCTCGCCGCGGGCTTGTTCCGGCGACATGTATGCAACAGTTCCCATCGTAGCCCCCGCTGACGTGAGACCGTCGGCGATCGCAGTGGGAACGTTGGACGAAGCATCGGGTTTCTGCTGATCGATCTTTGCAAGTCCGAAGTCAAGGATTTTCGCTTGGCCGCGCGAGGTAACGAAAATGTTCGCCGGCTTCATGTCGCGGTGCACGATCCCTTTCGAATGTGCAGACTCGAGCGCATCCGCTATTTGAAGCTGATCAATATCCAGAGGGCCGCTTCGAATTCGGTCACCAAGCGAAACACCGTCGAGCAGTTCCATTACGATAAAATGCTCTGACTCGTGCTGCTCAATGCCGTGTATCGTGCAGATATTTGGATGATTCAATGCCGAAGCCGCGCGAGCCTCACGCTGAAATCGCTGCAGCAAATTTTCGTCTTTCGCCATCGAAGGCGTGAGGAATTTCAAGGCAACGTGGCGCCCTAGGTTCGTATCTTCCGCTTCATATACGACGCCCATTCCGCCTTCGCCAAGTTGAGAAGAGATCTTGTAGTGAGAGACGGTCTTGCCAATCATTGAGGTATCTTCAGCCACGTAAATTAATTATCGGAGAAAGGAAAGCAGTATAGCTACGGCACAGCGTTTCGCGTTTAATTAGGCGTCGGTCGGCGGGTACAAACGCTCGAATTCCGGATCGCCGTGAAGAAGTGAGAGGTCAGGATCCTGGCGTGTCCACGCGGCGTTTCGATATCCGGATTCCCAAGCCTTCTTGATCGCGATCATTGCATCTTTTGCGTTATCCATCGCGCAAAACGCACACGCAGTGTTGTAAAGGATCATCGCATCATCAGGCCGCAGGGCCATTGCCATGTCGGCTTCGCGCTTGGCTTCGTCAAACCTGCCGAGCAACGCATAATTTCCGGCCAACAATACGCGTACACGGGCGTCTTCGGGCGTCTTTTTGAGGGCTTCTTCGTACACAGCCATTTCACGGTGAACGAAGTTCATCATTGCGTCCTTCTTGCCGAGCGCCCCGAGAGCATTGTGGATCGGCATGACCGTGTTGTAGTTTTCGCCTGCATGGGAAAGGGCCTCTTCCATCATGTCGACGATCTCCTGGTATCGGCCCGATTCAAATAGTGCGCGTCCCAACAAATAGTAACCGCCCTCGAGGTCAGGATGTGTTTCAAGCGCTTTGCGCATTGTATCCACAGCCATCTCGTAACGGCCCTCTGCGTAATCGACCCACGCTTCGGCAAGCTTTACCTCAGGAGCTTCGGTTCCCTTTGCGCTAGCGATCCTCGTCGAGGCTATCGCGCGGTCGAGCCACGCTTGATTGCGTTCAAAGTGCCAATAATATTCAGCGCACACGGTTGCCAGTCCTGCGTGAGCGAGGGCGAAGTTTGGATCCAGTGCGACCGCATTTTCATACATCTGGAGCGCGAACATCATGTCCTGCCGCCCTACTCGGCGGGCATAGTTTCGCCCGCGCAAATACAGATCGTATGCCTGCAGGTTTTCGGTTGGTTTCGCCGCGAGAGCCTGCTGTTCCTGCGGCGAAAGTGTGATGCGAAGCGCGGCAGCGATCTTCGAGGCGATCTCGTCCTGCACGGCGAAGACGTCTTCCATCTCGCGGTCGTAGCGCTCGGACCACAGCGGAAAATCGGTCGCCGCATCGATAAGCTGAGCATTTATGCGCAGCCGATTGCCCGCTCTTCGGAGGCTGCCCGTAAGTACATACGATGCACCAAGTTCATTCCCCACCTGGCCCGCCGTTACCGGTTTATCGCGAAAGTTGAGCACCATTGCTCGCGAAAAAGTTTTCAGCCGTTTGATCTTCGAAAGCTCGGTCGTGATGTCTTCGGTTATGCCGTCACGGAGATACTCGTCCTCTTTCATTCCACTCAGGTTCTCGAAGTAAAGAACGGCGATCGAGTGCTCATGCACAGGCGTCGAGGCCGAAGGCATTCGGCTTGCGTGGATCGCGCTGCTGGTTTCACCTGAGTGGCGGCCGGAATCGAGGTCGCGCTTCAATCGTTTCAGCGCGATCTTAATGTCAGTAGCATTCTGGTACCTAAGATCGCGGTCCTTTTCGAGCGCTTGAGAAATAATACGGCCCAGCTCCTCCGGAAGAAGAGAATTTACCTCTGACAATGGTTTTGGAGGCTTGTTCAAGATGGCATCAAAAACCACTGCAGAGGTCTCGCCTTGAAACGGCATAACGCCCGTAGCCATCTGATAAAGAATAGTCCCGAAAGAAAACAGGTCGGTCCGCGCATCTGTTATTGCACCGCGTGCCTGCTCGGGTGACATGTAAGCGACCGTCCCCATCGCAGTACCAGGCGACGTTAATCCATCGGCGATAGCGGTCGGAACGTTCGAGGCAGCATCCGGCTTATTACGGTCGATCTTAGCCAGGCCGAAGTCGAGTATCTTCGCTTGCCCGCGCGCAGTAACGAAAATGTTCGCTGGCTTCAGGTCGCGATGAACAATCCCTTTGGAATGCGCCGATTCGAGCGCGTCAGCGATCTGCACGCCGAGCGTCAGCACAGTTTCAATGTCGAGCGGCCCGCGGCGAATACGGTCGCCAAGCGATTCGCCATCGAGCAGTTCCATCACAATGAAATGCTCTGATTCGTGCTGTTCGATGCCGTGGATGGTGCAAATGTTCGGATGGTTAAGTGCCGATGCCGCTCGGGCCTCGCGCTGAAATCGCTGAAGCAAGCCCTCGTCATTAGCCATCGCCGGCGACAGAAATTTCAGAGCGACGTGACGGCCTAGATTGATATCTTCAGCTTCGTAAACAACCCCCATTCCGCCTTCGCCGAGCTGGGATGTGATGTGATAATGCGAAATGGTCCTATCGAGCACAAATGTACCTTCGAATTTAAAGTTCGCAACGTTGCGTGAGAAGGTTAGTATAGCTCTAAATCGACTTTTGGCAACTGCACCGATTATTCATAATTTGCTTTAATTACACAGTTTATCTACTTTTATTTCTGTGAAAGTGTTTAGCAAAAATCGGTGGCCTCGGCTTACTGCAACTGCAGCGTTGTTGGCAGCTTTTGCGGCCATGGCATTCGGTCAGCCCAAACCGCCGCCAAAGACCCTCTTTTTCGACTCTGACGGAAATCAGGTTTCAAACAACGAATTCGTCGATATCCGAATGGCGAATTCTCACTACCCGGACAAGACCGTCATCAAAACGCTTGCCGACGGAACCATTGAGTTTCACCTGCAAAAGATACCTCAAGAGGGCGCAACTGCGCCACAATTCACCGTAAAAACGCTGGACGGCAAAATACTTACTTCCGCCGATCTTAAGGGCAAGGTCGTCGTGTTGAGTTTTTGGTTCATCGGCTGCCCGGCGTGCATGGAAATGGAACCGCAGTTAAACGCATTCAAAGCGAAGTTTGCCGGCAAAGATAACGTTGTTTTTCTCGCGATGACAGCTGACCCGACACCGAACGTTAAGAAATACCTCTCTAAGGAACGGTTTGAATACGTTCAGGCGGCCGACGCGAAAGCGGCGATGGATTCGTTTGTTTTCGCGATGTATCCGAAGAATATCGTCATCGATCGCACAGGCAAGATCGTTTACTGGCGTAGCACGATCAAGGCTTGGGACAAGTTCGAGTCGGTCGTGAAAGGTGCGTTAGCAGAGAACTGATCGACGAATTGATCGGGGAACCAGTCCGAATATGAATCGGCTAGCAGGAATACTCCTTGTTTTTCTTTGTGTGCTGAATGTCCGGGCGCAAACCGACCGCGATCGAAGCGAGTGGGCCGCGTCTCTGTTCGGTGAGACGGCACAACCGACGGTCGAGAAAAAGAACTACTTGATCAAATTCGACTTTGGTCCGCTTTGGACGCGCTTGCACGACAACGCGAGCGTTTTGGGGTATATCGGTGACAACTTCCAGCGTATGCGAATTGTGATCCTAACCGCGACCAAGCATCCAAAAGAGCCGGACACGTACAGTATTACCGGAAAATCAATGGTCAAGGATGTAATTCGGTCATTCAACGGTACGATGAAGATCACGAAGGCGAGTTCGCTATCTGCGACGATCCTCGAAGAAGAGTACAAAGGCGAGAAAGTGAAAGATGCCGGAGTCATTATGGGCGAATATCATTTTTCCGAAGACTCGAAGCAAACAGGTACCGGAAGTTTCGATGGCGTTTTTGTCACGTATTGGTTGATCGACCGGAACGGACGCCTGCAGTACGACGAAGTGATGGTCGGTGCGGACGGTTGGCGCAACAATCAGTTCGCGGGAACCTGGACCTCGTACCGAACAAAGGCAAGCAAACCGGCGAGTTGGGGAGATTCCCGGATACCCGTGGCTGGCGATCTCGATATAGGTGCCGGGGAATTTTCACCAGACGAGAAATACTTAGCCCATGGCTGGCAGTCGTACCACGACGCGTACGTAGGGCAGAACAAGCGGGCGCTTGCAGAGGAGAGAAGACAGTGGTGGAGATAAGCTCGTCATCACTAGGCTCGCCAACCGGAGATCTAAGATGGTAAACCTACACTCGCAATACGGCTTTAAAAACCCATTGAAAGCTCGGCGATGCCGTATATAATGTGGTTGAAAAACCTGCATCCCTCTAAGTGCTAAATGAAAAACCACGTAATCGCAGTTCCTATCGTTTTATTTCTGACCGCATTCTCCATCACGGCCCAGAACGCGACCGCTGATTTCGACAATGCCGCGGCCGCTTACAAAGACCAAAAATACTCCGTTGCAGCCGAAGGTTTTCGGAAATACACCGTCTCACGGTCTGACGACCCGGCGGGATTTTATAATCTTGGCCTGAGCCTTTATGCACTGAAAAAATACGCTGATGCGGTGTTGCCTCTTCGCGAAGCGGTGAGACTAAAGCCCGCGTATTATGCGGCGTGGGTATCGCTCGGAAATTCTCTGGATTCAGCCGGAAAGCTTAGTGAGGCCGTGGTCGCTTACCAGTCGGCGATCAGTGTGGAACCTAACAATGACGAAGCACACCGCGAGTTGGGCATAGCGTATTACGGTGGGGAAAAGTATTCGGATGCCGAGAAGTCGATGCTTCGCGCGGTGCAGTCGGCTCCGGCAAGTGCCGCGAACCACTATTGGCTAGGAAAAATATATTACGAATTAACGCGTTATGGCGACGGGCTCACCGAAATTCGACAAGCGATAAAAATTAATCCGGCTGTCGCAAATTATCACAATGTCCTTGGCGACATATTGTATGCGAACAAGCAGTATGAGGAGGCGATCGCTGCGTATAAGGAAGGCCTTCGGCTCGCGCCGAATAATTCCGCGGTGCATTACTATATTGGCCAATCGTATTACGGCCTAAAGAACTACAAACTCGCTATCCCATCGTTTCAGGAAGCAGCGCGTCTGAAGCCCGACTATTACAATGCATGGGTTTACCTCGGAAACTCGCTTGATTACGATGGCCAGCTCGATCCCGCGATCGTGGCATACAAACGGGCGCTGGAATTGAAACCGGACGACGCCCAAGCGTATGCCGAACTTGGTGTTTTGTATAACCGCGCCAAAAACTACGCCGAGGCTCTCAAATACGCTACCGAATCGGTAAAACGACGCCCCGACAGTGCAAAATATCAAACCGATGTCGGTATGGACCTGCGAATGCTAAAGCGGTATACAGAGGCCGAGACGGCGCTCTTGAAGGCCGTTAATCTGGACCCGAAATTCGCCGAAGGTATTTACGAGCTTGGTTTGTGCTACATCGGCATGCGCAACGATGCAAAGGCGAAGGGCGATCAGCTCGCGGCCGGCGGATTTGAAGCGAAGGCTAAAGAACAGGTGGCTCGCCTTCAAGCCATCAACCCGGAACGGGCGCAAAAATTAAGGAACGAGATCACACCGGGTGCAACGCCGAGCTAGTCCGTCGCACATTTGCTTTGCAACATACTCGATGAAAAAAGGCAAAACTGAGGCACCGCTTGTTTCGGTGATCATGGGCAGCAAGTCCGATTGGGCCACGATGGAGATCGCGACGCAGACGCTCGCGGAATTCGGCGTGCCGCACGAAACAAAGATCGTCTCCGCTCACCGCACGCCTGATCTATTATTCGAATTTGCGAAGTCGGCTGAATCGCGCGGTATTGAAGTGATCATTGCTGGCGCAGGGGGAGCGGCTCATCTGCCTGGAATGTGCGCTTCACAGACGATTTTGCCCGTGCTCGGTGTTCCGGTAGAAAGCAAGGCATTGAAAGGCCTCGATTCGCTTCTTTCAATAGCCCAAATGCCAGCTGGCATTCCGGTCGGAACCCTTGCGATCGGTGTGGCAGGCGCGAAGAATGCAGCACTCCTCGCGATTTCGATCCTCGCAAATTCACGCCCCGACCTGCGTAAAAAGCTGGCCGATTTCCGCAAAAAGCAGACCCGCACGGTTCTTAAGACACGCCTAAAGTGACTCCTGGTTGTTTAAACTTGTTGACAGTAGCACCCTGAAACGGTTTAAATGGTAGTTACGGGCTCTATGCCCCTGCCACCCTGCCTCTGAAGTCATATCCATGAGTTCAAATAAGTGTAAAAAGTGCGGTCTGACTAATTTTGCTTACGACGACGCTTGTAGGCGTTGCGACACGTTGTTACTGCCAAAGCCAAAACCCAAAGCTAAAACGCCGCGTCGGTTCTCTTTCGGATCGCTGCTGATCATAGCCTTCGCGGCCGGCTTTGCATTTTACCTTTATCAGAGCATGCAGAAGTCGGCGGACGACGTTTACGCGGACGAATTGAAACGCATTGAAGAACAGAAAAAGGATAAGACCGCCGGTCTTTCGCGAAGCGAATATGAAAAACAGAGAACCGGCACATACTTCGAGGCTGTAAAGAGCAGTAACTCACTTTCGGCCCATAACGAGCATATTGCGGAAACGCAAAAAGCGATGGAAGCCGCGACAAACGCTCAGCAGGGCAAACAATAACCCAAATTCTTTTAGTACACCGTCTGTGCTAATCTGTGGCTTCTTTTTGTGGCCACTCATATTCTTCCAGGTTCTACGATCGGGGTTTTCGGGAGCGGACAGCTCGGGCGAATGTTCGCTATCGAGGCGCGCAAACTGGGTTACCGTGTGCATACCTTTTCGCCGTTGACCGATACGCCTACGGGCCAGGTCGCGGACGTCGAAACAGCAGCCAGCTATGACGACCTCGATTCGGTGCGGACGTTTGCCCGTTCGGTCGATGTCGTGACGTTTGAATTCGAGAATGTGCCCGCGGCCGCTGTCGAGGCGGCAGCGGAATTCGTTACCGTTCACCCGAGGGGCGCGATACTTCACACCACCCAAAATCGGCTACGCGAAAAGACATTTCTTTCGGAAAACGGTTTTCCAGTCACGCCATTTACGTCGATAAAACAGCTTGACGATCTCCACCGCGGCGTCGAAGAGCTGGGTCTTCCGTGCGTTTTGAAAACCGCCGGGTTTGGATACGACGGGAAAGGGCAGAGAAACATCTCAGCGCGCGGCGAAGTGTCAGGGGCATTCGAGGCGCTTAACGGACGCGAGGCGATACTCGAAGCGTTCGTCGAATTTGAAAAAGAAGTTTCCGTTGTTTGTGCTCGCGATCAGGATGGCAACTTTGCTCATTACGGAGTTATCGAGAACGAGCACGAGCATCACATCCTTGATGTTTCGTTCGCACCGGCGATCGTTAGCGAACAGGTCTTCACCGAGGCGGTCGAGATCGCGAAGAGCATTGCGGAAACGCTTAGCTTTGTAGGAACGCTTTGTGTCGAGTTCTTTTTGACCGGCGACGGAAAGTTATTGGTCAACGAACTGGCGCCGCGCCCGCATAATTCCGGGCACCTGACATTCGACGCCTGCGTTACGTCGCAGTTCGAGCAGCAGCTTCGCGCCGTTTGCGGCTTGCCGCTCGGCTCTACAGACTTTTACAAACCGGCGGCAATGGCGAATCTGCTTGGCGATCTTTGGTCCCATGGCGAACCGAACTGGGCCACAGCTCTAAGAGAATCTTCGATCAAGCTTCATCTTTATGGAAAGTCGGAACCGCGGCCGGGACGGAAGATGGGTCATTTGTCCGCGACGGCGGAAAACGCGATCGCCGCAAGATCTGCCGTTATAGACGCGAGATCGAGGTTTGCCAAAAGCCGCTGATCGAATGGCATTTGCTGCCGTATCCGCCGAAAGATAAGATTTAACTAATGGCGGAAAGTGTTTCTGTATCAAAAGATGCGTCGCCCGCGGCGAGATATGCCGAGTTGATGCCGCAGATCGAAGCGTTGATCGCAGGCGAAAGCAATCTGGTCGCGAATCTCGCGAACGTTGCGGCCGCGCTCAAGGAAGCCTTTGGTTTCTTTTGGGTTGGATTCTATCTTGCAGAGGATAGAGAGCTTGTCCTCGGGCCTTTTCAGGGGCCCGTCGCCTGCACGCGGATCGGTTTCGATCAAGGCGTTTGCGGCCGTGCATTCACCAACCGTGAAACTATTGTAGTCCCCAATGTCGATGAATTTCCGGGCCACATCGCATGCAGCTCAGCAGCCCGTTCGGAGATCGTTGTGCCGATATTCGGTGTCGAAGGCGAAGTGCTTGGCGTTCTGGATGTCGACAGCGACCGTCTTGACAGTTTTTCCGAGGCCGACCGCAAGGGCCTTGAGAACATAGTTAGAGTTATTGAGAGATCCACTCGGAGCCACACGAACTCTGAAAGGATCGAATGACATCTTTAGAATACCCGCTTTGGGTCTGGGTCTTTTTCTTTTCGGTCGTGCTGGTAGCTCTCTTTGTTGATATCGGTATCGTCAACCGAAAATCGCATGCGCCGAAACGCCGTGAGACGATCATCTGGAGCATCATTTGGGTCTCCCTTGCTCTGGCATTCAATGCCTTCATCGCCTGGCAGTTTGGCATCGGCCACGGAAAGCTTTTCTTCACCGGTTATCTCATCGAGCTATCGCTCTCGGTCGACAATCTTTTCGTTTTCCTTCTGATCTTCACTTATTTCAAGGTCCCAAAGAAATATCAGCACCGCGCGCTGTTTTGGGGAATTTTCATGGCGATGGCCATGCGGCTTGTAATGATCTTTCTCGGTGCGGAGCTGGTCGACCGGTTTCACTGGCTGCTTTATCTTGCGGGGGCGTTTCTTGTTTACACGGGAATAAAGTTATTCGGCGAAGGAGAAACCTTCGACCCCGAACGAAGCGGCGTCGTGCGTTTTACCACTCGCTTCGTAAAGATCTCGAAGCATTATGACGGCGAGAAATTCTTTGTCATCGGTCAGGACGGAAAGCGTACCGGCACTTTATTGCTGCTTGTCCTTATCGTTATCAATGTTGCCGACCTGGTATTTGCCATCGATTCGATCCCGGCGATCTTCGGGATAACTACCGACCGTTTCCTCGTCTACACGTCGAACATATTTGCCATCCTCGGATTGCGAACTTTTTATTTCTTGCTCGCGGAGCTTGCTGACCGTTTTCATTTCCTGAAATACGGTCTCGCATTCATACTTTCGTTCATCGGCGTAAAAATGCTTCTGCCCCTTTTTGCCGAAGGTTTGCTAAAATTAATAGGCGAGGGCGCAGGCTCTAGCACGGCTGTTCTTCTCAGAGGCTTACTAGGTCACGAGTACGAACAGGCGATAATAAATATTTCCCTGGGCGTCGTGGTTCTTGCGATCGCAACGTCGATCATTCTCTCGATAATGTTCCCGCCAAAGGCATCCGAAGCGCAGGCCGACGCCGACCCGGAAATGTGACATCACCGACCGTAGATGGAAGAGCCAAAATATCGCAAATATTATTTAGACTGGTGGCGGATACGCAAAAGTACCATCTACACCTTGATCGCGATCTTGGTCATCGTTGGCACGGTCGTGGGCGGCAGCTGGTACGCGCTCAGGAATAATTGGTTTTCACAGGAAAACGTCACGAACACACCCAAGGACGCAGCCCGGATAATCTCCTTCGAAGGCGATGTCCGTATCATACGTGCTGCAACGCGCGAGACTATCGTCGTAACTAAGGACACTTACGTTGCCGCGGGCGATACGGTGCAGACGCAAGCCGACGGAAAAGCGACTGTGCAGATGATAGACGGTTCGGTCTATTCCGTTCGGCCAAACAGCACCGTAGTTATCCGTGACTCTTCATCTTTGCTCGGCGGCAAAAACGTTCGGGTCGCTCTTGACGACGGTCAACTCAATGTTCGCACCGACCAGCAGCCTGACAATACCGAGAATATAGTCGAAATGTCGGATTCCGAAACGAGGTTGAAGGAACAGACTGATGCGAGCTTTAACGCCGACGCAAACGGGAACAGCGGCGAGATCAGGATCAGCCGAGGCAGTGTAGAAACGACGGTAGCCGGCGAAACGCAGACGATCAATGAAAATGAGTTTGCCTCGGTCCAATCCGGCAAGCTGACAGGGAAGGAAAAGCTCCTGCCGGCTCCGCGGCATGTTGCTCCGGCGAACGCGGCACAGATCGCGGACTCGACAGGAAGCGGAGCGAACGTTTCTTTTTCTTGGCTGTCGGAAGGCGAATCGGAGATAGCCACCTACCAATTCCAGTTGGCACGCTCCGCATATTTTGCGCCCGATTCGATGCTCGCTGACCGCGGATCGATGACGAACCGCGAATTTCGGATCGCGGGCCTTCAACCCGGAACATATTACTGGCGAACACGCGCATCTTCACGCTCGGGCCAAACCACTGACTGGAGCGAGGCCTGGCGGTTCATCGTTACCAGGCGAACCGCGACTCGTGTGATCGAGGTAAATGAGTGGGCGGTCGAAAATGTTGGCGGCAGCGTCTATATGGTAGCGGGCCGAACCGCTCCTGGAATGCTGGTGCGCTGCCTCGGCCGCGAGATGTACGCGACGAATGACGGCGCTTTCCGCGTGCAGATCTCGACGCCGGTTTCCGAGGTTGCGGTTGAGTTTGCCGACGACCAGGGCAATCGCGCAGGCTACGTTATTTCGCTGAGAAATGCGCGCGTTCTGCGGCGCTTTTGACGGAGGGAATTACGGGTTCGGGACACACACATTCGCACGGGCGTTCCGAAAACAGCGTCAGGAACCTGAAGATCGCGCTTCTTTTGACGTTCATATTCATGATCGTCGAAGCGGTCGGCGGCTGGCTTACAAATTCGCTTGCGTTGATCGCCGATGCGGGCCACATGCTGACCGACGTTGCCGCATTGACGCTTTCCCTAACGGCGATCTGGTTTGGCGGCCGGCCCGCGACATCGAGAAAAACCTTCGGCTATTACCGGCTGGAAATACTGGCTGCCTTCGTAAACGGGATCGCGTTGGTCCTGCTTTCGATCTGGATAATCTACGAAGCTGTCGGCCGCTGGCAAACGCCGCCTGAGATCAAAGGCGTTTCTCTCACGCTCATCGCTGTCGGCGGCCTCGCGGTAAACGTTATCGCAGCATTCCTTCTTCATACCGAACATAAACACGACCTAAACCTTCGCGGAGCGTGGCTTCACGTCATGGGCGATATCCTCGGCTCGGTTGCGGCCATTACAGCAGGCATTTTGATCGTTGCTCTTGGTTGGCTTTGGGCGGACGCGGTCGGAAGCGTCCTGATCAGTTTGATCATCATCTTCGGCTCCTGGCGTTTGATCTCAGACTCGGTGAACGTCTTGCTCGAAGGAACGCCGGCGCACATCGACCTTTCCTCGGTCGAGGCGGCGATCACCGGGACCGAAGGTGTTGACGGCGTCCACGACCTGCATGTCTGGACGATCTCGTCCGGGATGGACGCGCTCTCGGCTCACATTACGCACAGCCAAGCGATCCAGCATTCCGAGCTGCTTGGCCTGATCCGTGAAAAGCTGCACTCGGGATTTGGCATTGACCATCTGACGATCCAAATGGAAACGCTTGAACGCGAAGCCGAAGCCGTTTATATCTGCGACACCGGAACTAATTGCTTCGAGCCCGCATCAAAAGAGAAAAGCGCTTCGGTTCGTTAACTTCGGCGCAAAGAATTTTCTTGACTTTGTAAATCCCACTGAATCTAATTGATTCATCCCTAGTTATTCAGCGTCGCAAAATCTAAATCTCTCGCCGGATCCGTGAGGAGAAATTCATGTTCAGGCAATGTAGTTTTATTCCTTCGACCATCGCAATTCTTTTTGTTTTGTCGCTCGCACCCCTTTTTACTCCGGCCCAACTGACGACCGACAGCAGATTTCCGATGGT
>QHXS01000007.1 GCA_003223975.1 Acidobacteriota bacterium
AGGCTTTGAATACATCGCCATGAACATATTGGGCGCGTCAAAGCGGTTTCTGTCGCCCTTCCCCGCAACCGAAACATCGCGCGTCGAACCGATCTGTGTATAGCGAACGAACGCCGTGCCCATGAGCATCAGCATCCCGCCGTTCTCGTACATTTTCGAGTAGGCGAACATCGGCGACGAATCCGGCAGCCACGACGTGCCCGAACCTTCGCGGTTCATCGGGTCGCCGATATTGACGGTGGACGACATCGCCATTGCATGTGCACCGCGACCGCCCATTTTCATCCAGCTCATCTGATCTTGCGGTGTCGGCAATGGTGCCGGTTTCATATCGTCCATTTTATGGACGCGCGGTGTCGGCGTCGGGGTCGGTGTCGGTGTGGGCGCCACCTTGCTGTGGTCGTGCTGAGCCATTACGTGAGCAGAAATGCAAAGAATAACTAAAACGAAAAATATCGAGGTTTTCACTAAATGCTCCTAAATTGCAATACAGACCGACGGCAATCGGACAAAGGAGTGCCGTAAAAACTTGGGTTCACTTAAATGTTTTTCTGTATCACAGGCGCGGAGGCGCGCGCGAGGGCCCGGAGCGTGGGAAGTATGCTGAGTAGAAATAAAGAGTGGAAAATGCGCGTGGTTCGGTTGATGCCAATTCGCCCGCTGACGTTGCGATCTCGACGACCTGGCCGTTCAAGATCGAAGTCGAACGCTCCGCCTGCGACCGCTTGGTCTCGGATTTGGCAACTATCGCCGTGTCCAAGGTTCCAAAACTGCAAATGCAGTTTTCGTCAACGCTTGGCAGGCCATTATCGACTGTCGGCGTTTCAGTTTTTGGTGATTCGTGCGATGCCCCGTGACATGATATCGGTTCGGCTTTTTGCTTTTTCGCGCCTTGATGATGCCCGCACGCGCATGCAGCCACAGAAGAGACTGCCATTGCAAGCAATGCAATTGCCGCACAAAGAAAATTAGTAATTCGCCGCCGCGTCACGGTAAAATTCTATCGAAATGCCGCAGACATATAAAGCCGGCGCCGGCCGGAGCCGACGTCTTAAGTAAACGAACATGAAAAGGAAATACATATCCGTCTTTGCAATGACCTTCGCGCTGGTCTTAATAACCGCGGCGGTTTCGGCGCAGACGCCGTCGAAACGGCCGGTCCAGCGCGTACATGTGACCCTAGGTGCGGAAGACACCTATCAGCCTGAAAGCTTTCGGCTCCGGCGAAACATCCGAGCCTACATCACGTTTCTGCGAACGTCTGATAGAAACTGCGGCGAAGAGATCTTGATACCAAAATACGGCATTCACCGAAATTTGCCGGTCAATAAACCGGTGACGGTTTGGTTCGTTCCGCGAGAGTCGGGCTCGTTCGCATTTTCATGCGGCATGGACATGATCCGCGGCACTATTATCGTCGATTGAGAAAAACAGTGAAAAGAAAAAACCTCATACTCACGACTGCGATGACCACGGCCACGCTGCTCTTTGCCATAAACGCGCTTGCCCAGGTCAAACGCGTGCAGATGCATATTGCCGGCTATCTATGCGGCAACTGAGTGTTCAACATACAGAAGGCAGTTAGCCGTCTGGAATATGCACCGAAACTGACCGAAATAGAGGTCACCGATATCAAGAAAGGATTGGCCGTCTTTACGCCCAAACCTGACAAGACCGTTTCGTTCGCCTCGCTCAAAAACAATCTGAAGCAGGCGGGGTATACACTTGCCTCGGCCGATATAACGATCAACGGAAAGCTCTCGCAGGAATCCGGCAAATGGTTCGTCGCCTCAGAAACCTCGGGACAGAAATTCGCACTCGAAGGGAAGAATGCAGCGGCGATAGTCGGAACGACTGGCGACACTGTCGAGATCACCGGGTTCTGGACCACGGCCGGCAAGGCACCAGCGACGTACGAATCGATCGACCCGCAGGCCATAACTCCGAAAGCGGCTGTGGCTCCGGCAATAAACGGGTTAACTTTCATTCGAGCAAACTTCGCGCCCGAACAAGGTGCAGCGGCGGCCAGCGAAAACGAATCGTCGTCAAAACCACCCGCCCCGATTCGGACTACGTCGCCGGGCCTGACAGTTTTCAAGGGCGGAGCATTCACGCCGCGCATTTATTTTGTGAAACAACATTTGGGCGGGCTCGATGTGTGGCGGCAAATTGGCGACCTGAGCCTCTCGTACACTCCCAGCCCACACGTCCAGTTTGAGCTCGAAGTCCCGTTTTCGCGCACAAGTTTCGACGACGGAGCGAACAAAGATTCGAGTGCCGGGCTAGGGAACATAATGTTCTGGACAAAGTACCGGTTCTTTCGTGTCGTGAAAACCTACGGCGACCGGCAGGCATCGGCAAGATTCGGTGTCGAACTGCCGACAGGAAAAAAAACGGCTCCGACGGCCGAGGAAGTGGACGCCCGGGCATTTGTGCGGCAGCAATTGACACCGATAAGCGGCGGCTTTGCACCGCATTTCGATATCTCATTCTCGCAGGCCGGCGGACGTTTCATATTCGGCGGAAATATTGAAGGCGTGCTTCGTACCGAGCGCGATGGATTTCGAATGGGCCACGAGCTGCGGCTGAATACCGATCTCGAATACGTGCTCTTTCCTCGGAATTATAAAAAACCGGGCGGCGAGCTCTTCGCGATCCTCGAGTCGACATTTCTGACGCGCAGTTCGGGGCGCTTGAACGGAGCTGTTGCGCCCGAAAGCTCATCGACCGAATATTATCTCTCTCCGGGTTTGCAGTATGCCGCACATCCGCGCTTTGTGGTCGAGGGCAGCATCCAACTTCCGGTCTTTCGCAATGCGGGCACACAGGTTTTAAGGACCGACTATAATCTGCTGCTTGGTGTCAGGTATTTGTTTTGAGATGAAAATATCCATTGCCTTGGCCTTTATATTCGCGTTGACGATCTTCTCGATCGGGCAGGAAAACCAAAAAAAAGCTCCGGCCCTTGCTCTAAAAGATCTCAACGGCCGCCTCGTAAAACTTAGCGATTTCAATGGAAAGGTGGTCTTGCTAAATTTCTGGGCGACATGGTGCGCGCCATGTGTTGCCGAAACTCCGCGGCTTGTAGAATGGCAGGCGAAATACAAAGATAAGGGGCTTCAGATGATCGGCATCACGTATCCGCCGACTAACCTGACAAGCCTTCGCAATTTCGTTCGCAGGAAAAAGATCAATTACCCGATCCTCCTCGGCTCAAAACCGGCCAAACTGCTCTTTGATACAAGCGGCGACCTCCCGGTCACTGTTATCATCGACCGAAATGGAGATGTTATCGGCCTTATCGACGGGGTCATTTTCCCGGACGAATTTGAATCGAGGATAAGGCCACTGCTTCCATGAATTCATGGCCGGACAGTTGCCCCGCTCTTTGCTTTATGCCGCGGCGGCTGCTGCGACGAACGTGCGCAAGACGCAATCGCGAAACATCATAGTTGCGGCATAAGTGATTTTCCCCTTTTAAGCAACGGCATGGCGTGTTATAAATGAAACCATGGCACGCTATGTCATTAAACGCGATCAGAGCTCTCTGCCCGAACGGCTGACGCGGTATAAGAGCGAGCTGAATGACGAACAGTTTAAAGTCGTCACAGCTCAGCCGAAGGCGACGCTCGTCGTCGCCGGTGCCGGAACGGGAAAAACGCGTGCGATCACCTATCGCGTCGCGTATCTGATCGAGCAGGGCGTTTCGCCGCAGCGGATCGTCCTTGCGACATTCACCAACCGTGCGGCGCGCGAAATGCTTCGGCGCGTCGAGAACCTGACCGGCTCGCAAAATGTTCATCGCGTTTGGGGCGGCACATTTCACCGCATCGCCAATTTAATTTTGCGCCGTCACGCAGTTTCGCTCGGTTACGATTCGAACTACTCGATCCTCGACAGCGAAGACGCACGCGGCCTGATCAACATCTGTGTCGAGGACGCCGCGATCGACACCAAAGCGAAACGTTTTCCGAAAGCCGAGGTCGTGCAGGACATCATTTCGTTCGCCAACAACACCGACCTGCCGCTGGAAAATGTGATCGCGGGAAAATATCCGTATTTCGAAATGCTCACGGCGCAGATCAAGCGCGTCGATTCGATCTATAAGCGTCGAAAGCTCGAGCGCAACGTGATGGATTACGACGACCTGCTTTTGAACGTGAAAAAGCTGCTCGTCGAAAAACGCGAGATCGCCGAGATATATGCCGAGCAGTTTCAGCATATCCTGGTCGACGAATATCAAGACACGAACCGTCTGCAGGCAGAGATCATTGACCTGCTCGCCGTAAAACACCGCAACGTAATGGTCGTCGGCGACGACGCGCAAAGTATCTTTGCCTGGCGTGGGGCCGAGTTTACGAACATCTACGAATTTCCGAAACGCTATCCGGAAGCGGAGGTATTCAAACTCGAAACGAATTACCGCTCGACGCCGGAGATCCTGGCCCTTGCGAATACGTCGATCGCGTGCAACCGAAAGCAGTTTCCAAAAATGCTGACGGCTGTGAAACGTAGTCGCGATATGAGACCCGCGCTCGTTCCGTGTTCCGACGTCGAGCAGCAATCCGCGTTCGTCGCGTCGCGCATTCTCGAGCTTCGCGACGAAGGCACCTCGCTCGAAGACATCGGCGTGATGTACCGCTCGCATTATCATTCGATCGAACTGCAGCTCGAGCTTTCGCGACGCAACATTCCGTATCGCGTACAGTCCGGCGTGCGGTTTTTCGAACAGGCGCACATCAAGGACGTGATCGCATACCTGCGCATCATCGTCAACCCACGCGACGAGCTTGCATGGAAACGCGTGCTGAAAATGATCCCCGGCGTCGGCAACGCAACCGCGAATCGGGTATATGAATCCCTGATGCTGTCAGAACCGTCTGCGTTAGCGGGCGGCCAGAATGCAGAAGCCCGCACGTCAGTAAGGGTGTTATCAGGACTTGAAGAGAATTCAACCGACGCATTGGACGTTACGCTCCTGCTCACGCGCGGGCTTAGGCAAGCATTGCGCGCGGGACGCCTGCGCTCCAGTCAGCCATTCAAAGATTTCATTGCGCTGCTCGAACTTCTCTCCGCGCAGGAAAACCGCAACAACCCTGCAAAGCAGATCGCTCTTATTCTCGAAAACGGTTACGAGCAATACCTGCTCGAAAATTTCGAAAACGCCGACGCCCGGACTGAGGACATCAAGGGCCTTATCCTTTACGCGCAGCGGTACGATTCGACCGAAACATTCTTGAGTGAATTAGCGCTGCTTTCGACCGAGCGTTTCAAAGAGCCGCAGCCGCTCGTCGGCGAAGAGGTGATCGAAGGCGGCGAAGAAGACGAACTGCTTACCCTCACCAGCGTGCATCAGGCAAAGGGCCTCGAGTGGAAAGCGGTCTTTATCATCTGGGCCGCCGAGGGAAAATTTCCGTCGCCCCGATCGCTACGCGAGATAGATTCCGAAGAGGAAGAACGCCGCCTCTGGTACGTCGCCGTCACGCGTGCCAAAGACGAGCTTTACGTCACATACCCGCTCATCATGGCCGACTACAACCGCCAGGCCGTGCTGCAAAAACCTTCGCGCTTCGTCACCGAGTGCCCGCCCGCGCTTTTCGAGGTCTGGGACCTCGAAGAGGAATCGAATACGCCCGCGGCCCTTGCGGCAAATGCTTCGGAATACATCAATTGATTGTGCTACGATAACTCCGCTTATGAAGAGTTGCCCGATTTGCGGCCGTGAATACGCCGCCGACATGTGTTTCTGTCTCGAGGACTGAAGTCCACTTGCCGGTATGGAAAAGCCGACCCGATGCTCGCCGGCCAGCCTGAAAAGGTCAGCGGTGTAACAACTTACAATTTCGTTCCCTGCCTCGCGGTCAAAGTTTTCCTGTTGATACGTAATTCAAAATCATCGAGGCCTTTACCGGGCGGCCTCGTTTTTGCGCTACGAGATTATTTCCCCCGCGTCCGGCCGTGATAATATACTTCGCTGAATCTCCCGGTTGATTCGACATCCCCAAATCTGATCCGTTATGAAATATTGCCCGACGTGTAAGACGCGTTACGACGAAGAGATACTGCGTTTCTGTATGAAGGACGGCACGCCGCTTATCGACGAGGCCGAGCCGAAATTTACAACGATGCCGAGTGCGAGCATCGGGCAGGAAGACGACGATCCGGGCGAGGTGACGATAATCAGGAAAAAAGGCGAGGTACCGATTCCACCGCCGGAAATGGACGAAGAAGGCGCATTCATTCCACCTGAGCCCGAATATCGGCCGCAGGAACCTGTCTTTCGCCCGAAGGAAGAACAGGCACCGCGCTTTATCGTGCCGATGGAAACGCCGGCGCAGCAGGCTCGCGTAATTCCTCCATATCAGGCGCCGCCAAAATCGAACACGGTAAAGGTCGTCGTGCTCACGATCTTCGGCACGGTAGCGCTTCTGGTTGTAGGTGGATTGGGATTCTGGGCGATCTCTCGCGGGCTTTCGCGCGGCTCTGAGGCGAGCAATGCCAACAACGCCAACGCGAATGTTTTGATCAACACGAACCTCGGCTTCGATGCGAATTTCAATTTCAACGGGTCGAACACGCTCTTCAATTCGAACGCGACGACAAACTCGAACGTGAAGTCGCCGACGCCGTCGCCAAAACCGAGCCCATCGCCTTCGCCGTCAGCAACGGCCACGCCGGACGACGATCAAACGCCGACGCCGACACCGCGGCCATCCGCTTCGGTGCCGTCGATGCTGCCTATGAACCGTCCGTCACCAACGCCGCCGCGCATGCTGCCCATGAACAGGCCGCCGGTAAACAGACCAAATAACACCGAATAAAACTGTGGAAAATGGAAAACCGTTCTCAGTTTTCCGCTTTCCACTTTCCGTTTTGCGCCCGGATCTTAGTAACGCACCGTCTCGACATCTACGTCAGACGCGCTGCGCGATTTTGACCATTCTTCTTCTGTCGCGTAAAAGTTCACGTCAAATTCCATAAGTGCCTTGATCGGTACGCCGTCAAACTCGCGCGGGCCGTCTTCGAAACGCGCTATCGTGCCGATCCCGATGATCTCCGACCCGAGGCTTTTTACGAGCTCGACGGTTTCCGTTATCGCGCGGCCCGAGCGCAGAATGTCGTCAACGATGATCGCTGGGTAAACGTCTCCCCGGCCGACGTACTGGCGAAATTGCCGCTTGCCGTCCTCCATCTCGGCCCAGTAGATCTGCTCAGCGCTCAACGCCTCGCGTACGCCGAAAGCGACCATGATGCCGCCTGGGCTGGGCGAGATCACCGACACTTTAGGCAGCCGGCTGGAGATGGTTTTTTCCATCCGGAACATGCGGCTCAGCCCAACCGACAATATCCGCGCGTTGTCGTAATAGCGAAACGCCAACGGCATCTGAAAATAGTGCGACGCGTGCTTGCCGTTTGGATAAATAAAGTGGCCCTTGCGGTACGCGCCCGTCTTTTGAAGGATCTCCATTACCGATTCCGGCGTTGGAATTAGATCGACCATAGTTGTGCTCCTCAAGCGGAAAACTAATTCTATCGCCGCCGGCTGTATTGTCCAAGTTCGCGACTGGAGCGCAGGCACAGCTTGCGACCGGAAGCTAACGCTCGCCTCCGGTTGTCATTTCTTCAGAACCGGCTCGACGTTATTTGCCTTAAGCGAATTGCCTGTCGCACGCTGCAGATCTGCGATCGACTTGTTCAGCTCGGTCTGTGCCCGCAGCTCGTTGCTTCGTGCGGTGGTCAACGCGGTTTGGCGTTCGAGCACTCGATAGATGTCCGATTGGCCCGAATCGAGCTTTCGCTGCTCCGATTCGTACTGCTTTTCGGAATTCTCGCGTGAGATCGATGCCGAACGAAGCCGCGCCTCTGCCGTTCTGACAAATTGCAGAGCGTTTCGCACCTCGACCTGAATATTCTGTTCGAGCTGATCATGTACGACGTTCAGCCTGTCGCCTTCAACGAGCGAACGGCCGTACTGGGCATCGGCGGTCTTGTTGCCGAACAGCGGCAGGTTGAACTGAACGCCCACGCGATACGTCGGGTACTTATTCGCAAGAATGTCGCCCCACGTCGAGCCGGCACCGCCTACGAGACGAAGCAACGCCTGAAGAGCCTGCTGACAAGCCGGATCTTGCGGATTGTCCCGGCAGAACGGGTTGATAAAATTCGGGTTCAGACTGCCGCCAACACCGGTCGATGTATAACTTGCAACAAGGTCGATCTGCGGTTTTTGCTGGTCGCGAAAATACTTTTGATCGATCGCGTTTATTTTCTTTTGCGTTTGGTTGATCTGAAGCTCGGGACGGTTTTGCAACGCCGCGTCGAGCGCCTCGGGCAGCGTTGTCGTGGGCACATCCAGATCGACCGAATCGACCGGCGTGATCGATTTGCTCCAAATACCTTCGGCGCGGTTCGCAGACACGATGTTCTTCAACGCGTTCTCGGCGACGGTAACGGTATTAAGCGCGTCATAGACCGACTGTTCGAAATTCGCGACCTGCGTTTCGGCCGCGAGGACATCAACCGGGGCTAGCTGACCCTCTTCGACAAGCCGGCGGTTATGCTCGAGCTGGGCCTTTGCATCGCGAACGGCGTCGCGCTGTACCTGCAGGTTCCTGAGCGCGTACGTTAGGTCCCAATAAGCACGCTGCGCAGCAGCGACGATCTCGATCGCGCGCTGGCGAAACTGCGCATCGGTTAGCGAAAGATTGCTCTTGGCAATTTCGATCGCGCGACGCGGCTGGTCGAATCCGCGTCCGCGAAACAGCGGCTGCGTCACGGTTACGCGAAGATTCGAATTGTACTGCGGGCTGATGATCTGGACGAGATTGTCGGTACCGACGCGCTGATTATCCAGCGTTGCGGTGATCGAAGTACCAAAGCTCGGAACGTAAGCCTGAAGGCCGATATTGCCGGCAAAATTCTTTGATTGGACACGGTCGGTCGTCGGGTTGAAAAAGCTTATGTTTGGGATCGTCGCGTTTTCATAATACGCAAGCCCTGAGAACCGGGGTTCGTAAACGCCGCGTGCCGCCTTGAGGTCGAATTCGGCCATCAGGACGGTCTTGCGCGTTACCTCGATATCCCGATTGCTTTCCAGCGCCATCACGATCGCCTCGTTCAGCGTCAGCGGCTTTTGATCCGCAAGATCGACACCGACGCGGCCAAGGTCGGGCAGCGCTCGGTCGGTCGATCTGAAGCTCGAAGCGACCGGCGGGCCAGACGTCACCTTGTCAGGCGCGATGCCATTCTTATCAACAGCGAAAGGCGTCGCTATAGGAACCGGCGATGGCGGATCTTGTGCCGCGACGGCCGCGGCAAGTGTGAAAACGAGAACCAGTAAGTAAATTGAACGCGTAAACATAAAGCTACCCTCAAAAAATGCCTTGAACAGAAAAATGTCAGCTATTGCCAAACAGAGAACTAGTCGCCGCAGCAAAACGCTTTCTCACACCTCCGAACAGCCACTCCGAAAAAGCACCGATCTTTTGAAAGACGCGTATCTCGGAAAGGTCGTCGAATATCGAATAAAAAACCGGCACCGCAAGCAGCGTCAGCAACAAGCACAGCGATTGGCCGCCCACGACCAGAACCCCGATGGACCGGTTAGTTCCGGCACCGGCACCGGTTGAAACGACCAGCGGGATCATCCCCGCGACAAGCGCGATCGTCGTCATAAGGATCGGGCGAAGGCGGTCGCGGTTTGCCTGAATGATCGCGTCGTAACGGCTCATGCCCTGCGAACGCAAATGGCTTGTGTGGTCGATCTGCAGAATCGCATTCTTTTTAACGACGCCGAAAAGCAGCAGTAGGCCGAGGCCCGAAAAGATATTGACCGTCTGGCCCGTGATCAGCAGGCTGAGGATCCCGAACGGTATGGAAAGCGGCAATGTGAGCAAGATCGTAACCGGATGGATGAACGATTCGAACTGCGCCGCGAGCACGATGTACATGAAGATGAACGACAGCATGATCGCGAGCAGGAAGTACATTCCGGCGCGGCCCATTTCCTTTGACTGGCCAACGTAGCCGGTTCTGTAACCCGCCGGGAAATTCATCGTTTTTACAGCTTCGTTGATGCCGGCCTGAATGTTTGCGGCCGAACCGCCCGGCTTTGTGTTCGCGAGCAGCGTGACCTGCCGCTGTCTGTTTACACGGTCGACCGAACTCGGGCCGGTTCCCGGCGCAGTCTTTATGACGTTGTCCAATGTGACCCAGCCGACCTTAGACGACGGAACGATCATTCGCTTTAAACCTTCCTCGCTCGTCCGGAAATTGTTGATCGCCCGCACATGAACCTCGTATTGATTCGTGCCTTCGTTGAACGAGGTCGCTTCCTGCCCCGCGACCAAAGTGTTCAGCGCCTGCGACACATCGCCGATCTTGACGCCGAGATCGGCTGCCTTGGTCCGGTCGACCTGAAGCTGAAGCTCAGGCTTTCCGCTTATCAGGGTCGTATCGACGTCGACGGCATCCGGAATCGCCTTCATTTTCTCGAGAAGTGTTTTCGAATATTCCTCGAGCTGCTTAAGGTCCGGGCCGGCGATCACAAATTGTACGTTTGCGTTCCGGAAACCGCCGCCCGAGAACGCCTGAACCTGCTGGACCGCAGTTCGCAGATTGGGAAAATTCGAAAGAAGTCCGCGGGCATCGGACATCATGATCTCCTGCGATTTCGGCCGCGCTTTGATATCGGCAAGCTTGACGTAGATCGTCCCGGCGTTGACCACCTGCTGCTGGCCGCCGCCCACGGTGACAAGCGTATCCGTGACGCCATTCATCTTACGGATCTCGGAAGCGATACGCTCCATTTCGAGCGACGTTGCCTGAAGCGAATACCCTTCAGGCGCTCGCACCGAAACTTCGAACTGCGACTGGTCGTCGACCGGAAGGAAATTCTTTCCGACGAACATGAAAAGCGGAATGATGCTTAGGAATACGAGCACGCAAAGCGTGACGATGAGCCACCGGTGAGCCATGGAAAATTGAAGCAGCCAATGATATGTGGCGTCGATGTGACGATAGAAACCACGATGTTTGCTGTCACCAGGTTCCAAAACTTCATCGCTGTCAGGCTCGGTATCGATCGCTGCTTCACGTTCTTTCACTTTCGGCCGGTGGACGCGTATCAGCCTCGCCGCAAGCATCGGCGTGAGCGTGAACGAAACAAGGAGCGACACGCCGACGGCGAACGCCGCCGTCAAACCGAATGACGACATGAACCTGCCGACGATGCCCGACATGAAACCTATCGGCACGAACACTGCCATCAGAGAAAGCGTCGTTGCAAGAACGGCCATGCCGATCTCACGTGTTCCCTCGATCGCCGCCTGGAACGGATCCAACCCTTTTTCCTCGACGAAGCGAAATATGTTTTCGAGCACAACTATCGCGTCGTCGATCACGATGCCGACCATCAGGGTTAGCGAAAGCATTGTGATCGAATTGAGCGTGTAGCCCATCGCATAAACGAGCGCAAAGGTCGAAATGATGGACGTCGGGATCGCGAGAGCAGCAATGAATGTCGTACGCAGATTCCAAAGAAAAAGAAAGACGACGATCGAGGCGAGAATACTGCCGACGATCAAGTGCTCTTCGATCGCGTGCAGCGAGTTCTCGATAAAGATCGAATTGTCGCCCACGATCCGTACTTCAAAGCCTTTGGGAAGTGTCGGCGTGAGTTCGTTCAAACGATCTTTCAGCTCATGAGCGACAGCGACCGTATTCTGTCCGGACTGTTTCGATACCACGAGCGTCACGGCGGGCTGTCCGTTCAGACGAGCTTCCGAACGCAATTCCTCGGCACCGTCCTCGACGTAGCCAAGATCATTTACCTTGACCTGATAATTTCCCCGCGTGGCAACAACGACATTTCCAAACTCTTCGGGTTTTTTGACCTTCCCCATCGTCCGCACGCTGGTTTCAGTTTGGCCCTGATCGATCCGGCCGCTCGGAAATTCCAGGTTCTGGATCTTCAAACCGCCCGAAACTTCCGCCGGCGTTACGTTATACGAACGCATCTTGTCCGGATCGACCCAAACGTTTATCTGCCGCTCGCGTCCGCCAATGATCGTTACCTGGCCAACTCCGTTTACCGATTCGATACGTTCCTTGATCTTTGT
>QHXS01000008.1:0-468 GCA_003223975.1 Acidobacteriota bacterium
GATTACTGCAACGGCACCGATTGTGGTTACGCCGACCCCGTTGACGGCTACCGGGGTAATTTCAGTAACCGGAGCGGCGCTCACCAAAACGGACGATACCAATGTGACGCTGACCTTGGGCGGAACACCAACGACTGCGCTTCTTGCCGCAACGTCGATCACCGCAGGATGGACTGGACAACTGGCCAACTCTAGGGGCGGCACAGGACAGGATTCAAGCGCGTGGGCACAGGGTGACTTGCCATATATCTCAGCCGTAGGCACGTGGAATCATATTGCTAAGAATACAAGTGCAACTCGCTATTTGTCTAACACCGGCACCACCAACAATCCTGCATGGGCACAAGTGGACTTGTCTAATGGGGTTACTGGGAATCTACCGGTTGGAAATCTGAACACGGGAACAAGTGCTAGTAGTACTACATATTGGAGGGGCGATGGAACATGGGCAACGCCTCCAGGTGGAGG
>QHXS01000008.1:524-13288 GCA_003223975.1 Acidobacteriota bacterium
GTAGAAGATTTGTATATAGGCCACAATAGTAGTGCTACTCCGGTAACGGGGTTTGGAAATCGCATGGTATTTAGGGCAGAGGACTCAACAACGGCTGACGTCGCGACTGGAAAGATCGAAACGTCGTGGACTACGGCGACACATGGTTCAAATGTGTCAGATATGATTTTTTCAGGCACAAGCGGTGGAGCAGGGCTTTTTACAAACCCAATGACCTATAAAGGTAATGGTATGCTCAACGTTACTTCTGGTTACTGGATTGGTGGGGTTGCACCGGCTACAGGTAAAATACTGCAAAGTGTGGCTGGTACACAATATACCAATTCAACTTCCACGTGGCCAACCACAACTTCACAAGGTGATTTGTTGTATGTTAGTGCTACCAATGCTGTTTCGTTACTAGCCAAGAACGCAACTGCCACTCGTTATCTGTCGAATACTGGTACGACGAACAATCCTGCGTGGGCGCAGGTTGATGTTTCAAATGGAGTTACGGGGAACTTACCGGTAGCAAATCTTAATGGTGGAACAAGTGCAAGTTCGACGACTTTTTGGAGAGGTGACGCGACTTGGGCAGTGCCGTCTGGTGGTGGTGGAGCACCCACAACCGCTACGTATATTACCGAAACATCTGATGCGACGTTATCGGCAGAGTTTGCTCTTGGATCACTTGCCACTGGGTTGTTGAAAAATACTACTACCACTGGCGTTCCTACGATTGCTGTAGCAAAAACAGATTATTGGGACACGACTGATTTCGTGGCTAGTGGTGGAAGTCACGCGCATGGACTGGTGCCTGATCCGGGTTCTAGTGCTGGCACAACCAAGTTTTTACGTGAAGATGCGACGTGGGCTGCACCGGCTGGTGGTGGAGGAAGCATTGTTAGGATAGTTCATGCAAGGTGGCAGGATTTGTCAAGTGCTGCACTTACGGCAAGTAACTCCAAAATAGCCGTTACTGTACCGTATGCTGGTACTATCACGGGTTGGAACATAAGCGCGGATGCAGGGACTTGTACTGTCAAGTGGTGGAAGAAAGCCAATGGAACCGCAATTCCGACCGTAGCGGACGTAATCAATACGAGTGGTGTGGCGTTGTCTAGTGGAACACACGTTCGAAGTTCTACGGTCACTGATTTTGGAGCAAACACTACGGTCACGGCGGGTGATATGTTTATTGCGGATTTAACGGCTGTAGCTACAGCCACGTGGGTTCAAGCGGAATTGGAAATTACATCACCATGAAACATATAATACTTGGTTTACTGTTAATCACCCTTAGTGCGGGAGCCGCGACGCTTACCGTAGACATTCCCAACGCTGACGTTCCACGGGTAAGTGAAGCCTTTGGGGTGCTTTACACCCTTGGTCATCCGGCGAACACGAATGAAGTGTCATATTACACTCGTTTGTGGATCATCGATCAGACGAAACTCTACGAACGCAATAAAAGTAACGCGGGTTATCAACAACCACCAATGGCCATGGAGCCAACTCCTACGCCAACCGCAACCGTAACACCCACAGCAACACCGGAACAAACCGTAAAAGCAGTTCGATGAGATACTTAATCTTATTATTTCTGTTCCTGACTTCCACCTTACAGGGAACGATTACTCGTGTTCAGGTGGCGACTGGAAATGTAGGTACGACAAATAAGGCTACATTTGGTGTTACAGTAAGCGCGCTTACTGCGGGTAACTATTTGGTGGTTGCTCTTGGAGCAGCGACTCCGAAGAAGTTCAAAATTACTGTGACAGGTGCATTTGATTTAGTTGGTGGTGGTGTTGGACAGGGAGCAAATACTACAGGTAGTTACACTGACATTTACCTTTACAAAATCAACGTTGGAGGCGCTACAACGGTTACTGTTGCCACGATTGATGCATTAACCACGGTGTATGCTGTAGTGGTGGCTGAGTATTCTGGAACTAACTTGATTGCAGATATCTGGAGTGCTAACACGTCGAGTGGTTCGACATTAACAACAGGAGGCGCAACTCCTTCGGTTGCGAACTCGTTAGAATTAGGAGGGTTTTGTGCTGCTGGAACTTTAGCGACGGTGCAAACTGCATGGGCAACAACTCCAACAAATAGTTTTACTATCATTGGACAAACATCCAGTAACCTCAACACGGCAGGAAACGATAGAGCTGTTGCACTGACGGAGAAGATTTTGACTAGTACTAGCGCATTAGGTTCGGGCATAACTAACGCCAATGGTTCGAGTCAGTGGTCAGCAACAATGGTGGCTCTTCGTGAAATACCACAAGTAAACAGAAATACATCAGGTGACTAAATTATCAACATTTATATTAATCATTTCGGCAACGTTGTCTCAGGCTGCAACCAGGACTGCGGCAACCGCAACGCGCGCCGAACTCAACAATTGCATCAACGGAACGTCCTGTAATGGTCTGTCTACTACCCCGATGACTGATGGAGACGTTCTAAATGTTCCAGTGAGTGTAGTTCCCACCGGTGGTACGTTTACGCTTTCTATTGCGGGCCAAACAACTTCCGCCGTGTTGGGGTTTGATGCTACTGCCACGCAAATTCAGTCGGCGTTAGAAGCGTTACCTAGTGTGGGAACTGGTAACGTGGTTGTGACTAATGCCAGGGGTGGAGTGGGATTTTTAGTGCATTTTACTGGCACAAAGGCATTGCAACCAGTGGTCATGACTTCTACGTCCAACTTGATTCCAGCCGCTCTTAATAGAGCTGTTGTAACGAGAAGTATTATTGGCACGGCTACGAAAGACGAGCGAGATACATTAGTCCTGGGTAACTGTTGGACCTCGACTGACACTTCGATTGCTATACGCAAAAACATCACGATTCAAGGCGTTGGAATCTATAATTCAGGTCCAAAGACCTCTATTCCAGTTGCATTCAGGCCATTTGTGATCACTACGACTGGTAGCGACTCGACCTTTACTATGGCGAATATTGAATTTCTCATCATTCATGACGACACGAACGGCAACGCTAATCCCGAGATTCTCGTGTTAGGTGGAATAAGTCGGACTCATTACAACAACACTGGCAATATAGTCGGTGGTGTGCGTTTGCATCACTTACGGTTTACACCAACGTGTTTGGATACGAATATGGCCTTCTGTCTTAGGACAACTGATTGGGTGACTGGGGTGATGGATCATTGCTGGTTTGATTGGCCAAATCCGACCGAGAATCCAAATGGCACCGCTCAAAATTTCGCGTTGATTGGAATGGAACATGCGTCAGCACCAGGTGAGGTTTGTAGTTCTACTCCTGATTTTACCGGCGGGAAACCGCAGTTCGGGCATCGTTCGTGGTATATTCCCTATGTTCCCGGTGGTGGCTTTCCCAATACTCCTGCTTTTGCTGCCGGCAACTATGACGCTTTTTATCTCGAAGACAATTTCATAATGAAAGACCAGTTCGTGTATGATTCACCTGCTGGTGCGCCCGGTATTATTAGTGGTGGTGGCCGCTCAGTTATCCGGCACAACTCCTTTACGGGAATGTTGTCGATGCACGGGTTTGGAGAAACTGGCGCTGTCGCTGGTCAGCGAGTGGAAGAATGCTACAACAATTATGGTAAACAACCATACGCTACGACCGGTCAGAACAACGCTCACGCTAATCGTGGCGGATTGCTGTTCTTTTATAATGAGCGGCTTGAGCATTTCCCCAATGTTCCTCCCGGTGGGATACAGGTCGCGAGACTTTGTGCGCCGAATGGTAACATGAATGGACCGGCAGATGCGACAAACTTCTTTGACGATAACCATAGAGGAGTTCTAACGATTTCTGGTTATCCTTGGAGACCTAATGGGACTTTTACACCAATAAGAGAACCAAGTGATACGCGTGTGGGATCAGTCTATTTCCAGGGAAATCAAAGTCTAGTTAAGAGAGGTGGTAGTGTTGACGGTCTTGGGAATCAACACGGGGATCAGTTTTTGCTGGTAGGTTTTGATCCTACGGCGGCGGCAAATAAGTATGCAGGATTCACACTTCGTAACGAAACGTTAGCTATGCCTGAATCCGACGGCGGACAAACTTTGGGTTCAATTGGGTTCACAAATATTTGCGCGCTTATCTCAGCGAGCGTGCCCACTCCGGCAAGCGGATCGACTCCTGCGGGAACTACGATTACGCTTAGTGGTGGTGCTGAAGCTTTCATAGCGCTTAATCCGACTGACACGTGGACAATGCGCTGGATTGATCATTATCTAGGCGCCCCCGGTGCAGGACCAATCGCTTATAGCTTGAACGGGAGTAATTTGAGTCAAAACGGAAATAATAGTATATTCTACATTTATCCAAGTCCAACGCCTAATCCAAATCGGCAATTTGAGCAGCAACCAACGGGTGACTATCTTTCTGGCGTCTGGCATTGGGGCACGAAGTATCGGACTACGTTAGGCAGTGGAGGCTGGATCGACTGTCCTCCGTGGAACAATGACGTGTATACCAGAATGATTATTGGTGGTCCTCATCCAATGTCGCCGCAAACTGTCGGCACTCCTCCGCCCGGATTTCCGCAGCAGGACTCCGACACTGATCCAGTCTCAAATCCAGATGGTTATCTTCGTGCGCGGGACAACTTGCGTATTGGTGCAGATAGTGATGCAGGTCACACTGGCAGTTTTGGTGGATCACAATATAATTTTCAGTACGATGATGCGTCATGGGGAAGTACACCCCGCATAGCGTTTGGTGCTTGCTATCCACATCCTTTAATTCAGCCGTGTGGAGTGCAAGTTATTGCAAGTCCAACCCCGACAGCAGCACCAACAGCAACAGCAGTCCCAACAGCAACAGCAACACCAACAGCAACCTGCCCAATAGTTGGGGCGCCATCCGGCCTTACATGTAATGCGGTTTCCACGAGCCGCATTGATTTGGCGTGGACTGATAACTCGACCGAGATCAACTTTTACGTTGAACGCAAAACTGGCGCCGGTGCATTCACGCAAATTGCAACCCTGGGTGCGAATGTGACCAGTTACCAAAATCTTGGTTTAAGTTCTAGTACGACGTATCAGTATCGGGTTCGAGCGCATACTTCGTCCTGCGGTGATTCTGCGTATTCAAATATTACGACGTGCGCAACGCTCGGGCCAACCCCTACTTCAACACCAACTGCGACCGCGACTGCGACAGCAACCGCGACGTTTACGCCAACCCCAACAGCCACGTTCACGCCAACGCCCACTGCAACCGCAACGTTTACGCCCACTCCGACGCCGACAGCGAGCCCCAGCGATACTCCGACGCCAACTGCAACGGCCACGTTCACGCCAACTGCTACAGCTACATCTACACCCACGCCTACTGTGACTCCGACGGAAACCCCAAGTCCGACGGAAACCCCAAGTCCCACCGAAACTCCAAGTCCCACGGAAACTCCAACGCCAGAAACAAGCCCGACTCCAGATGCGCCGTCAAATCTAAGGGTTATCAGCAGCGGAGGGACAACCAACATTCTACAATGGAGTCAGAACGATCCAGTGGATAACGTGATCCACTACAAGATTCAGAGGCGCAAAGGAAACAGTAATCAGTATGATATAGTTGATCAGGTCACTCCTCCTCCAGATCCAAGTGCGTCTCCCGCGTATGACGCCACCCATAAATTAAAGGGCAGGAAGACAACCTTCAGAGTGAACGCTACCAATCCCGTTGGGGACGGAGATCCAAGCTACAGTGTGACAATCGAGAAATGAGAAATGAAAATAGACCTTGGTAGCAGATCGACTACAGAAATTGTCGTTCTCACCTTCACGTTTGTAATCGCCATCGTGCTGTTGGTGCTAGTGGGCGGTTCGGTGCTGATGCGGCTGATTTATCCTGGTTCGGAAGTCAGGAACGCTGTTGAGGCTGCGACGGGTATCCTTGGCCCGATAGTGGGCGGGCTTGTGGGATTCATCAGCGGTCGTGTTTATGAGCAAAAGAAGAACGGCGGAGAATCCAAATGAGACGATTCCTCATAGGACTCCTGGTGACCTTTTAAGAGAGAAAAACGAATAACAGAAAGGAAACAAACAATGATAGAACTAATTGGAGCAATAGCGATTAACGGGTTACTGTTAAAAGTTCTGTACCTGGTGCTGATTCTGGCGGTAGTATGGCTGGTACTGTGGTGTATCGAAAGCTGGATCAGTCCAATTCCTCAGCCGGTAAAACTGGTGCTGGCGATCATCATCCTGATACTAGTGGTGATCTGGCTGCTTGGAGGCGTAACGGCAGTTCCGTAGCTCATTTATGCTCACGTTACTTCTTCCCCGGTGAGCGTGGCTTCAAATTATTCATCGGCTCGATGGTTGAAAGTACCTTGAGCTGCTGCCGAACTTCGTTGACTCGTTTGCTCAGGGTCTGCGCATATCCGGGATCAGTTTTCTCGTACGCCTTGATTAACGTCTCTAATGTCTCAATCTTTTGCTTCTTCTCTAGCAACGCCTGGAGACGTTTTTCGTAGCGGCCGGGTTCGCGGTACGCCTTGTAAGTCTTGTATCGTCCTAGCAGACTTTTAGGTCGTCCAGCGGGCATTTGACTCCTCGTCCGCTGTCATGTTCAGCAGGGATTCTTACTAGTTAATCGTGATAAACGAGTCAGATTATCCATTTCCTTACGAGTCAGATTATCCATTTCCTTAATGGCTTTTTGTTTTGCGGCCTCGCTTCCGCGTCGGTGCAGCAAAAATTCAACCAGGTAAGCCATTCGGGCCTGATCAGAGGAACCCTTGGGTCTGGGCAAAAGCCTAGTCCAATCACCTTGTCGCTTCATTGTGCTTGCCGTAATCAAGCAGATACTGCTTCGCTTCCTCTTTGGAAACCTTCTTGCCCTCCCAAGCCAGCCAGATTTCATCCATAAAATCAAGAGCGTCGATAAGGCATTGCTTTTGCTCTGGCGACGATTGTTGCATCATGGCGCTCATGGACACTCCGTGATCAGCCCATTTTTGAATTGCAACTCTGGCTTCCTCGGTCTCCAAATCCCATGCCTTCGCTGAGCCCCATTTAAGTGTCAGTCGGTTCATTTTGAATTTCCATCCTTGGGTAGGATGCGGATGATCGCACCCAGCAGCATCCCAATATGTAAGTACATCATTTCGCGTGAGGTGCGGTTAGCGCGATCCATGTCGAAATAATGCGAATGGACGGCACTTGCAAAGATGCGTGTGTCACCACCGGCAGCAGCATCCATAATCTTTTCCAGCGATTTTTGGTCGGCGCGTTCGGTTTTCATTTCGCGTTCCTCTGGATGAATTGCCTTAATCCACGAGCCAAGTGGGCATATATGTTAGAGCCGGCAGTCTTCGTACCAAACGCTTTCCTCGCCTGCTTCATGGAAATCTCGCCCTTTGCCCAGGCAAGTGCCAATTCCACAACTTCGTCAGAAACGGAGATTTGCTGGGGTTCTGCTCGGGCCTCTTTAGCTTTTTCCAGTAATGTCATAAGTCATTAGTGGCATAACCAACCGCTTTGTTCAAGAAAATCCACACTTATCTTATATCTGGCGGCAGAATTTCTCCCTGTAAAAGCACTCCTCTGTTGACCAGATACTGCCCGTGCCGCCTGATCTTTCGCCGTAGATCGTCCAGTTGAATGGTGTCTGTGCCGGCCTTGAGGTGCGTGCGTATGAGGTCCAGTTTCCCAAGGTAAGCGTCCCATTGGCGCTGTGTCTTTTTCTCGGCTTCTTTAAGGTAAGCGAAGTTGTGACGATCAAAGTGGGAGCCTCTCATTGCGTATTAGAGTGGCGCCTGCGAATTGACGCAGGCGCATGATGAATATGGTTAGCTAATTCACTGGCCTACTGCCGAGTCTTGGTTCGTTCTCGCGCTTGGGCAACTCAGACCGCAGGTCGTATCGAGCGGCCATCGCTTCGACTACACTAATGGTGTCAATGTGCCTACTGGTAACGAGCAGGTTTTTGTTAGTCTCCGATACGGCCACTTTCATGTATGGATTTTTGGTCATATCATTTCCTAGTGCATCAACCTGGACTCGCCAACCGTGCCAATTTTGGCAGACTCGTGGTAACGGTTTCTCAAAGTTCCCGTGCCAGTCGATTGCCGCGTAGTGTTCCCTTTGGAACGAGTGTGGGTCAAGTGCGTTTCGTATTGGTTCCAATGAGTCACTCCACGTAGCTTCGACTGCCACTGTCCATGGTCCCTGTACTCTGTGCATTACGTTGGGACAACCGATGAACCGGGGTTCCCCAAACACGTGAACTGCATCTGTGTGAAGGGCATTCCGATACGCTATCTGATCGAGTGGTGACGGACGTAAGTGGAACGCAATTCCAATAACACATCCAATCATCAGGGTTATTAAGACTAGTTTTTTTGTCATAACTATATCACCTCTTTTCTCTTCAGGTTGAATCAAAGTGTTTATCCTTGCCAAAGCAAGTTTGTGGTGAAGGTTGTTATAAAGATGCAGATACCCATGCCAAATAGCTGTTGCCACGACAGATGATGGTAAAGACCAAGCGGCGCGTACTCGACCACAAAGGTAGACGCGGCAACGAAGCCAATCAAAATGTTTAGGAGGCCAAGAAGCGTTTTCATTTTTTATTTCCTTCTGCTATTTCTTGTTGCAAAATCAGTTCTGCACGTTTGTCATAGCCTAGCTTGTATGCTTCGTTACAAGCTGCGACTGCGAGAGGATGCATAAGCTTGTAACGTTTTTCCCAGCTCGTTTCCGGTTGTCCTGCTTGATCACAAATGTCGTTTGTTAAGCGCACTGCAATGTCTGATAGTTCTTGGTTATCCATTTTATTGAAGAGTCTTCCAAGCTATGTAGAAAGCCCAATTCCAACCGATCAGGAACCCTACTACTATTGCGACGACAACCGAAAAATATGGATGGTTAGTGATCATGTTGTAGGTTTCAACTTTGATTTGCTCCGAACGAAAACAATTACCAACAAACCCAATCCCATAAGAGCAAACGTTGAACCACCTTCTGGCACAACGTTGTTTGGCGTTGTTCCGTAAAAGTTAATGCCGGTGATTATGACGTGACCGTTTATGGTGATTGGAAGGTCTCCATTGCTGTTGAATTGGGTGAATCCTGTTACCAGGTAGACCGCTTCCCACGGATCACCACTGTTAAACCCAAATACATCCACGAACCGCATTGCGTAAGGCGTCCCCAGGAAATCCCACGAGACCACTGAACTGCTTAGAGGTCCACTGTTTATGAGGTCCGTGAAGAAGTTAGTACCGCCGTTCAAGACGCCGAACTGACTAACCCAACCGCTGGGCGTAGCTGTGTCGAAATATGAAATAAAGTCGTGGCCCTCTTCGTCTAAGAGTTGAAGCAACGCTGGTGATGGATTGTTCTGGTGGTCAATGTAGTGCCAGCCACCGGGTGTGAGGTTGATGAAGTTCGCCTGCGCGGTGAACGCGCCGAAGAGGGCAAACGTGAGGATCAGCAGTTTGGTTTTCATAAATCGGTGGCAGTTCGAGTTGTAGGGCATGGCACCTTTAAACCGGGTGATGTTCCATGTTCCCAGGTCTCGCTCGATGCACTGCCGGGCACCACGTCGTTTGGTTTTGAAAGTAGTGTTATGGCGCCTCATCGCAGCAATCATCCACATCGGCGTCCGTTGGAACCACGCCAGATAAAAGGCGAGCAAGCTTCGTTTCTGTTTCATTTATCTCACAAGTTCGCCTTCAATTACGTCTTCGGTGTCCGAATTATTTTGCTTTAACAGTCCGGCGTAATTGGACTCTTTAAGCATCTGGTAGTAGGTGCGCTTCCCGTCCCAAGCGTAGGCCAGAAACACTTGTAGCAAGTCTGCCTGACCAAGTTGGATCATGGACATTTGCACCTCTACCCAATCCTTCACGATACGCCATGCGGTGCGCTCTCCCTGAGCTACGAAATCTTTTCTTTGCAGTCTTTTCCTACTGGACCAATCGTCAATTTTTTGGCCGTCTTTGGAAATCTTGTCGCCATCTGCGTAGATAAGAAATAGCGCATCAATGGCCTCCTTCTCCTTGGCCGGCAAACGAATCATCCAGGGACGATCATCTTCCCCTGTTACGCGAAAGGTGATTGCAGTAATCTTCTGATCTACGCCATAATCTTTCATAATTCCGGTAACGCCGCATTGAAGCAGGACTTGCTCAATTCTCCGGATGCTTTCACTGACGGGAACGTCGCTGGTGTAATTCTTGAGGAACTTTTTCATTTCTTGCTCAGTTTTTTCCTCGTCAGCGCTCCTCCCATCACTGCCGCGCGCATTATTTGTAACTCAGTAATGCGTGAATCGCGCTGCAAACTCTCGTTCTCTTCTCCAGTGGGCGCCCGCAGTGTAATTGCCTCAGTGAACACCGATAGGGCGCCACATCTCAGGCACATTGACACATCACCCGGCGATGGCCGCGAATCGCCATAAGCATCGGTATTCTGATCCATCATATAGCCACATCTGCGGCATGTTTGTTCCGGCATCTTATTGGATCTCATTTCACCTTAGAGTATTGAACCATCCGCTTTGTTCAAGCTATTATTTTGAAAGGAATTTTGAGCGGGCGTGGCCTGTGTTTCCGCGCGATATGGGTTTACGGTGGGCTACTTTGATTCATTTAGAACAATTTGGACCCATTGACGGGATTGAAGAACGCGTGATGATAAAGCTTCGGCTTTTTCAAGCCGTCTAACTGCACGAGAATGCTGAATCCATTGATTGCTTTTACGCGCCCTCTTTGCGCGCATTTTCTGGTCGGATAACCTCTTTTCCGGGCGAGGCGGCTCCATTCGACGCGGTGCCCAATCCGAAAACGCACTTCGGGCTTAATCAGCCATATCATATAGTTCTCGACTGTATTGAGTTTCTCTCGAATCTCAGAAATCGTCTTCGCAACCCCTTTAATTTCTGTGCTCATATAGGAGCGATGAGCGGCGGTAGCAGTTTCAATGCTGATTTCATCTCATAGACTTCTTCCAGAATGCCCCGTGCCGGCCGTAAAATAGGCCTAGAACGCGTTTTTGTGTGTTCATGGGGTCATTGCTCCGGTTTCCTTGGCTTCGCAGTATGAATCGTAGTAGCAAGCGCAGTTGAACATTTTGGTTGAAGCTTCTTTCTCACTGGTTCCCTTGCTGGTCATACTTTGGAAGTCGGGATGGTTTCGTACCCATTTTTCCCAGCGAGCCAGGGGATGAGGATGCCATTGTCTGTCCACAAACTGATCGTAATGGACTTTCTTTATCTTGGCCGAACAACCGTTGTGATTACACAACCTGGTTATTTTCTCCGCTTTTTCTTGTCTCGTCATATCGTCGTTGTGCTTCAGCCATCTCTTTGTCACGCCTGAGTTCACGTTCAGGTGGCGGCTTCTGCGATCCAAATTTAGCGTTCTTTTGGCTGGGCAGATAGCTGTAGAGCTTCCATTTGCGGATCTTGGCTCTCCAGTCCCTGGTCTTTCCGTAACCCCGTTCCTGCCAGTCCAGCCACATGGCTTCCCCGTCAGACTTAGGAAGGCCAATTGATTCACAGAAATCCTCGACTTCTTTTTGATTTTGGGGTTTCCCCTTATGATCCCCTTTCGTAGTACGTACTAAAGAAGAAGTAGAAGAAGAAGAAGGGGTCAACACCTGTTCAACATTGTCACCACTGTCAACCATGCTGTCTTTGACATGGCCCTTTTGCTTTTTTCTATGCTCGCGTTGTTTATCCCTAAAGTATTCCCTCCGAGCAGCTTCGTCCCGTATTTTCCGATAGTGCACATAATTTACTATCTTCCAACCCCAATCCCGGCTGGAATCCAGTGGCACTAATCGTTTCCCCTCTTCGAGCTTGGATCTGCTCTTTGCGTCAGGTTGGCATAATTCTTTGACATATTTGACAACCTCTTCGACTGGAACATTTGTTCGCCTGGCAATGGCTTCCGCTGTCATATCGACGGCTCCAGTTGAATCAGCTAGGACAAGCAGGTCCATGAACATTCGGCGGCAGTTGTAATCTTCGGCTATAGATGAATCAAAAATCTGACCAAAGACCTTTGCGAACATTGTTGAATACTGTATTTGACAGGCCTAAACATTGTCAACCTGTGTTTTTTCGTGGGGCATCTGACTGACCTTGGCTTATTACGGCTGATGCCATGTTTTGTTCTGTAACGTGCTTGCGCTTCGCGGTTTTGCTCGCGTCGATCATCATTATTTCTTAGTGAACGATAATACAGAAAGTTCAAAATTCGGAACCCGCCCGGTACCGCTTCAATCCGGCGACCTTCGTTTTCGGGGTTACGCAGAATATCGGCACTGTCAGGGTCTGGTGACAGTAATTTGTCCCACGGGTCGGTTAGTCCCTTATCCCGCCAAGCGATGTTTGCCGTCCGTTCCAGCCCGTTCCTGGAGCCATAAACAAATCCTTCGCGATCAGCTATTGCGAGAAGCGTCACAAAGAGCAGCCGAACATGATCTTCTTCTGTCCATAGCGAGGAATGAACTATTGACGAGAAAAGCTTTGAGTAAGACATCTTGCTTACACTAATACACTGCTTATGGATACAAAACCAGTCCTTTTTCTCTGGCTTCTTTCATGTGGCTGTGCGTATAGGCGTGACATTCAATGCAGGAGGCTTTAAGCCATCGCTCGCTGCATAGAAGCCGGCCTCGGTAGCCGTGGCCTTTCATGTGGTGGATTTCGTTGGAGGGTTTCAGGCATTCCACTTTCATCTCGCAAATGGGATGCTCCCGCAAGAAGAATGGCCGGAAAACCTGGTAAGCCTTGTAATTGTTTTCCGTTTCAGGATG
>QHXS01000008.1:13316-26863 GCA_003223975.1 Acidobacteriota bacterium
TGCTACGGCCTCAATCAGTTGGTCCCTGAAACTCTTGAGCACGTTACGAATATCCGGGTAACGTTGTTCGATTGCCCACTGCAACAGTTTGTCGCCTTCTTCGTCCGGTGTGGTATCCCTGGCTTGCGAGATGGCCCATAGACAGCTTTTGGTGTCGCCTTGTATGTAGATTTGAGACAGGCGCGTCATGTTATTTTGTCTTCCTCGATAAGCCAAAGTTGGATGTATGATCCGATATTTTCTTGTTCCTCTTGTTGCTCTGTCTTTGGCCGAGTTATGATGTGGCGTGGCTGTGTTCTCGGTTTGTAGCTGTTGCCATAAACCTTGTCGAAGTACTCATCTTTGATTCCCCATACCATCGGGCTTTAACCCTCCGCCAATTCGTAATCGAGTAGAGCTTGAAGGTCCATCTCGTCCTTTACGATAAAGCCTTTCTCGTCCAATTCCTTTGCGGTGACTTGTTCACCTAACGTTTTGGGCTCCAGGAAATAGGCCACAATTTCCTCCACGATCTGGCGCCGTCCTTCCGTGTGGTAGCGATACTCAACGGAGTACTCATTCCAGAAATTGTAGAAGTCAGTTTTCATATTTACCCAGAAGAAATAGAATTGTATTAACGATGTGAGCAATCATGCAAAGCACACAGAATGCCACGTACCATTGAAAAGCGTTCATGCCTTGTCGAGAGGTTTGTCGGGCATACGATCTATGTACGACCACCAGGTAACGTTGTCGTCTGATCTTCGCCCGGTGGCTTCAATCCACAGGCTGGCTACCGCTGCTTGCAGCCACTCTGAAGTCCGTAGCGCTGCTGGAACGTTAGGAGCAATGGCAGTGTCCACTGCTTGCACGCACAGGTTGTAAAGGTTTGCGGCTTTCATTAGGTGGCGCCTTGTCGCTTCGATGCCGTTTCCGTTGTTATCCTGCGAAGCTTTACGCGGAGCAGGATCATCTTCTTGTTGCATGACGGCTTTTACTTCTTTGAATGTAGGACCTGCTTCAAACCCCGTCTTTTTGAATGCGGCCTTGCGTTCTTCCGGTCTGCGCTGGTCCATGTCGTCTTGTTCGCTCCAGATGGCTCCCTTGCAATTCCTGTCCTTGCATTTATAGATTGGCTTGGGTTTACCCGAATCGCTGATCCCATTGTTCCAGAATCGGCTCTTGCGCTCGTCCCACATGGGTCCTGAACACTTAGGACAGATTACTGTTGTGCTCATTGTGTTTCGTCTAGTTGTTCTTGCAGGTCTGCTATTGCTTCGGCCTCGGTTGCGCCGTGACCGTGTGGGCTACCAGGGCCGTCGTAGTTGTCCGTGACTGCCGACCAATCAAAGCAACGAATCGGGATTGGCGGATAGTCAAAACGTGTGATTATTTTCGTTTCCACCTCGCATCCTTTCTTTAACTTCCGCCTGAGTGCCGGCGGCGTGTTCTTCCCACCATCGGTGTTCTTGCTCGTCGTACCATTGGCAGAGGCTTTCAGTTTGATCCAGGGTGTATGGCTCGATGCCGGTCTCCCATGCTTCAATAATTTGTTGTGTGCTCACAGTTAAGCAGACAGTGAACTAGACGCTTTGTTCAATGTCAACTTCTTTTTTGTTCTTTTCTGCGCGGCTCTTTCAGCCTGCTCGTTTATATTGAGTAAGGTAGCGCGAAGCTGTTCCCCGTAGGATTCCGATCTATGCGGGCGCAATTCCTTCAAACGCGCCGCCTGTTTGATTACTCGCTGCGCATCCTTCTGTAATTCGACAAGTTCTTCGTAATTATTCTGGTGCCGATCTAGCCTCATTGTTGCTATATCGCCGTCTAACTCGCATGTTACCTGTCCCGTACCTCCACAATAAAGACAAGAGCATTTCATTTTGATTTAGTCAGACAACTTCTTCCTTCTTACTTTTTCCTTTCCTTCTGCGTGCGGCGCCGCTGGCCAGGCCGCCCATGCGCGCTAGCTTTATGCGTTCCGCTTTGGTTTGGTTTTTGGCGCGTTTCTTGCCGCCTATCTTGCCGGCCTCGGCCACTGTCAGACTTTGATTCATGGCGTGATTTTCTCTTGTGGTTTTGGCCATGGGTTTTCCTGGCACGGCGTCCCGTAGTGATGGCGTTTCCCGCACGAGCCGCACCTAGGAGCGCGTCTCGACCTGCCGTTGCCGCGGTTTTCCTTGGCGTATTTGCGAAGCTGATTTGTTTCTCTCATGCTACCGAATTTAATTTGATCTGAACCAAGCGTCAAGTTTCCTCATCGGCTTTCGTCTTACGATACGCCAGATTTCGTGCGTGTTGCATTCCGTATTCACGCACCAAAATGAACCGCCTCGGCCTCTGCACTCATTACACGGGACCAGTTCTCCATAGTCATACCATAGCGGATCTTCCTCGTAACCGTCGAAGTAACCATCGTCGCAGCCAGCGTAGCATTGCTCCCATTCGCATTCGGACCCGCATTCCGCGCAGACAATGCTTTCACCATAATCAAATGCGGTTGGCGGATACGTGAGTTGGAGTGTCATTTTTCGTCGTCGCTCCCTTGACGTTGCCGGACGAGCGACCGTCCGACAACGGATAAGGAAGTAAAACAGTTAACCTTCGCTTATCGACATTTTAGTCATTGCGTGATTCCTTCCCAGTGTGTCGGCGTATAGTAAACATACGTTGCTCCATCGGGCGTAAACCACAGGCGTCCATCGCGTTTTAGCGTCCGTACATTCCGGCAGCCTTTGGCATCGTCGATCTTCGTGTTTACTTCTTTGCCTTCCGGCGGAAGCACGTCCGAACATTTGAACCATACCTTCTTCATTGGTCTATTTCCCTTTCGATGTGTGTGATTTTGCTCGTCTCTGCTCGTGCGATTGATTGCGCTACGTGCAGTGCGCTCCAGCATAGGACCGCAGCGACTGTGAGTGAAAGAAAGACGATGGTTGCGAGTTTCATCGCCTGCTTCCCTCGTTGCATTCTGCTCTGCCGCAAGTGATGTGACCGTCCATCGCTGGCAAACCGCAGCCTGGGCACGTTGGCCAGTCTGTCGGATAGCCGTAATTGTCCAACGTTTTCGCCTCCTTTTCCCATTTTCATTGCTGTTACTTCGCTTCCTCTTCCCATTGCGCGAGTTGTGTCTCGGCGTAGTGACGGATTTCCAGTGACCGCGAATCCGCCAGCATATCTCGCAGCGCATCCGCCAAGCGTTGGGCGTTGTTGCAAGCGCGGACGATCGGCAAGCAAGAGTTTCAGCGCATCCGCTAAGCATTGGGCGTGTTGCCTGTAATTGTGCGCTGCTTCGACCGCGTTCACTGCGCTTCGTTCTGTCTTTTTTGTTTTCATGCTGTTGGCGAGTGTTGCGCTTTGTGCTGGCGTGTCTGGCCATGCTTTAGCCTTCTCGGAATCTTCTTCTTTGCGACATTCTATAACTTCACGGCCCGCGCCGGTGATACTTGCTAATTTCTGTTTTGTTTTCATTGCTGTTACTTCGCTTCCTCTTCCCATTGCGCGAGTTGTGTCTCGGCGTAGTGACGGATTTCCAGTGACCGCGAATCCGCCAGCATATCTCGCAGCGCATCCGCCAAGCGTTGGGCGTTGTTGCAAGCGCGGACGAGGAATTTAGCGTTGGCAGCTTTTCTCGCCTCGGACTCTTCGGTCGTCATCCCTGTTACGAATGATCCATGAATCATGGCAACCTGATACCCTAAGCGGTCGCACAATCTTACGTTTTTACGTGCTTTTTTGTAGCAACGCGTAGTTCGCAAGGCATACGGCAACGGCGAATGTTGCGCTTGTGCTGGCGCGTCTGATTTAGCGTATCCATGCTCTGAGCCAGTCTGTAACGTTTGCCAATGGTTTACACCGATACGTTCTTGTCTAATGTCGCGAGCTGTCATGTTGTTGGTTGCTTCGCGCCATGAGGCAAAATATCGGATATTTCCTTCATCATCTACGAGTCTATAGTCTGTCTGTTTTGTTTTCATGGTTGTTTTTCCTTTGGTTGTGAGTCCCGGAGCGTTGTAGCAGTGAACGCTTAAGCTGCTATTGACTCCTCGTTTCTCCTCACTTTCACGATGTTGCAATAGTCGAGCTTGTTCAGTTCTTCGACGTTTAGCTTTTCCCAAGCTTTGGTGATCCTGTCTCGGAATTCATCTACGAGCCCGGCAGCGTAGAAACATGATTTTTGGATGTGCAGGAAATCTTTCCCTATTGGCATTTTCGCGCCTAGCATGTATTCGGCAACGCGCTTGACTGCGAACAGTTTAGCGGCATCGCTAACGCTGGCTGTGTTCTGCGTGTGATGTGCGTTGAATTCCGGCAGGAATCCACGATGGTCTTTCTCCTCTGCTTTGCACATGGCAAAAAGCTTTTCGCGGTGACTGGTCCAATCAATGTTATTTAGAGGCTCCAAAGCGTCATAAGCTTTGCGAGCAAGTTTAATGGTTTCGTTGTTTGTGTTCATCTGTTTTTCTTTCGTTGTTGTTTTGTTCTTATTAGTAATCCAACCGCTTAGTTCGTTCAATATAAAATGATTCTGGGAGGAACATTTTGTTTTATGCTGCGGCTTTCACTTCGCGCGCTGCGATGAACGCTTGAGCGTCCTTGATGCAAGCGCGCATATTGACGCCTTCGGATGGCAGGCAACCATCGGGGACGCTACCTAGCGCGATTTGTCTAGCGAGCGATTCAGTTAGCGCGAATCGTTCGACTAGGTGCGCGGTGGCCTCGGTGACCGTCGGTGCGTCAACGTGGATGCGGATGAATCGTGTTTCCAATCTACCTTTGCTGATTGCGCGGAGTGCGCCGTATTCGTTGGTGGTAGCTAGCACTGCGCGTTTGGGCATTAGATAGTCGAGGTAGGTTAGGAGCTCGGATTGTGCGCTGGGCGATGATTGGTCTAGTTCGTCAATTCGTTTGACAGTCCAATCGCTGAACAGATTGCCGTAGGGCATCCGGTCGCGCCAATCCCTTACTAGATCGACGCGCAACGATTGGCCGTTTACGGTTTCGATTGCAAACCTATTCCCGGTCAATTCCATTGCCAGAACGTCGAGGAGATGCGATTTGCCGACGCCTGGGGCGCCTTCGACTAAGATTGCCAGTTTATCCTGTTTAGCGGCTAATCCGCGCAAGGTGGCAAGAGTTTTCTCTGCCGGCCCGATCAAGGTTTCGGTGAGATTCACGCGCCACCATCCTCGCTAAGATCGTAAGCAATATCGGCGCATTGTGCGCGTGCTTGCGCGTCGCGCGCTTTATCTGGCGGATAGTAGCCAGGATCTGTGGGTGTACGGACGCACGGGCCTTTGACGTGTGGAATGTTCAGGATAGCTTTGATGCGCTCCCTAAATTCCTCGTTGGATAAGTAAGGGTAACTCATGCTGCCACCTGACTTTCGACTAGTGCCATTACGTCGACGCGGCCGTTTACTATTTCCGGCGGCGCAATGATCGTTTCGACGTTTGTCGATTCGATTGGCTCGGTTTGGGCGATGTCGAAGATTGAAATCAGCGCAAACCGTTTATCGTCTGGATCACAGATGGTTGCGCCATTTTCGTCTTTGGCGCCGATTGGACGCCAGATAGCCACGCTGCGGCCGCCCTTCTTAACTTTGCGCCCGGATTCGCGCCACTGGTTGAAACCGCCTAGCACTGTCGCTTGTTCATCCTGGTGCAGGATAAAGCAAGTATTGAACGTGCTTAGTTTGTGTCCTGTAATCATGCGCAAACCGCTGTGAGCCGCCATGATTTCACGATCAGATTGGCTCATTGCTGCCACGCGTTTCGCAATGTCGCGACGTTGCGCTTTACGCGCTTCGTAGGCGAGTCGATCAGACTCTGACATTGCCCGTCTAACTGTTTTCTGTTTTCTCATGTCTAGTTAGTAATCCAACCGCTTAGTTCGTTCAATTAAAGATTGGATTAGGCTGCGATTGATTGACTGGATTTGTATGCGTCTGAAGCGTAATAGTCGAATGACGCGACACTCTCATCTAGGTCTTGCCATTGTTTTACGCCCGACAAGCAGAGGCTGCCGTCTCTGCCTTCAACGCCAGACTCCACCGTGACGCCATATCCGAGGCTTTCGTACGCTAATTGATACGCCCCGTTTTTGATTTTGATTTCTGGCGTATTTTCTGCCGCACGATAAGCAAAGCCTAAGAACTTGGCCATCGCTTCCGTTTTAGTTTTCGCTTCGACTGTTGGCCCGTAAGAATCAAAGGGTCCTACGCGCTCAACAGTGCCGTCTGCTTTCAATTCGAATCTGCTGTTTTTGTTCATGCCATTATAGTAATCCAAGCGGTTAGTTCGTTCAATTAAACATGGAAAATAATCCGGACTTTGTTTGTATAATAAAAGCAGGTGCACATAGTCAGCGCCTATAGTGTCCACAAGGCCCGTAGAATCGTTCTGATTAATCCGGCCATCACGTCCCCCATTTCGTTCTTGCACAACGCCAGCCAATGACGTAGATCGAGCATTAATGAAACCTGGAGCACAGCCCGCCACGCCAGTTAACAAAAAAGATCACGCCTGCCCAAACATAAAGGGAGCCAAACGCGAACGCATACTCGCACGCTTGGCCAACGGTGATTCAGCTATCCAAATCGCTCAGGAAAACAAACATGGCCAAACCGAAGTACGCGCAATCAGGGACTCCGACGCCGTGAGGATCAATGAAATAAAACAAGAACTCGCCATTCAAGCGAGAGAGATTGCGAAGCGCGCTGGTACGCGAATCTTCGAACGATTGGAAAAGGATACGATGCCAAGTAATCTGTTGCCAAGCACTTACGGAATTAGCATTGACAAATACCTGGCGTTGTCCAATGCGGCGCCGGCGCAAGCGCTCGTCAACGTTAACATCCTAAACGCAGAGCAACGGATTACGCGCAGTTACTATGCACAGTACTACAGTACTACGCAATGATTGCGCGCGGATGCGTAAGTCTATCTCACGCATATAATTAAGCATTCTTATTCTCACGTGTAGCGCGCGCGCGTAGAAGAGGGTAGGGAGGGGGGATTGACGGCGGTGGTGCGTATAAGGCTGGCCTGGGAGATTTTCCGTGGTGAAAAGGCGTAGTGGGAGACGTAATGGGATTGGGGATGGGTCTAACATTTGCGCTTGCGTTACGGAGGTCTAACGGTATGGGTCTAACATGGCAATAAGTGGAGAAGCGAAGAAGGTGTATCAGCGCGAGTTGATGCGTGAACGTCGGGCTACGGCGAAACAACTGAAGGAAGGATTGGCTGAACGGTTGCCGTGGCCACTCAATAAAGAGAAGCCGCCGCGTTGGGGTGAAGGAATTCCCAACTACATTCCGCCTACATTGGAGGAGAAGGCGGCGATGGATGAGAACGTGGTGGCTGGGGTGGGGGAGCCACAGAAGCCTATGGATGCCAGTCAACGCGAATGGGAGATGTGTTTAGAGCGGGCGGAGCGAGCGCGGGCGTATGCGGAGGCGATGCCAAAGCAGGTGAAGCCGAGCGAGGAGGTGTTTGGTGATCCGGTTTGGCAATGGGAGAACGAGGTGTTTTGGGGTTCGTAACCTTTGTTGATTCGGGCAAGGTGCGAAGGAAACGCGATCCAGGCAGATGCTACCGAAAAGCAGGTTGGCATGTGTGCGGTCAAACTAAAGGGGGTTTAATCGCCTTGCAGCAACTCCGGGATGAAATGCCAGAAGCTAAGGCACCATTTGGCGTAACGATGGGGTTGGAGCTTGCGTGATCACAATATAAAAATTTGGGTTGACAACGGAGCGCTCTTTGGGAAAAGTGTTGGTGTTGATGACATAGATCCGACGGCATAATCGGATTAACTCCTGAGCGCCGGGGAAACTGCCCACAGATCTTTTTCCGGCGCTCTTTTTTTTATTTCTTGGGACCGGGCACACCGCCTGTGCCTGGGAAATATCCCCAGCCATAGTCAGGGTGGTAACCCCATCCGCCGTCTGCTGGAGGCGGTTTGGTGGTGTCGGTTGGCGGTGCGGGAGGATCAACTTCCGGTGGAAGCGGGATGAACTCCGGTGGTTTGGCGTCTACGTGTAGATCGGTAAGATGCGCCATACCGATGATGCAGACGTTTCGTGCCGATTTCTCCAGCTTATCGTAAATGATTCCGTCAAGTGTTACTGATGCTGCTGCCATTGTGCTTGGTTCCTTTCTCTTTTTGGTTGTTGTACTACAACTTAAGCTAATACAGGAAAGAACGAAGGATGACAATCACTTTTTAGAGGTTGGAAGAGAAAAAAGGGGGGAGCAAGAGGGCTACCAGCTTTATGGCGCCTTGCGACGGGACAAGCTGAAATAACCCCCTCCTTCCAGCTGAGACGGGTTGGAAAAATGGCTATTTCCCGTTCTTATCGCCCTTGAGCGGATCTGGCGCTGGTGGTTCGCGCGGTGGCACCGCCCCCCATTCGCCTTCACGCGGTTCGCCGGTGTCCTTGTCCTTGCCCTTTTCGGCAGGTTTAGGCTGCGGTTTGGCTGGCTCGGCATGCTTGCTTCCAATGTGCTGCGCGGTCTTTTTGGCTTGTGTCATTTTCTTGCCTCCTTTCGCTCTTTGAAACGTTTTCCCTTTGCTGATTGGACGCTTTTTACGCGGTGAAAGCGTTTTCTTCCGGCCGGCCGTGCCCTTTTCCCGCCACCGGGTTGTGGCTGAAGTCTGTTTCCGTTTTTTCACGGGCTATATTGCTTCCTTGCCAGTTCGTAACCCTGAATGGTTGCCATCCGAATGGCGCTGTCTATCTCGTTCGCATGAAGCGTATCCGAAAATTTGGATGCGTGTTCGTCACAGATTTTGTTGATGCCCACGTAATCATCAACCCACTCCTGCTGCCTGACAGCAGCAGCTGTCCTGATTGCTGATTCCAGAAACTGACGTGCCGTCCCTTTCTGGCATTGCCCGAGAGCCGTGATCGCATTGTCTAATGCCGCATTCACATATTCCTTGCTCATTTTTTACGGGCTATAATCAGCGGTAAACGTGCGATCAAGAGCAATTGTGACCGCAGAAAAGGATAAGGCAAGCAGAAACCACATGCCTATCGGCATCACAAATCCCGATAACCACAGGATCAAAGTGGTGAGACTACCGGTGTAAATCGAGACGCAGAACGGGCATTTCAGCAGTTCCGAGCACCTGTCTATTGTACGTAGACGCTTGAAAACATGCCAGGGTCCAAGGTCGCGCGAAATCAGGATGGTCAACCGGTAACAGGCAATCGCTGATACCCAGAACGTCAGCCAATCCAACCTCATTATTTCGCAGTTGGCGGCCGGACCGGTCCCATCTGAGGAACGCCCACTGTGCCGCTGGTTTGGGCTTGACCCTGACCCTGTGATGGACGAAGGCTCTGGGAAATAACTTCCCCTATTCCCTCCGCTTTAGCCATCGCTTCACTGGCTTTTTCGGCTTCTACCACGACCTGCATTAGATACTGTTTCATATTTGGATTGGCGCTTGCCGGGACATTTGCCCAGACGCTTGCTGCCCCTTGTGTACCGCAACCACTGCACGGTTGCAAGGTTTTTGCGAAAGTCTGAATTAACGGGGTCATTGACATTACCACTTCATCTGAATACTCACCTTGGTCAATTGATATTGTACTACCAGGACCTGTACAAATGTCACAACTACAACTTCCATCACAATTAAAGTTATAAGTTCCACCGGTATTAACATCTCTAACTGTAACTTGTCTAAAACATCGTGAACATGGGTCATCTCCAAGATCGTCACTATAACTAGTTCCTCCACTCCATACACGGTAGTGGCGACCATCTAAAACGTTTAAGAATCCACAGGCATCCTGATGCCAAGAGCGACCTTCGCATGTTAAATCTTCTAAACCGGTACCACCAGGATGAAATAGACAACACGGTGGTGTACACTCATCGGATAGAGTTGTGTCTTGTTCATTTGTATCGACAGGATCACCGTGCCAAGTATAAACTTGCTGAATGTCATATTCTATATTTGTATCAACTAAGACAGTTGTAATTGGACCACCATCTGTAGGAATTATATTTGGAATACATCCTGGTGGACTACTACTAACTATGGTTCCAGCACAACCGTCAATAATTTGGGTACAGGTGTCGTCCCAGTTCGCGTTGTATCCATTAACACACGAGGTTGTAAGCACACATGTATCCGGGTCATATATTTCCGTTGTGGTTTTGTCTCTAGCAAGGTGGCTAAGGTTAGCATCGCTATGAGCGTCTCGCGTGGTTCTTACATCACGCCTTAAATACCGTTTGGGCGGTGATGATATGTGATCGTGTAATTCATCAAATCCACATGCGCATTCAGGGAGCAAACAAGGGTTAGGATCACACACAGTGTCGTCTCCCTGATAAACACCAACACAATCGACTTCAGCTGTAATACTACAGTCTGTCCCATCACAACAAGCTCCAGTTGGTTGCGGACACGGGTTAGGATCACACGGTGCGTCATCGCCCTGATACGTTCCACCTCCAGATTCGCAATCGGTTTGAGTCTCAATAGTGCATGAGCCGTCTGCCGCGCAGCACGCTCCAGTTGGGGTTGGTGGTGGCGGCGGCACGAATATCCCCGATGCGCCTTCTGCCGCTGGTTCTTCGCATTCAGGGCAGCGCACACAATAACCCTTCCGCGCATCTCCTGACACGCCACTTCCACGAATCCGTACGTCCGAGAGGTCTTGCAGTTCTTTTAGCTGCTGCTGAACAGCTTCAAGAGGAGTCGGAATTGTCATTTGCGTATCCGTCCCCGGTGTCTCCAGAGATGGTTCTTCCCACGATCCGGAAATTCTCCATCAACGCCGCTTGCTCTGCCACTTCTCTCCTGACCCGCTTAATATGGATCTCATCGAAAATCGAATCCAGTTCCGCGAAGATTGGGTCTCCTACCTCATTACCACTGATTCGGTCACTATCTTCCATAATCTGGGGATGTTCTGGTATTTAACGTCAGCCGCTATCACCTTTTCTGTTCCTACCCACCCGGAACCAGGGACGGGAATGTCATAAGACACAATAAGTTCGTTAAACGCGGCTCCTGTCCCTCCACCGCCACTTACACTACAAGCTCCTCCACTGCTAAATCCTGTTATGATTACACCAGTGGGCGGTGCTGCGGGTTGAGTAATCCCTAAAATCGAACCAGAAACACCAGTAGCCACAATAATGCATGAAGTGCCACAAACTGTTATAGCGTTTCCGGGTGTGTAACTATTCCCTGGCGCCGTAAGAGCATACACCGATCCAGTTCCTCCACTACCCGAACTAATGCCCGTGTAATACTCAGTGAACGATGGTGTGGTTGCCGGATAAAACGCGCCCAGCGAGTTGGTAATATCATCGTGCAACACCTCTGGATAACTTTGTGCTCCAATGTCGCTGCCACTGGAATAAATTGGTACGTTTACCGTGTCACTAATGATTTCTTTTACGTCAATGTCGAATGATCCCAGGTCAGCGTTTCCTACCGTGGGCGGATCATCGCTATTCCTGACTAACCACCAGGTGCGAATGGTATGCTTGGCCAAAAGCGCCGCAGCCCGCCTGTATCCTTCACGGTGGCTGAATGAAATCAGGCGATGATAATCGAGTGTGCCAGGGAATTGGAACGGGTGATAACGATAGGAAATAAGCGCGTTCGCCGGCCCGATGTGACTACCTGGATCAACTGTCCTCCTGATTCTTCTGACACGCCATCTATCCAATGGCCGCAAATCTTCCACCGCGAAACTAGGCAACGGATCTGGCGGCACGTAAACGCCAGCTTCCACTACCTGCGTTTCAATGGCGTCGTAGGTCTGGAACTCCTCATTCCAATCGCGGCCGGGAAGCGTCGGCCACGCGCTGGCAAAGGCAGGATCAAGTTCCTTGGTGGTCTTGATAAAGAGCGTGTTCCCGAGGGGTCTATTCGATGAATCGACAACTTTGAACCCCTGATCTATCGCCATCGCCACGTTACTAAGGGTGAGCGCCGTCCGCAGAACGCCGCCTCCGTATTGCTCCGTCAATTCCTGGCCGTAAACAGTGATAGGAAGCGTAACCGGGCCAAGCCGCTCGATGGTTTCCCGGTACAACAGCTTGTCCATGATCTGGATGGAATGCCGAAACTCGGCCACTCCAAGAACAGGCGGGATAACCGGAGGATTATCGGTTAACGACCGGATATGACTGGTGGTGTTGGTGGGGATTTGCGCCCTGAACTCAACCGGGATTACGCTGTCAGGAATCGAGATTTCATAAAGCGCCTTGTCCACCCAAACCCGCAAAGTCGAAACCTCCTTGGACACCTGATCGGTGTCTCCAATGGATTCAATGGTGGTGATTACTCCGCCGGTCTCGGTATTTTTGGCGGTAATGTCTGCAGCCAGATTCCGGCGCTCGGCTACCGTCGAGATATTGCCGTCTTCATCCGATTTGCGAGTGTATATCCACGGCCCGGGAAGAGTTTCGTATACCCGTATTACGTTAAAATACTGCGCGTAATACTCCGAATCCGCCGGGAATTGCTGCGCTTCTTCACTAACCAGGATTGCACCCGCAAAATCAGGGTCAGCGCCGCCTTTTGTCCGTGGCCGGTAATCCTGCTTCGGCTCGCGATACGAACGGATAAGAACCCTGTGCAGATTTGATTCTGCCGCGAATTTGACCGCATAATTCCAGAAATCCCGGTTGAACTCGCTGTCGGCTGGCTGATCTTTGACGTAGTATCGCAGATACCAGTTCTCATCGCGCGGGTTTGCGGTCTGTTTTCCAAGTTTCCAACCCTCAAATTCGCGCGAATTAGGATGCGGCGTGCCAGGGACAACCGGCCCGGAATTAGCGTGCTCGCTGGTGACCTGCTCAACCAGCACCTGATCGGTGATGTCAGGTGTCGGATAAGTCCTGACTGGGACTTGCGGCGTAGGATCGCGTTGCGGCATGGCTTTCCGCACGCGATTTTAGTTGCGCCTGTCTCTTTTGCAATCTAATATCTCGACTAGCATTGAACAAAGCGGTTGGTGTGGAATCTAAATCATCAAACGCCACATAAAGAAGCATCTCGTATGAGTGAACAGCAGGAGTGGACGCCAGAGCGGTTGGCACAATACGCTAATCCGGACCATAGCGACCTGAATCAACTTTCATCAGCAATCAAAGCCGCACTCGCCACCGAACGGGACGAACGCGAAATTGTGGAACGCAGCCGTGCCGCATGGAAAAGTCAGGTGGCAGGATTAGCGGAAGCACTCGCCGCCGAGCGCCAACGCCGTGAGCAGACGGAGCGATCTTTTGATGCGGTGGAAACCGAACGTCAGAAATGTAAATCTCAACTTCTGTCCGCACAGGCGGCGATAGAGAAAGCGAAAAAACGAACATGGGCGATGGCTGAAAAGTGGTCCGAACTAGAATCCGTTGACCTTTCCGACCTGCACCAGCACGACGCCGAAGTGCGCAAGCCGCTGGTGGAGGTGCTGGAAGATTGCGAGAGTGCGCTTGCAGCCTTTCTATCACACCATCCGGCAGGAGCTAAAGCACGAGCCGTACTGGCAGAGGTGGAGGGCAAATGAATTGCGTGCTTCCATTCATTCGCTCCGA
>QHXS01000009.1:0-10889 GCA_003223975.1 Acidobacteriota bacterium
ATGAAACTTATGGAGTGGCTAAAAAACATCAAGCAATGATAAGTAAAATGGAGGCATAAATATGAAACGATTCTTTTTTTCGGTTGTAAGCATTTCGCTTTTCTTCGTCGGACTCGGGGTCATCATCGACAAAGCGAGCGCCAAGCTCAAGTCGGATACAAAAGCGCTTGAGATCATTCAAGCTGCCCGCACCGCCATTGGCGGCGAGACAAAACTTCGCGAGGTCCGGGGACTTGTGATCGTTGGAAAATCAACGATGACGCACAAAATGGGTGATATTGAAAAGTCGTTCAGCGGGGATACCGAGATCGCGCTTCAATTTCCCGACAAGATGATGAAGTCCATAAAGCTGGGTGACTCGAACGGTGATGATCCCGTGAAGACCCGGAGCGAAACGCGCGAGGTTACCATTATCGGCAAAGGCGACGACAAGGCATTTACGGTCACCGGTAAGGACGGTGACTTCACGACATCGGACGGCCATGTCTTTAAGGTCAAGAAGGGCGAAAATGGCGAGTTCACCACCGAAGGCGGTAAAAAGATCATTGTCCGCACGGAAAATGCCGATAAGGTTGTTGGCTCAGGCGACGGCGAGACAAAGATCATGGTTCGAAAGCCTGCAGACGGTGAATGGAAAACCGCGGACGACAAAGAATTCGACATTCGAATGAACAAGATCGACGCCGCCCATCATGAAGGCGTAAGACAAAACGAATTTCTCTGCACGACTCTGAGCCTGCTGCTGACGGCGCCAGACGGTATCGAAGTTAACTACACATTCGCTGGTGAAGGCGACCTCGATGGAGCAACCGTAAACGTCATCAACGCGGAATTTGGTGGACAGAATTTCAAGCTCTATATCGGCAAGTCAAACAATCTTCCACTCGCGATCAGCTACTCCGGGCATCCAATGCCGGAGATCGTGCAGTTTCATCACAAGGTGCCCGCACCAGCCGATGGAAGTAAGGACGTAGTAATGTTCAAGCGAAATGCCGAACCGATGGTAAATGCCGAGATCATGATCAAGTTCTCGGATTTCCGCGATGCAGGTGGCGTTCAGCTTCCATATCGATGGACAACCACGATCGGTGACAAGGCGTCGGATGCATTTGATGTAACTTCGTACGACATCAATCCTGCGAATATTTCCGAAAAGTTCAAAGGACAGGAAATGAAAATGCGGACGACGAAACCGGACGGGAAATAATACGTTCGAATAGCGGAAAAAAGGCAGGTCCGATCCTGCCTTTTTTATTTTGTGACTTTCGCGTGTTTCGCCGGCAATGTCTTCGCCATTGAAGGCACAAGTTTTTTCGCCGCGTCGATCGCGCCTTTGATATGCCGCTCATTCGTGAAATGGCCGGCCACGTAAATGCCCCGGAACCTCGCCATACTTCGCTTGTGTAGTTTGCACACCAAGATCTTTTAGCATCGTCAGGTCGGCATCGGCGCCGATAAGAACAAAAAGGACGTCGTTCTCGATTACTGCTCGTTCGCCCGCTTCGTTTTCAAGTTCGACCTCACTTTCGCGGATCTCGACAACCTTGCCTAAAAAGAAGAGCCTGAGACAGTGTTCCTTTAATTCTGCTTCCAGCGGCTGCTTGACCCAATACTTTATGCAGCCCTGTTTTGGGTCATTGTTTTCCCAATCCGAACGAAATATCGCAAGCGTCGTTTCGCATCCTTCTTGCGCAAGAAACAACGCTGCCTCGCCCGCCGAATTGCCGCCGCCAACGATCAATGCTTTCTTCTTCACCCAAGGATACGTCTCGCGAAAATGGTCATGCACTTTCGGGAGATCTTCACCCGGCACATTCAACTTCCGGGGATAGTCCATCGCGCCGATCGCGAATAAAACATTCTTCGTTCCATATTCAGCCCGATCGGTTGTCACGTGAAAGCTTCCCTCCTTACAAAGGAAGGGTGTCGACGCTTCGTCGAGGGGGTGGTTCTCTGTATTGATTCTTTCAACTGAGATGACGGTTTCTTCCGTCCTCACGTCCAACTCATTATCCAATACGAACCGCACGTAATATGAAAGCAATTCTTCCCGTGTCGGTTTTTCGCGCGCGGGTTTGAGATCGCCATCAATGAACTCAAGTTCATTCGTCGTTGAAAAAACGGTCAAGCCTACCGGGTAGTGATACACCGTATTCGCGATCAGCCCCTTTTCGATCACTACATAATCGAGCCCGGCCTGCTTCGCCTCATATGCCGCCACAATTCCCGCCGGTCCGGCACCGATGATCAACAGATCAAGAATTTTCGAGTCGTTTGAGTTCATTCGTAAAAGCCTCGATCTGCAATTTTGCAGCCTCAAGATCTCGTTTTGATTCAAGATACTTCTGCCACTCGCCGGTCATCGTCAACGCTTTGAGCGTGTCCTCGTCCAACGCGTGCGACATCAGGACCAGCAAATCGCTGAGTGCCTCGTGGCCGTCCAACAGCGATTGAATGATCGTGTACGCCAGCTTTGCGTTCGGCAGATCGATGTCAAGATCGGTATTGTTCATTGAGCGATGTTCATTCTAATTTATGAACGGCAGATTCTTAACTCTGACTTTAGACTCGCCAGCGAAAAGCTCCGTATTTTCGGCGAGTTGATCGAAACGAACGAACGCAAGCGCGATCCACATGTCCAGTTTCGGTGAATACGTAACTGAAGTTATTCTGCCGGCGTTCTTGCCATCAGGCGTTTTCAGCTCGTCCCCCGACGAGAAAACGGTCGCCGCTGCTCCGGGCTCTGACGAAACCAATCCGGTAAGGTGCTTCGCAACATGGCCACGGAAATGTATACGGGCGATGATCTCCTGGCCGATGTAGCAGCCTTTCGTATACGAGATCATTCCTTCCAGTCCGAGTTCAGGGACGATCGTGGTTTCATCCATGTCGACCGCATATTTTGGGATTCCAGATTCGATGCGAAGCGTTTCATAGAGCTCATCGTCTATAACAACGCATCCATTCTCGTCGATAAGAAATTTTCGAAATGCATCCCCGAGCTCAATCGGTATAAAATAACCTCCTCCTTGCGACTGCTCGTACGCGACGGACCCTTCAAATTTGTCGCCAACGTTCGGGTTAAACACGTCTTTCTTCGACCCGAAGATCTCGAAATATGAGAACTTATCCGAAAGGTCCTCGGCAAAGAAATCACCGGCAAACGTGAATCGAAATAAATTCTGAAAAACCTTTTCTCGAGTCGCTCCTTCGGTCTCTATTAAAAAGCGATCGCCCTGCCGCTGCACGCGAACAAGCGCGATCAAGCGCCCTTGTGCATTCGGGAACGCCGCAAGCATTTGCTGGCCATCCTCGAGCGTCTTCATGTCGTTTGTGATCATTCCATCCAGGAACTGAACGGCTTCTTTTCCCGAGACGGCGATCAACCCGCGTCCCTGCTCGTAAAAACCGGCGCCGCCTGAACGAATTTGATCGTATGCTTCAAGATCCATGTAGATTCATTCTAAGTAAATTGCCGAGCACCTGAAAATGCTCGAATTGAATCCCCATCCCACGCTGGGCTGCAACAACCTGCGGGCTCGGATGATAAAGCGGTATTAGTTTGCGACCGTGCCAATTAGAAACGTGCCCGGCATTTTCTTTCAATGACAAAGCGTGCGGCTCAATTGTTTTGATGGATTCGAGAGCGACACTGCCGAGGGTCGCGACGATCGGCGGATCAATTACATCCAAAGTGCGTCTCAAATACGTGGTGCAGTTTTTGATCTCAGTTCTCGTCGGTTTTCGATTTGCATCTGTCGCCGAACGCGGGCTGCACAACACAGCGCTCGTAATAAAGATCTCATCGCGGGACAGACCAATGGAATCCAGCAGCGCTTGCAAATTGTCACCCGATTTGTCGCCGTAAAACGGCCGCCTCGTGCGATCGGCCCCGACACGTCCAGGAGCTTCCCCGATAAACATCACTTTCGGGTTTAGGTTGCCGTTCAGTTCGCTCAAAACTGCGGTCTTATCCGCCAGGTCGGAACAGATCCGACACTTTGCGGCATCACGGCAGATCTCCAAGAAAGCTTTCGATTTGGACAAAGAGGTGTTCACGTTTGTTACAATCATTAATTCAACCACACACGAACATAAATGAGTCAACTAACAGAAGAACTAGTATTGGATTCGCTAAAGCAGATCGTCGATCCGGATCTGCATAAAGATATTGTCACCCTTGGTTTTATTCACGATCTAAAGGTCGAGGGCGGCGACGTTTCATTTCGCATCGTGTTAACGACGCCTGCTTGCCCGGTAAAAGAACAGATGGAATCCCAGGCAATCCAGATCGTTGGGGACCTTGACGGCGTCACCAATGTAAAGGTCACGATGGATGCTGAGGTACCGCAGGGGCGCGGTATCGCGAATAATATTGCGATTCCGGGCGTAAAGAACATCATTGCTATTTCGAGCGGCAAAGGCGGCGTTGGCAAATCGACCGTCGCAGTGAATCTCGCGGTGGCACTAGCACAAGACGGAGCAAAAGTCGGGCTGATGGACGCCGATGTTTACGGTCCGAACGTCCCGATGATGCTTGGGGCCAGCGGAACGCAGCCCGAGGTCGTGGGCAATCGGTTGATTCCGACAGAAGCGCACGGTATCAAGATGATCTCGATGGCTCTGCTCGTGCCGCCGGACAAGCCGATGATACTTCGCGGGCCGATGCTTCATGGCGTAGTTCGTCAATTCCTGAGCGACGTAAATTGGGGTGAGCTCGATTATTTGATCGTCGATATGCCGCCAGGAACGGGTGACGTTCAGCTTTCACTTGCGCAGTTAGTGCCGGTTCAAGGCGCGGTGCTTGTGACGACACCACAGGAAGTTTCGCTGTCTGATGTGAGACGCGCGATAAAAATGTTTGAGACCGTGAATGTGCCGGTGCTCGGCATTATCGAAAATATGTCGTATTTTATCGCTCCCGATACTGGAAATCGATACGAGATCTTCGGCAGAGGCGGTGGCCAAAGATTGGCAGATGAATATGGGCTCAATTTCCTTGGCCAGGTTCCTATCGGATTCGAAGTCCGCGAGGGAGGCGACCGAGGAGTACCGGTCGTTGTTCTCGCCCCGGACACCGAACAGTCAGAGGCATTTCGTCGGGCCGCCGAAGAGGTCGCTCGGCAAGTTTCTATAGAAGCGATGAAGCCGGAGCTCGTAGTTCTCTCCCGTGCGAAGTAAACGATGAAAAAAAAGCTTTTTGTGATCGCATCAGCCTTGATGCTGTTAGGGTTTGTTTCTCTGAATGTTTTTAGTCAGAAAAAGCCTGTCGTGATCGAGTTTGAGCGCCTGAGCAGTTATGTCAACGATTGGGACAAACGTCGCGACGGCGAACATTTGATCGTCAACGTCGCAGCGACAATTGATTCAATACAGTATCAAAAGTCGAACAACCTTTATTCCTTTCAGGCGGGTGAAAACACCGATGTGGGAAGCACCTTTTTCAGCTCGCCAATTCTTGGTAAAAGCCTTCGGCAACGTTTGAGCCAGCATAGCGAAGCGTCCGTTTACGTTTATTGCACCCTTGTTCAGTTCGTCGGTGAACAGGACGTGTTTCGGGCTCCTTTTGTCACTAAGGTTGAAGGATTCGACGGGCACGGCCGCCTCGTTTGGACTGTGGTCGGACCGCCTCCCGCAAAACTAAAGATGTCACAATAAGATCGGCAATGCGATGACTCGCGAAAAGTTGCAATTTCGATAGTTCTGAAGTAATATTTATTTAATTGTAAGGATTCGCCTAGGCGAGTCCAAATTTTTGACAGGAGCTATCAATTATTATGTCAGCAGTCGCAGCGCCAAGCATTGAATTAACAGTAACCGAACCCGCGATAGAGGAGATCAAGAAGTTTCTTGCGGGTGAAGACGATCTGCCGGAGACGGCAGGCCTTCGCGTACGCGTTGTGCCAGGTGGATGTTCGGGCTTTCAATATAGTTTGAATATCGAGGAAGATTCGAAATCGGGCGATTTCATAGTTGATAAAGGCGGCGTCAAGCTGTTCGTCGATATGTTTTCGGCCCAGTATCTGAACGGCATCACTGTGGACTACACGTCCAATATGATGGGTTCCGGGTTCACATTTGAGAATCCCAATGCAACCGGCGGTTGTGGCTGCGGAACATCGTTCTCGGCATAAAAAGAATTTAGTTTGGATATTGTTGGCTTAGGACAACTCCTAAGCCATTTTTCTTTTTGCGGTAACCTTTTTTTTGGAATGGATCAACGATTAGGCATATTCCCCAGCATACGAAGGACAACTGAAGGATAAGAAGGCGGAGTGAAGAGACGGCCCTTCCATAAAAAGAAGGGCCCGCCAAATCGCAATCGGAAAAGGCGAGACGGTCCGTGATTGGAGAATTCAACCGTTTCCGCTGCCCGCATGCAGCCGCCCGACCCTGGGCATTTTTCTAATGTTCTCTAGGGATTTTCCCTAGGGTTGCGTTATCGTTTCTCCTTATGGTAATCTCTCTTTTGGCTAATGATTTGAAACGCTGTAATGCGTTCCCCCGCAAAGTTTCTTAATCGGTTAGCTACCCGAAAAAGTAGAAATCACATCAAGCGGTTAGTTTGAATTGAACGGCGGACGCCTGTTTCCGGATCATCGCACCGTTTTGTTCTTACAGCCGCAACAAGGGAGAAATAAATTTTGACGAATTTGAAAAGAGTCGTACCCGTCTTTTGTTTTGTTGTATTTGCCGCCGGGGCCATCAGCTCGTCGGCACAGGATCGGGAAAGGGTGGTAAAACCCGTACTCAGCCAGCCTGTTAATCAACCGCCAAAGCCTCAGGCAGACAAAACAAAAACAACTCTTTCGTCACAGCCGACAAATCTTTCGCCAACCCGCCAGCCGTTAACAACCGATATCGAAGTAAATCCCGAATATAATCAGAAATTGGTCGAAAAGACTGTAGATTCCAGGCCGACGTCTGCAATGGTCCCGTCGGCGGCACGCGTTTCAAGGTACGATAATTCGACTACAGGCTCGCTGGTGCGATCGATCGAGTCAAAGCTTGGCATTCCTTACCGATATGGTTCGACTGGTCCAAGCCGTTATGACTGTTCAGGTTTTGTTTGGGCTGTATTTAGTGAATCGGGAATGGGATTCACTCGGCAGAGTGCTCAGAGCATCTGGAATGCTTCCCTGCCGGTCGACGATCAAGAAAAATACAAATTCGGTACGCTAGTCTTTTTCAACGGCCTGGGCCACATGGGGATCGTTGCCGACGGCAACGGGTTTTATCACGCGTCGTCTAGCCACGGAATCACCTATTCCCCGTTCAAAGGTTATTGGGAAAAACGAATAGTTGGATTTCGGAAATTGGCAACTGCCACGCCCAACGCCAGTTCCGTAACAAAATAGATCTCGATCAGAAAGAACGAAAGGCCCGGCACTTATGCCGGGCCTTTTAATTTCTACGATCCGTTCTAAACTATAAAACCAGGGCGAGATAATGGTTCAACGCATTCGGTTACGGCGATTATCTTCCTGAGCGAAATGTTAGTGATCAGGTCGTTCTCGTCCTTGAGAACGAGAATGTGATCGTCAACGTCCTCAACTACTCCGCGGAATACCGCTGCTGCTCCACAATTCACATCGACCCTTTTGCCTCGAAGCTGTTTTAGCTTTTCTTCCATATCAAGGCATTTTATCAAAATAGACAGAATTAGCTCCCATTTTCGGTCAGCTTGACTGAAATTCATTCAATTAGATCGAGACCTGTCATTTTGATAAAAAACTGTGTTGACGTGTGTTGATATTTGTTTTACTTTCTAACTTGCGGCAACCAAATGTCGCCACAATTCCTAGTTTTCCCGCATACGCAAACCGACCAAAACTTTTCACGGAGTTAAGATCACGATGAAAAAGCTTCTTGTCTTCTCGAGCTTGCTGCTCGCATGCACCCTTGCCGGATATTTTGTAACACCTACTTCAGCTGCGAAAGGAGCGAAGTTCTTTCGTTCCGTAAATGCTGTTCCTGGTCGATATATAGTCGTTCTAAAACAAACCGGCCGAACGGAGTATTCCGGTTCAAATCTCAATGTCGAAGGAACCTCGTATCAACTAGCAGGTGAATTCGCCGCTAATGTTGATGCTGTGTATGACACGGCTCTTAACGGCTTCGCGGGGGCAATGAGCGAGGAATCGGCGATCCAAATGAGCCAAGATTATCGCGTTGAGTATGTTGAAGAAGATGCATACGCGTCGGTCGAATCGGTTCAGGCCAATGCTACATGGGGACTTGATCGTCTTGACCAGCGGACTCTTCCGCTCAGCAGCACGTTCCAGTATGCAACCACTGGTTCAGGCGTCCATGCTTATGTGATTGACTCGGGGATCCGAGTAACCCACCAGGATTTTGGTGGCCGCGCATCGATTGCAGCGGATTTCGTAGGCGATGGACAAAACGGTAATGACTGCCTTGGTCATGGGACTCACGTGGCCGGCACGATCGGAAGCAGCACCTACGGCGTTGCAAAGAATGTCCGCCTTCATGCAGTCCGTGTTTTTGGATGTGACGGGAGCGGTATGGTTTCCGGCATACTTCAAGCCGTCAATTGGGTTACATCAAACCGAATAAATCCTGCGGTGGCAAATATGAGCCTTTCTTTGAGCGGCGTCTCGAATACGCTGGACACGGCAATTTCCAATTCGATCGCTTCCGGAGTTACCTACACCATTGCTGCCGGAAACAACGGAACGGACGCCTGCAATTATTCGCCCGCTCGCGTACCCAACGCAATAACAGTTGGTTCGATCGCCAGCAACGATTACAGAATGGGCTATTCGAATCAGGGCCCATGTTTGGATATTTATGCACCAGGAAATGGTGTCGTGTCACTTAGTAACGCAGACGATGTTTCGGCGAGATCAATGAACGGGACGTCGATGGCGGCTCCTCACGTCGCGGGCGTTGCGGCTCTTTATTTGGAATCGAACCCTTCCGCTAGTCCCGCGACAGTCACCTCACAGATCTTGAACAGTGCCACAGTTGGCGTGGTCTGGAACGTTGATGGGGTAAGTGCAAATCGACTTTTGCATTCCTGGGTAGGAGGCATGCAGGCGCCGGAAGCACCGGCCAAGGTAACGATCATAAAGCAGGTAGTCAATGCTTCGGGCGGAACGTCATCCAGCACTACTTTCGGGTATTTGGCGACAAATCTTGGGGTTAGCTCATTTGCACTTGTCGACAACAACGCGCCTCCGTCTGACAGGTTTGAAAACCCAAACCTTATACCAACGGAAGGCGTAAACAACGACATAGTTGTGACGGAAGGTAGTGTTTCGGGTTGGAACCTAAATTCGATCCAGTGTTCCGAAACCGCAGGATCCGGCATGACCAATATTCAGAATTCGACCGTCGATGTCGCGAACCGAAAGGCCGTGATCAAAGTCGAGCCCGGCGAATCCGTTACGTGCACATTTATAAGTCAGGAGCTCGCACCGTCGGTATCGCCAGTGTCGGTCTCAGGCCGCGTTACCGATTCACGTGGACGGGCACTGAAGAATGTTAGCGTGAACGTAAAGGATCTGAACACGGGTGCCGTTTACAGTGCAGTAACAACATCGTTCGGGTATTACAATTTCCAGGGCCTTCTTACGACACATTTCTTCGAAATGACCGCGAAGGCGTCCAGACAGATATTCTTGCCAGACACTCGATCATTTACTTTAAACGACAACCTTTCCGGCGTCGATTTCACCGCCAGTACGAAGTAACCTCATAAAAAAACCTGGCTTCAATTGGACCGGCTTAGGTTGCCGGTCCTTTTTTTGTCTGGTTTTTGCCAGGACTTCAAGTGTTACTTTAACTTCTGAACGATATGTCGTTAATAGAAATGCCCATTTTTAGGGCGTTAGATCGTGAAAGATTAATTCTCTTTACATCGGCCGCTTTCCTGTGATAAAAAATCCTGCACGCTTTTATTCGAATAAAAGCCTTGGCATAGAAGTTTTGCCGGGATCGGATGTTTTTGACATTTTTATAACCAGATCGTCTTAAAGACACGAAGTTGCGAGAGGTACGTGAGTAACCATTGCGGGCCTTTTCCTTCTTCGAAACGGGTGGGAAATTTTCCCGCCCGTTTTTATTTTTGCGCCTTGGGTGCTTCCGACCGTTGAAAAACCCCTTATTTTACTGAGAATTTCGTACGTCTGAATGACTGATCGATCCCTTCAGACCGCATATTATACGCACTGGATGCAACGGCCCCTGACTATAACCTGAAAACTGTCAACGTTTTGCAGGCGTTATTTAATGCAGAGCAGAAAATAATTATTGACAACGCGAAAACATTCTGGTAAATCTTTCCTACAAAGAAATTTTGGAATCCGTTCTGATTCGCGCTTTATCCCATCAGGCGAAAAGCGTATGAGCACGGAAAACATCGCAGCATAGGCTGTTTTGTTCACTAAGAAATCATCCGTTTTAGTCAGTTACTATTGGAACTTTCTTGTTCGTGGCGAACTACGCCCTTCGGTGATTTACTACGAACTTGTTTCTTGAATGGAATTTAGAGTGAGGAGAGAATTACAAATGAGCATCCCATCTTTTTTAACAAATGGTAAACGCACGGCGATGGCTGTGTTCGTAATGATTTTTGCGTTGAGTGGTATCACTCTTCAGGCACAGAAAACTGGCCGAGATGTAATTGTGCCGGAAGCACCACAGACGAACCTCGACCAGTGCGCAAACGGGAAACAGGCAGATGGCCCGCCCGTCGCTTGCGCCGGCGGCGCTTGGGTAAACGGTAACATCCATGGAACCAACTCGCAGTGGGTCGAGAATCAATATGTGCCTTATCGAGTCATCATCTCGGGCGTCGGTGCCGGTGCAACCGGTGTTGGTGGAATCCAATGGGATACATCCGAGGGAAACAAACACGCACTTGA
>QHXS01000009.1:10904-23327 GCA_003223975.1 Acidobacteriota bacterium
CTACTAATCCAGCGGATCCGTGCAACGTGGTCGTTAACGGCTGCGGAGCGGTGTCAACCTTTCCTATTCCCCCGGATCCACGTGTAACTGCCCTTAGAAACGGCGGCCAGCAGCCCGCAGGTGTTTTAACAATTTGGGGCGGCGTGATTAACAGCGTCGGTTCGGATGCGGCAGGAACCAACGGTTTATATGCTTACACCGGCCCGGCGGACTATTCCGGTACTAGCCAAGCCGGCTTTTTCATCAATTTCACGGCTGACAACGATGTCGACACGCCCGTTGTCATTTCGTGGTCAGGACACATCTCGTCGCGACTCGATTGGGGCCTTACAAATACGGCGATCGGTATTCAGGGTTCGTCGTATCATATGCGTCTTCTTGGCGGTGGCGGAAACACAGACAGGTCGATGTCGGTTGCCGGCGTGATCTTCCCTGGATTGTTTTCGGTTCGCAAGTGGGCCATACAGAGAAACGGGACGCTTACGTTTAATCAGCCCTTCGGGTTCAACCCGACGACGAATAACTTCCTGGATGCAAATAATGTCCCGGTTACAAGTTTCAGTATTATAGATAGCAATGCTGATCCAAATTTTGCCTTGTACCCGTCGCCGAACGATAGTTTCGCAGGAAAGATACTGGACTTCACAAATCCGATCACGGTGAATGAAGCACAGAAGGCCGGTTGGTCTACATCTGATGTCTCCTGCGAGGAGTTTGACGGTGGTTTAGGATTGGGTCGTGCGATTTTTAGTGGAATTACCATCGGGACCGCTGTTCCGTTCACGCCTGCCTCCGCCTCGGCTACGCTTCAGGAAGGCGCGGTTGTACGGTGCACGTTCACCAATCAACAGGCCGCAGCCCCGACGGCTGCTGAGGTGTCGGTTGATGGACGGGTCGTGTCAACACTCGGACGAGGTCTTTCAGGGGTTTCCGTTAAGTTGTACAATGCGAACACCGGAGAGACTCTGATGGCCACGACCAATTCATTCGGTTATTTCCGGTTCTTCGGCCTTGAGATCGGAGACTTGTATTCGCTAAGGGCTACAAGCAAGCTGTATTCGTTCCCTGACGGTGAGGTTTCATTCAATCTGAATGACAATCTGTCTGGAATAACGATAATCGGCTACGGTCGATCGGGTGGTCGTTAAGGAAAATCGAAAGTCGCAATAACCTTGCGACTTTCGCTCCTCACAACCTAAATTAGCGGGTGGACCATTCCACCCGCTATTTTCGTTTTATGATGAGAGTCGGTTGGCAAGAGCGGCGTTTCGAGCCGCCGTCTGCCATTTGGATTCGGCCCGGTTGAGATCGACGCGGGCTGCAGCGTTTCGTGAACCTGCCGCAAGTGCCGCTGCAATGATCGCAGCATTCTTTGTCTGGGGATCTGCTTCAAGTTGGGTTCTACGTTCTAAAAAAGCCGGGATAAATCCGGTATCAAGGTTTCCTGAAATAAAAACTGCATCTCTAATGATCTCGCGGAAAAATGGCAGTGTCGTTTTGATCCCTGCGATCTGGTATTCGTCCAAAGCGCGTCTCATGCGATCGATAGCTTCATCCCGATTCCGGCCCCAAACGGCAAATTTCGAGATCATTGGATCATAATAGATCGAAACGTCAGCGCCTTCATAAACGCCTCCGTCATCGCGAACTCCGGGGCCTTGCGGCACGCGAAGCCGCAGGATCTTGCCCGGAGAGGGAAGGAAATTATTCTCCGGATCCTCAGCATATATGCGGCATTCGATCGCATGTCCCGTCAATCGGACCTCGTCCTGCGAAAAGGAAAGTGGCTTCCCCGCCGCGACATTGATCTGCTCGCGTACAAGATCGATCCCGGTCACCAACTCTGTGACGGGATGTTCGACCTGGAGTCGAGTGTTCATTTCCAGAAAGTAAAATGACTTATCGATGTCAGAGACCAGAAATTCAACCGTTCCGGCGCCGACATAGTTCACTGCTCTTGCTACCTTTACGGCACATTCGCCCATTGCCGCACGAAGCTCAGCGGAATCGATTGGTGACGGAGCTTCCTCGACCACTTTCTGGTGACGTCGTTGGATCGAACACTCACGCTCGCCCAAATGAATATGGTTCCCATGCGTGTCGGAAAAAACCTGGATCTCTATGTGCCTCGGCCGCACCACGGCCTTTTCAATATAAACCGCGTCATCGCCAAAGCTGGCAAGCGATTCGGCTCGGGCATTTTCGTACGCCGAGCTCATTTCATCCGCCGAAGCCACGAGCCGCATCCCCTTGCCGCCGCCGCCCGCCGACGCCTTCAGCATTACGGGGTAGCCTATTTCATTCGCGGTCCCTTTTGCGTCTTCGAGGGATCTCAAAGGCTCTGTGGTCCCTGGAACCACTGGAACGCCGGCTTCGATCGCTATCTTGCGGGCCGAGATCTTTCCGCCCATCGCCTCCATTGCCTCCGGAGGCGGGCCAATAAAAGTTATTCCCGCCGCAACTACCTCACGAACGAAATTCGGATTCTCGGAGAGAAATCCGTATCCGGGATGAATTGCCTGCGCACCCGAGCGCCTGGCGACCTCGACGATCTTTGAACCGACGAGATAGCTTTCGCTCGATTGCGGCGGGCCGATGTGATAAGCCTCATCGGCCATTCGCACATGGAGAGCGTCGCGGTCCGCATCGGAATAGACCGCAACGGCCGCTATTTTCATTTCGCGGCATGCCCGGATAACCCGGCACGCGATCTCTCCGCGATTAGCTATTAGGATCTTTTCGAACATCTATTCCTGGAGCATGGAATTCCCGTGATTTTTCGAATCATAACGAACGCCTATTTTCGAACCAGGCGCATATTTGAGCTGATCGCGCTGCTGCTCTTCCGTTAAGATCTCGGACGATTCGAAATCGACGCCACCCAATGTGTACATGTAAAAAACGATCTCTCTTCCATCCGGCATGATCTCACTGTCGATGATTCGCCCGTCCGTGATCCGCCCGTGCGTCAACAAAAACTCGCGACGCACTTCTTCCGGGTCGCGGCCATCCTTCCTTCGAAAGAAATTGAAGATCCCCATGCTTAATCAAGTATTAGCGGCGGTTTGCCCCACCGAAGCCTGAGTTTATTCGCCGCCGAGAGCACTGCCGGCCTTTGAATTATCTTTGCCTCCAGCGGACGTTTACCGGGAACATCGAGCATTATTATTCCGAGCAAGATCGTAAGTATTCCCTGACCCGGTATACCCGGAAGCGAGAGAACGATGCCTAGCAGGATCAAAAATACGCCGAAAAGATTCTTTGCGATCACCGCCCCCCAACGGACGATCCATGAACTATCCGGAAGGAAATCCTGACGATAGTGGGTGCTGAAATAATTTGCAGGTATCTTGACGAGGACGACTACGATCGAGCCAAAGCTCAAGGCGACGGATACCACGAAAATGCCGAGGCCTAGCAGCACCTGGTTCAACGTCAACGACTGCCAAAAATTCGTCAGCCATTCTCCCATTAATTCGCGGTTCCGCCCTCGATCAGCTTAAATTCCTTCCAGATATGGATCATTCGATGAACGAACGTCCAAACGGAGCCTACTGCCAACACCCACAATACCTGAGGCATGCGATTAAACAGGAAAAAGTCCGAGCTCCAATCCCAGGTCGAAAGCGCGCCAATTATCAAAAGCACAATACGTTCCGGACGCTGCAGGAAACCGACGTTCGCCTTTACGCCCAGGGCTTCGCTCCGCGCGGTCGAGTAGCTAACCAGCACCGAGCCGATCCACGCGACGCCGGCGAGCGTTACATACAAGAGTGATTTGTGCGTGTTGTTACCGGCGTAAAAGATCATGATGCCCAGAAAGGCGACCATGTCGGACAGGCGATCAAGTGAGGAGTCTAAAAAGCTCCCGAATTTCGTGACATTCCCTGTTAGCCGGGCAACGTTGCCGTCCAACATATCAAAAATATTCGCAACGATCAGCACAATGCCGGCCCAAAAGAATTCCCCGAAGCCGAACAGAACGCAGCATCCGACATTGATCATTACGCCGATCGTGGTCAGAGCATTCGGATGAACACCGAGCGTGGCGAGGCCGCGGACCATCGAATCGATGATCCACATCGCCCCGCGGCTAATACTTGCACCCAGATTGACTCTGGCCATCGTAAGAAATCACGGCCCGAAACCGGCACTAAACCTCTATCTACTACTGGTTTATATTCTTAGCCAGAGCATCGAAAAATGCAATTTTGTTTATTAAAGGGTTTGCGAACAATCGGGTGACGAATAACCGTCTAGAAACTAGTCCTGTTCATGTATGGTGGTCATGCGTGCGATCTCGAACGAGCGCCAACCGTTCGGAGTCTGAACCTTTATCTCGTCGCCTTCTTCCTTGCCTATCAAAGCGGAACCGATCGGAGAAAGGGTCGAAAGGAGGCCTTTTTCCGGATCGCCTTCTTCAGGAGTAACAAGCTTGTAGGTGACCTTTTCTTCTTTTTCGAGGTCGAACAGGACAACGGTCGAGCCGTAGGCGATGCGGTCATGCGGCAGTTGCGAGATATCGATCGATTCCAATTCGCGAAGCCTCTGTGTCACCTGCATCAAACGGGCTTTCACGATGGACTGCCGCTCGAGCGCGGCCTTGTACTCGGCATTTTCGCGCAGATCGCCGAATTCGCGGGCCTTCTGGATCTCGGCGGGCAGTTTGAAATGAAGCTCGTCTTCGAGCGATGCCAATTCGTCCTTTAATTTTTTTCTGACTTCTTCCATAAATGAGATAATCGGGACCTTTTTTGTGAGCGTCTTCGTTTAATTTAATGTGCAAACTCTTTCGGAGCCGCAAATGAGATCCCGATGTCACGCGCAGTGCGAACAAGTTGGCCATCTCCGGGCACGGTCTTGATATTCGCGCATGCTTCCGACAACGGAACAGTGATAATAGTTCCGGCCTGCAGAGCTACCATTTTCCCGGTATCACCATTGTAAAGCGCCCGCACGGCGCACGCGCCAAAATTCGTACCCAGCATACGGTCGAACGCGTTCGGGCTACCGCCTCGCTGAAGGTGTCCAAGCACGGTGCATCGCGATTCCTTTCCCGTCATCGTCTCGACGACCTTTCGAACGTGATCGCCCATTCCGCCAAGACGAAGTTCGTGCGTGTCGGAATACATTTCGCCCTTCCCTACTTCCATCGCTCCTTCGGCAACAACAATATTCGTGAATCGGGAGCCGCTGTTCTCACGTTCCTGTACCGCTCGTATTACGGAGTCGAAAGAGAACGGTATCTCAGGTATCAGAATAATATCGGCGCTCCCTGCAAGGCCCGCGTGAAGGGCGATCCAGCCTGTATGGCGGCCCATAACTTCCAGGATCATCACGCGGTCGTGCGATGCTGCGGTCGTATGAAGGCGGTCAAGTGCTTCGGTCGCCACATCGATCGCGGTCATAAAACCGAACGTCAATTCCGTGGCGGCAAGATCGTTATCGATCGTCTTTGGAACACCGATGACCGGAAAACCACGATTGTGAAATTGTTCGGCGATCGCGAGAGTCCCTTCACCGCCGATCGCGATCAGCGCTTCGATGCCCAGTATATCGAGGTTCGCCAGCGCCTCGCCGATGGGCAATTGGGCAATTTGGGGCTTGCCGTCGACCATTTTGACAAAACTGCCTTTGTTTCGCGTCCCCAAAATTGTGCCACCGCGCGGCAGAATGCCGCTCACCGTCGAACGTGTGAGCTTCATCGTATGCGTTTCGCCGAGAATGCCTTCGAAGCTGTCCTCGATGCCGATGCACTTCATCCCAAACTCGCCGATCGCCGTCCGTACAACAGCACGAATTACCGCGTTCAGGCCTGGGGCATCGCCGCCGCCGGTCAATATTCCGATCTGTTTATACATCTGAAGCCAATATAGTACTGCAATCCGCGCGGTTTATAAAAAATACCGCAACCGCCACATTCAACAAAAACGCCCTGACTGTGCAGGGCCTTACGTTCGAGTTTTCGAACCTTATTCAGCGAAGCAACGCGAGATTCTTTTCGACCAATTTCCTAGCCGCGGTCATCGATTCCGTTGCTTTAATTAGTTGCGGATCTTTTTCCAAAAATACCTGCGCACCGGCTTCGTTTGAATAGTTTGCAGTGGCAATTTCCAGCCGCAAACGCATCCGTGCATATTCCGTTTCGGCCGCAATGTTCTCGGCTGTCAGTCCGTTTTCTTTTATTGCGACGGCGTTATCGCGAAACGCTTCGAACAACTTATCCGTGATGGGAAAGGACGCCGGCTGGACCACGTGTTGCTGGCTTTGCTTATCGACCTTGTACGACTCGAATCCGGCAACTTTCCCGGCGACCAACTGTCGAACAAAGAAAAATGCCGCATCGTTTATACGTCCTCGTGCTGCTCCGAAGGCCGCAGCCTTTGCATTTATGTCGGGTTCGATCCCGCGGCCGCCGTACAGCGTCCGCCCGTCAGGCATCAACACGGGTACGCCCACCGGTTTGGGTGCATTGTCTTCACCGTCCTGCCCATTATGCGTGTAATAGTCGTATATCGAACCGCTCGAGTAGTCCCGCTGCAGCGAACGCCCAAACGGCGTGTAATACCGCGCGGTCGTAAGTGTCAAACCGGTCCCGTACGGTGTTCGAAAGACCTTCTGAACCAGGCCCTTGCCGAAGCTGTCCGTGCCGACAATTATTCCCCTGCCGTAATCCTGTATCGCTCCTGCGACGATCTCCGACGCCGACGCGGAACCGCCGTTCATCAACACGACGAGCGGCAATTTTTCAACGTCGACACCTGTAGTTTTCAATTCGCGGGCAGTCGCGTAATTCGTCCTGCCTTTAACGGAAACCACCGTCTGGCCGCCTGGGATAAACCTGCTGACGACTTCCACCGCCTGCTCGAGGATACCGCCGGGGTTATTGCGCAGGTCCAGAATAAGGCTTTTCATTCCCTGCTTATCCAGGTCTTTTAATGCGCCGGTAAGTTCTTCCGACGTGGTTTCCTGAAAACCGCCGGTTAGGCCGATATATCCAACGTTGTCGGGCAGCATGAAATAATTCCGGATCGAAGGCAGAGGAACGCCACTCCGCACTATGTCAAATTCGATCGGGGTGCTCGACGTAACGCGCTCGATCTTTACTTTCACCGTCGAACCGCGTTCGCCGCGAACATTCTTCGATACCTCCCCGCTCGACCATTCTTTCGCGTCCTTTCCGTCAACCTCGAGGATCCTGTCGCCGTACTTCAACCCCGCACTCTCGGCCGGTGTTCCCGGCACTATCGATTGTACGTAAACACCGTCCCGATGCTGCAGGATCGAGACGCCAATGCCATAAAACTGTGATGCTTGCTCTTCTGAGAGCTTTTTAAACTCTTCGCGTGTAAAGAATGACGAATGCGGATCAAGCGTCCAAAGCATGCTTTGGATCGAGCTATCGGAAAGCGCCTCAAGATTTTGTTTCCCGCCGTAATTCTGTGCAACCAGGTCGAGCGCCTCGGTATAATCCGAAACGATCCCTTGCGGCGTAACTGCAGTGCCCGCAGAAGCAGAATACTGCAATTTGCCAAACAAACCGCCGATCAGGGCACCTAGCCCCGCCAGAACCAACGCGACGATCAAAAAGCTTTTTCGCATGCTAAACACAGCAAATTGTAACACAAATTAGGTGCCTCGATTTGCCGGTCGGTTGCCGCGCACCGCATCCGATAGACCTTAATTTACATTTAACTCCCCAAGCCTTAACATCAAGCTTTTGCCCGATGAACCCTGAGCTCTCCATTGTCATTCCTGCTTTCGAAGAGGCCGAACGAATTGGCGATTCGCTGGGAAAGGTGTTTTCTTTTTTGCAAGCCCACCAGCCGACGGCGGAGGTGATAATTGTGGATGACGGTTCGCGAGACAAGACGTCCGAAGTCGCAAGGTCTTTCTGCGACCATCATTCTGAGATCGCATCGCAGGTAATTCGTTATGAGGAAAATCGCGGCAAAGGCTACGCCGTAAAGATCGGGCTGCAGGCCGCGAAAGCCGAGATCGCCCTTTTCAGCGACGCCGACCTTTCGACGCCGATCGAAGAAATGACAAAGCTTGTCGATCCGATCAGATCGGGTGAATTTGATGTTACCTTCGGCTCGCGAGCGATCGACCGCAGTTTGATCGGCACCCATCAGCCGTGGCGTCGCGAGCAGGGGGGAAAGGTGATGAACCTGATAATCCGCACGATGTCGGGCTTGCAGTTCGCCGACACCCAATGCGGTTTCAAAGCGTTCAACATGAAAACGTTTCGGCCGCTGCTCGACGTAATGACCATCGACCGATTTGGATTCGACGTCGAGTTCCTGTTTGTGGCGAATTATAACGGCCTCAAGCTCGCGGAGATCCCGGTCCGATGGAACAATGTCGAAGGGTCGAAAGTAAGCGTCTTCCGCGACACTAGGCGAATGCTCACCGAGCTTTCCCAGATCCGCCGCAACGCTACGCGTGGCGCATACAAAATAGCCAGCGAGCACACAGAGACCAGCGAGAAAGGTAGTGCCTGAAATTCTCAGTGCCCTCTGTGATCTCTGTGGCAAAATCTTATTATGACCGCTCGCCTCAACGTAAATATCGACCACGTCGCAACGATCCGCGAGGCTCGTAAAACGATCGAACCAAGCATCATTACGGCCGCCGTTATTTGTGAGCAGGCTGGAGCGAACGGAATTACCGTCCACCTTCGCGGTGACCGTCGGCATATCCAGGACCGCGATATTGAGCTGCTCCGTGACGTTGTAACCACGTATTTGAACGTGGAGATGGCCGCGACCGACGAGATGATCGGCATCGCGCTGCAGACAAAGCCCGATGCCGTGTCGTTGGTCCCCGAAAGTCCTAACGAGATAACGACCGAGGGTGGACTCGATGTAATCGCGAATTTCGAGAACGTAAAGAAAGCGGTCGATGCATTAAAGGCCGCGGGCATTTTCGTTAGCATCTTTATCGATCCGGTTATCGAACAGATCTCAGCGGCGGCAGGCGTTGGCGCCCAACAGGTCGAGCTTTGCACCGCGGAATATGCCGAACTCACACTTTCGTCGCGTGCGACTCACGGCGAAGGCGCCCAAAAGGCTGCCTCCGAAGTCAGCCGTATCGCCCAGGCCGCGGCTCATGCCAAGTCGCTCGAAGTGCTCGTCGCCGCCGGCCACGGCCTTACCTATCGCAATGTCGGGGCCCTCGCCTCACTTCCCTACATAATCGAATTCAATATCGGCCATAACATTATTTCGCGTGCAGTGTTCGTGGGACTGAATCAAGCCGTGCGTGAAATGATCGACGCCATTGCCTAACAAATTTCTTCTCCGGCAAATACAACCATTTCTTTTTGCAAGCTCTCCTATAGAAACTCGTTCTGAAATTGGAGAACTCACATATGCGGATCAGTAAGAGCTTGCTGCTTGTGGTGTCGTTGCTTGTGTCGGTAGCTGTAATTGCCCAGTCAGACGAAGATGCTGCAAAACAGCGGCTCGAAAGGCTGAACGCGTTACTCGCCGATTCGCTTGCCGAGGTTCAAAACCTCCGGCTTCCCGAGAATCGTGCCGTCTTCTATGCCCGGATCGGGAATTTGACGTGGCCGCAGGATGAGAAACGGGCACGCACGTTGTTCCGGAACGCCGCTAACGAACTCATAGCCGCACAAACTTTTGCCGAATCAAAACGCGCCGTTAATCCGGATAACGAATTGCTCCAGGGCGGCAACTCCCGTCAACAGATCCTGAATACCATCGCCACACGCGACGCCGAACTCGCGCTCGAACTGCTGGTAAGCACGCGTCCTTTCAACATTCGCCGCGCGCTCGAAGCGGGGCCGGAGAAGAATCCGAAGATCAGCAACTTTCGGCAAAACAACGCTTATCTTGTCCAGAACGAGAATTATATGGAGCAGAATTTTTACCGCATGGCTGCAGAGCAGAGCCCGGAACGCGCGGTGAAGATCTTGAAGGACGCGCTATCAAAAGGGCTTACGAACGACACCTTCAACCAGCTTGAAAGGCTGTCGCAAAAAGATGCTGTCGTCGCAGCTGAGATGGCCTCGCAGGTCGTCGACAAATTGCTTCGCAGCACTTACATGATCGAAGAGCAGCAGAACTATGTCGACATAAGTCTGACAAATGCCGTTCTCAACTATCAAATTTCGCGGCGAACTGACGACGGCCGCAAGCTCAAGTTCGACGACGCCCAAATCCAAAGCCTGGCCGTACATTTCATAAATGCATATATTGCGGACCAACGCGTTGCGGGCGCCATCGGCCAAGGTATCGTCACCATCGCGGAGAAACTCCGTCCGTCATCCGTCGAACAGATCAAAAGAGTGAACGCGCGTATGTATCCGCAAAACGGCGGTTCCGAGCAAGACGCCGCATATCAAAAATTGATGTCGAACGACACGCCGGTCGAGCAAATGCTGGCTGAAGCGGATAAATTCCCGATGAGCTCCAGACGGCAGATCTACCAGACGGCGTCGAACCGGCTGATGGGAGCGGGAAACTGGCAGGCCGCTCGTGAGGTAATCACGGAAAATTTTGCATCGGATGACGGCGATTACACGCTGACGAATTTTGATCAACAGCTTGTTTACAATCTCATCGGACAGGGAAAATTCGCCGAAGCCGAAAACGTCATCGACGGTTTGCCCGTACAGCATCGCGTTCCTCTTCTCATTAATCTTGCAAGCTCGGTATTCAACCGCGACCAAAAAGAGAATCGAACATATGCGGTTGCCATCCTTGGAAAGGCGCGTCAGCTCGTAAGCGAAAAACCGGAAAATTCAAACGAGATGGGATTGCTAATGCAGTTGATCGCCGGTTACAGCCAGCTTGATCAGGCAGAGGCCATTCACCTTTTCGAAGCTGTCATTCCGAAGCTAATTGAGCTGACCGATGCGGCGGCCGTGATCAACGGATTTCAAGTCAACTCAAACGTACGCGATGGCGAATTTATCGCTGGAAATGGAAGTCCGCTGGATCAGTTTGGCGGAAGTTCATATATGTTTGCAACGTTCGCAAAATATGATCTCGATCGGACGGTGAATCTGATCGATGTTTTCAAGCGGCCGGAGATTCGCATCTCGCTCAAGCTTCAAATGCTGGACGGCAGCGAACTGGTTACGGCTCTGCCAGGCGGCAGGTCGATCGCCCAGCTTCCGATAATCACGCGACATCATCGGTGAGACGCTCTCGAATTGTAAGTTTATTTGAGAGCGTTCTTGAGTGCCTGTCCGGTATAAGATCGTTTTACCTTCGCGACTTCTTCCGGCGTTCCGGCAGCGACTACCTTTCCGCCGCCGACGCCGCCTTCGGGCCCGAGGTCGATCACATAGTCCGCCGATTTAATTACGTCGAGATGATGCTCGATGACGATAACTGTATTTCCCGTATCGACGAGCTTCTGCAAGACGTCAAGAAGTTTATGTACGTCGGCGAAATGCAGTCCGGTCGTTGGTTCATCGAGTATGTAGATCGTCTTGCCAGTAGCACGTTTCGAAAGTTCTTTCGCAAGCTTGATCCGCTGGGCCTCGCCGCCTGAAAGCGTCGTCGACGACTGCCCGATCTTAATGTATCCCAAACCGACGTCAAGAAGAGTCTCAAGCTTTTGCTTGATCGCCGGAATATTTTCCAGCAGCGGCAGAGCATCTTCGATCGTGGTATCTAGCAGGTCTGCAATGGACATTCCTTTGAATTTGACGGCCAGCGTTTCGCGGTTGTATCGCTTCCCTCGGCAAACATCGCAGGTGACGTAAACGTCAGGCAGAAAGTTCATTTCGATCCGCTTCATGCCGTCGCCTTCGCAGCCTTCGCAGCGACCGCCTTTAACGTTGAACGAAAATCGGCCCGCCTTGTAGCCGCGTTGACGCGACTCCGGCAGCATCGCATAAAGGTCGCGGATCGGAGAGAACAGGCCGGTATAAGTCGCAGGATTCGAGCGTGGCGTGCGTCCGATCGGTGATTGGTCGATCTCAATGATCTTGTCGACCAACTCAAGCCCCTCGATCTTGTCGTGTTCCAACGCCTCGATCTGCGTAGTGTAAACGTGGCTGTAAAGCGCCGGATAAAGTATTTCTTCGACGAGTGTCGATCAACAATCCGAGCGGAAACTCGACATCAATGTTCTTCAGATTGTGCGCTCGAGCGCCCTTTACCTTTATTCGCTGGCCGTTCGGCAAACGGCGCACGTCCGGAATATCGATCGCGAGTTCACCGCAAAGATATTTACCCGTCATCGATTCTGCATTGCACGCGATCTCCTTCGGCTCTCCTGTGGCGATCACTTCGCCGCCATGCGTGCCGGCGAGAGGTCCGAGATCGATAACATAATCCGCATGCTCGATCGTTTCCTCGTCGTGCTCTACGACAAGCACTGTATTGCCGAGATCGCGCAGTTCGCGCAGAGTGTCGAGCAGTTTTTTGTTGTCACGGGGATGCA
>QHXS01000010.1 GCA_003223975.1 Acidobacteriota bacterium
GTTAAGCTACAACCCGCAAACCAAGATCGAAGAGGGAATTCCCAAGTTTGTCGAATGGTTTCGAGATTCTCGCACTTGACCTGATTTGAACACGGATAATACGGATCGAACGAATTCAAACGGATAGTTGAACTCATTTTTAGATCTGTCTGATCTGCTTCATCCGTTCGTTCCACGTTCAAATTAAAGCTACAAAACCTCGCGCATGACGTCGCCCAACTCACGCAATGCTTGCGCGCCGTCGCCGGAGTATGACGATCCATGCATCGCGGCGATGGTTGCGGGTTCGAGATCGACCAGCCTTTGCAGATTGGCTTCCGTCTGCCGCGTGTAGGGCATATAGCCGGCCAGCGGTGTCGCATTGTAATTCACGAATGTCGCACGTACGTGATCAATCACGCTGTTTTGCGTAAGCGGGCCCAAGTCGCCAAGCTGATGAAACAGGTCCGAGCTGAAAAGCGTACGGTTCGTCTCTTCAAAAAGCAGTCCTGCTTCCCAGCAATGCGGCAAGTGCGGCGTGTGCAGGAACTTGAATGTGTATTTTCCGGTCGAGAATGAGTCACCGTCCATCAGTCCGCGTGCGGGCCGGATCGCGAAATCGTTGACGCTGACCTCGGCTCCGACAAAGCTGCAAACGGCTTCGGCATTCGGCGCGATCTCGAGCCAATCGTTTAGCGCGCCGCATTCGTCAGCTTCGAAATGGCTGAAGCTGATGTGACGCAGCTTCGACGGATCGATCAATTGCGAAACCGCCTCGCGCACTTGCGGAAAGATCCCACGCATGCCTGTATGAAAAAGCAGCGGTTCGTCGTCCCGGACAAGAAACTGATTGAACTGAAGGTCTGCTTCCGGTATGTAAAGCGAAAGCCTGAAAACGTCGGGTGCAATTTCGGTAATGTTCATGATCGCCTCCTTTTACGAGTTAGCATCGCAAAACTCGTTACATTTGAAGAGGCGAAAAAACTATGTTGAAAAGTATCAAGAGATGCGCTCGCGAAGGCTTCGGAATGTGACCGAATAGCGAAGCTCGTTGACGACCGGGATGCTGTGTTCCCATTGATTGCGGACCACTCCGCGAAGCAGATATGCGGAACGAGGTTCGAGTATCTGAGTGAAGCGTTCCCAGCCTTCTACCGTTTTTCGTCGGAGACGAAAGCTGCAAGCTGATAGCAACGAGATGCCTACCACGTCTTCGAAAACGGCCTTATCCCGATGCCAGCCAATGGGTGTGCCGGGTGTATATTCGGTGACGAGGATATGTGGGAAATGTTCGGCTTTTAGACCGGCCAAAAAAGCCGCTCGTTCGCGCAAAGGCATTAGAAAATCTGGGATTCCTTCAACCCTATTCAGGGACGCACTGCCAAAATCGTAATGCCAGCCGAACGAAATTACCCGACGTTTTCCCAAGTAACCGTGAAACTCAAATTCTTTCAGGGTAAGCTTTTCGATATGACGCGCGAGTTCCAATTCTTCATCTTTGGTGATCAGATCGCGCTTATAGACAAAACCCTCCGGCGGTTCGGCGATCTTTATTGTTTTGCGGGGTGTCAACGGAATGGCAATCCCTTATTGTGAAGGACAAAGTGCGGCGGGCCAAGTTGCTCCGCACTTTGCAGAATAGTTTAGCCGCTAGTGGTCCGCGTTTGCTCATGAAGCCATGGTATCGAGCGCAGCTGCCATTCGTTGCCGGCGTAGTTTTCATTCAGAGCCGCGGCGGTGTTGGCGAGTTCGGCCGCATCGTGCGTTCCCGAATACCGGCTGACGCCTTTGTAATAGACCGCCTCAGGCGCGAACTTGGAATCGGGAAATTGCCTCAGCACATTGTCGAAATGCTTTTCGGCTGTCGTCCAATCCTTTTTCATGAACGCGACGCGCGCTAACCCCAACTCGAGAAACGCCTGGAATTCTTCCTTTGGCAGATAGCCTTCGAGCCGCCGGCGCTCATTGCCGCCAGCGTCCAGGATCAAGACCGTCGGCGTCCAGACAGCGTCGAAGCGTTTGAAATTTCGCGGATCTTCCTTGATGTGTACACCAAGCGGGACAAAATTTTCGTGGATGTACGACGCCAGACCGGCGTCTTCGTATGACTCGGCCTCCAGCCGAGCACAGGCACCTCAGGCCGGAGCGGCGCTGAAATCAACGATCAGCGGCTTGTTTTGTTCTTTGGCTTGATTCAACGCCTCATCGGCATCTTTGATCCAGTTTACAGACATAGGATTAACCTCCTTTTCGGATGGTCAAAATTATATGGCAAGGTGTTGATGGGAACAGTATGCGACATTACTCCTAGCTCCAGCCAAAGAGGCGTCTCATTATTGGCAGCAGGCTATGGCCGGCGACGGTTTCGCGAAAGAAAATTTCATGGTCGAGTTCGACACGGGCCATATCGAGAAGGTCTTCCAGGCATTCTTCCATTTCAAGCTCTTTGGCAAAAACTGCCGCGTCTTCGTACTCGACAGAGTTCGTACTTTCCAGTCTCCCGGCGAAATACATCGGCATGAACCAGCCAGAGATATGGCACGTCAAACCGAGTGTTCGCCCGATCGCCCAAAAAACTTTTTCACGGAAGGGACGCGGCTTAGCGCCTAGCTTTGTGAGCCATTCGCCGACTCGACAGCGATGGTCCCACTCCTCGGCCTCGATGTCTCTTATGCGCTGCTTTTCAGGAGATTCTCGCAGCGATTTCCAATGCCCACGATAGGCGTATGCAGCCGCAAACTCGCCCGAATAGGCATGCTGAAGAATGCGGATGAGGTTTTGCCTGGCTGAGTTCAACTTACTAAGAATTGTATCCGAAATGCCGTCGCAGTAACGCAGTCGAACACCGACGCCGACTGACCGGTCAAAGCGGCTCGCCAAAATACAGAGTGTGACCCTGATCGTCGTGGATAACGAGCTCTCGCGTGCTCCACTCGGTTTCGTGAACTTCCTCGACCATCGGCACGCCGTTGGCTTTGATCTGGGCCGCAAAGTCAGCTACTCCTTCCGTTTCGAAATAGAGATGTAAGTGCCCACCTTCATCTACGTAAGTGATCGACGGGTCTTTCTCGTCGACGAGCTTTAAGTGGATGGTCTGTCCGGCAGTGCTTATGCCCACGTAGAAATCCTGGTAATTGAATTCTACGGTAAAGCCCAGTTTCTCGGTGTAGAAGCGGATCGACGACGGCATGTCTGTCGTGCGCATCTGCGGGATAATTGCCTTGATCATTATTTTTTCTCCCGACCCTTTACATCTGCATACCCTTGTTTGATCAGTTCCGTTAGAGCGGCCTCATTGACTTCGACTGCGGGCCTGAGTTTCACATGCCGCATGAATTTGCCGGTTCCTTCCAACAACCCCTCGGGATCAGCGAGCTCGGCGCCCTGGAAGAATCCAATATTTACATGAGTCGTAAACACATTTACGTAACCAAACGCTACTTCACCAACGCATGCCGTCGGGTGAAAGTCATGCAGCAGTTCACGGACATCGTCGCCGCACCCGCGCATCACCTCGAACCATGCCCTCGCGAGAGGACCAAGCTCCCTCGACCGCGCGTTGAACCAGGCTTCGACGGCCGGATCTCGTTTCACGGCGTCTCGAAATTCAAAAAGCTTTTCCCTGATCATGCCTTTACGATAAAGAATCGTGAGACGCCCGTCGGTCTCGGTGTTAGTCATTAAAGTTCTTTAAGAAAATATGACTCCTCGCCGTACTCCGACGTGTAAACGCCTCGCCCGTCGGAAATATAACCTAGCTTAGGATAAAGGTGTTGGGCCGGGGCATAATCAGGCGTGAGCCCGACACCGATGCCGATGACCGGGTTTCCGGCTTCGTGCACCAGACGCTCGCACTCACGGATCAGCGATGTTGCGATGCCTTGATTTCGATACTCCTCGACCACATTTAGATCATTGATCTCGGGAATGCCGTCGCGCTGAAACGGTTCGTAATACGACTGCCACAAAATATTGGTGTAGCCGACAACGTCGCCACCGAGGAATGCGACCAAAGTAACACGCCCGCCGGTTTCGTTCTCTTCAAAATATCGCTCGTATTGTTCTCGCGTCTTACTCATCGATGCGAACGCCTCGGCGATCGGTCCGATGTCTGAGCGAAGCATTTGTCTGACCGCGCAATTCATCCGGTCTGACTAGGTCGCCCGAAGAAAAGGTCGTAACCATCCACGTCCCTGATCTCAAAGCCGCGCAGACCGTCGTGCGTGTCTGCGAGTTTCGCGGCAAACTCGACGTCGCGCGATGCGAATTCTGCGGCCAATGCATCCGGGTCAGGAACATAGATATATGCGTCCCAGCGTGCGATACCATGCCCGATGTCTCGTGTGTGATTTGGCACCGGGTCAACATCAATTGCCTTGAACATGATCATCGCCCGACCCCGCTGCACAATGCCAAAGAAGATATCGTCTGGTTCCGGCCCTTCGAACGTGATCTCAAACCCGAGCTTATCGCGATAAAACGCAAGCGCCGCGGGAACATTTCGCACTATAAAAAGCGGCGACGCGTTGCCAATTTCTGGTCCAGTCATATGAACGTCCGTCCTAAAGTTAATCTGGGGGTGGTTTTGCGGGCACAAGTCCGTACCGATCCATTAGTACCAGCAGCTCGGCCATATTCGGCGGGCCGGCTGCATTGATGACTGCAGCAACATCATGAAAATACTTTGCTCCGACGTCGGGCGTCATCACGATCAGAGCCCTTGCCGTTTCCTTGTGAGGGTTGCTGAATGCGTGTACCGAACCCTTTGGCGTGCGCATCCAATCGCCCGGTTTAAGATCGCGGGAATCGCCATCGACCGAATAACGCAATGTGCCCTCAAGGGCGTAAACGCACTCTTCGTTGTATGTGTGGCTGTGCGGCGGAGGCACGCGCGATCCGGGCGGGATCTCAAGCTCAAACATCCCAAGCCCGCCTGTCTCGGAACCGTCGACAAGATACCGCACAACAAGATCACCTAGTTTGATCTCGGAATTATCGCTCATATATTTGTCGGCGGGAGAACGAAGGAATTCTAGAACAATCAGCGGTATGTTGCACACAGCGGGCGTCACCTTATTCCTAATTAGACTCGCCCCATTCAGGATTCCAAAGACATCGCACCGCCAGAATCAGGGAAACGGCTGACGCACATCATGATGTTTTGCCAGACTCAGAAGAAAGCTCCGCTTGAACCGACTGCGATCTTGCTCCCGATAAAGCCGAATAAACACCGTCTGCCAGAAACTAATTAATAATTTCTCCTTCGACGTTCGCCAACTTTTCACGCCATTTTTGTAATTCCTCAGGCGTTTGTCTCAACCAATCTGAGAGTTCACCGACGATCTTTAATGGTGCCGGGCTCCGATACGAGCGCGTCGGATTGCCGGGGAATTTTTTGTCGGTAACATTCGGATCATTTTCAAAATCGCCAGTTGGTTTTACGACATAGACGCGCGCGGGTCCATCACCTTTGGCGAGGTCGGCTGCAAGTCCTGCCCCATTAGCGAGAGCAGTGAAGTAAATGTGATTCATTACGAGATCTGCCTTGTAATTAGAATTGCCGCCGGCAGTCAGCAGGTCACCAACCTCCAGATCTGCTTTCGTGCCGTGATAAAACGGCCCCTTGTCAGTGGGATTGGCCGTGAACGAATTTGCTAATTCAAAATTCTTCTTTGCGTTGGCACTGTCGCCTAATTCTTCGTGACATTTAGCGATATTTGAATACAAATTCGGAAGAGCGCTGATAGTGGATTCATTGTTCACCGTTAACGCAAACTGCAAAGCCGTCTCGAACCATTTCAATTTGTCCGGAACATTTTCCTTGCTGCGGGCCATAAAATAAGCAGCAAGGTATTTTTCAAAGTCGTTCGTCGCTTCGTTCCATGCTTGAAGAAATAGCTGGCCCGCTTCGCGAGGCTCGTTTTTCTCTTCCATCGCCATCCCTTGAATACAGAGTTTGATCACGTTGTTACTCGGGTTGAAATCCATTCTAAATAGACGAGGGAAGACGCGTTCCGCGTTTCCGTCTCTTACTTTGCGGGCTTGGCGTCGAGGAAATCATTTATCATCGGGACGATCGCGGTCATGCGGTTCATCAGCGTAACGTGCGTGGTGTTGGGCAAAATAGCCAATCTCGATTCCGGGTGCGGCTGCATATCGCCGTGTATATCTCCGCCCTTGAGGCGATACATTTCGGCGATATGATCGAGCCGTATGCCGTCGGCGTCGCCGTGGATGAAGAACATCGGAGCTTTGGTGGCTTTGAATTTATCGGCGCCGAAATCGAATGGTCTCATAGCCGTTGCTTTGAGGTGATTAAAAAAATTCGGGAATCCGTCCGGGTTGGGGTTTAGTTTTTTATATCCGACTTCGGCAGGGGTTCCTTTCATCATCTCCCAGGTGAAGTTCGGCCAAAAGTCGTTCGCTTCCTTGACCCATCCGTCGCGGCGGATGGAGAACGAGATGCTGACAACCTTTCGCACCTTTTCCGGATGGCGGATCGCACACTCCATCGCAACTCCGGCGCCTAAACTGTAACCGACGATATCCGCGCTCGGGATCTTGAGATAGTCGAGCAGCCCTTCCACATCGTCTGAGAGGTTTTCGAACGTCATATCACGATCGACGTCGGCGGTACGTCCGTGTCCCTGCATGTCGATGGCGATCACTTTCCGCGTTTTGGCGAGTTCGCTGATCCACACGCTCCAGTCGTCCGTGATCGCCATGAACGCGCCGTGGAGCATCACCACCGGCTCGCCGCTGCCATGGATCTCGTAATACATCTTTAGTCCGTTAACCGGCGCATAACCCGTAACCGGTTTTTGCTGTGCGGATACTACTCCCAAAAGGAGCAATGCCAGCAGCGTCGTTAGGAAAAACGTCGTTTTCTTCATATTCGTATTATTTACCACCAAAGCTGATGATATTTCCGTCGGGGTCTTCGATATAAAAATCTTTGGTTCCCCAATCGGTCGATGTTAGCGGTCTGATTATTTTGGCTCCCTTCGCGAGGCACTGCTCGTAAAACATTTCGATGCCATCCACCCCCGCCGCCGCGTCAAGAGGTTCATATTCCCGTCTTCGACCTTGTTCCTGCGAATCTTTAGGAGGCTTTTTAAGGTGCAACTCCAAACCGTCTCGGATTCCGATCGCATAAAAACCTCCCCACGCTTCACCGAAATCAAATCCTAACGTGTCACGGTAATAAGCTATCGAGCGATCAAGGTCGTCCACCAAAAGTTGAGGCGCCAGTGATGTAAGTTGTGGTGATTGTTTTGAGTCAGTCATGCGTCTTTCATGAATTCATTTGCAACTATCTTTCTCGTTATTTTTGTCTCCTTTGCAGCCTGTAAAGTTGCAACAGGTCCTCCAGATTGTCCAGCATCATAATAAATCCTTCCTTGAAACCGCCGTCGATCATCTTTTCCATGCGATCAAGTGATTCGTTGTAGATCGAAGCAGTGACCTTTGTCGTCCCGTTCTGCCCGCTGAAATTCAGGTCCCAATCGGAACCCGGCATCTCTGGATTTTCATCTTTGTCGGCAAAGGCACTCGACATCTTGAAATTGGTTTTCGGAGTGATGGAAGTAAATTCCCGAAGTACCCAACGCTCTCGTCCATCAGGACTGACCATGGCATAAAACCGTCGTCCGCCGACTCTAAAGTCCATGTACTTTGTCTTGCAAACCAAAGGCTTTGGCGCGGACCATTGGTCTAGAATTTCTTGCTCGGTAAAAGCGTCCCATACCAACGAAGGGCCGGCACGAAATTCCCTGGTAACAGTTACCGTTCTTGTCGTTTTATCGACGGTGAAATCACATAGCAAGTCGTGTTTCATTTTGTTGCCCTCTGATTCGTGTTCTCCAACCCGAATCGTATCGCCGCTGCAAGCACATCGGTGTTTATATCTTTTAGAGTTTTGAACCTAATGCAATACCCGGTAACGCTCGCCTTGCCTAAGGTTGTTCCGTAAGTCTCGGCCAGGTATTTCTTGTCCTCGATACCAAGGATGTAGACAGAGATCCCGGTTTTGTTCGCACTCAAACCGATCTGATAAAAATCCGATACCGACCCATCGGCATATTTATGGTCACGAGATCCATATCCGATGTTAGGATTAGAAACAACTTTACCTTCGCTGTTTTTGCCGTCGAGAAACCATAATTTACATCCCGGACTTACCTGCAGAATGATGTCGTGCGACCCCTGCATGTCGCCGCGTTTTGGCTCAGGCTGGTGGGTAATGTACTCGTTAATCTGTTCTTCAACGTTCATCGTCCTCTTCGATCTGAGGTGACCCACTCTTTACATCGCCGTCGCGTTCGTAGGTGGCGCTGATGATCCCTTTTGGGGCGATTTGAGAGGTCGTCACCTTGAACGCCGCGGGGATCGAGCCGTCCTGGAAAAGGCGTTTGCCCTGACCAAGCGTGACGGGGATCGTCATGAGCTCCAAAGCGTCGACGAGGTCGGCTTTGAAGAGCGTCTGCAGCATGTTCGCGCTTCCAAAGACGTGAATGTCCGGTCCATCAGTTTGTTTTAACTCGCTAACTCTTCCCGCGAGGTCGCCGCTCAAGAATACGCTTGGCTGCCAATCGCTTGAGTTGCGTGTGTTGGAGGCGACGTACTTGGTCGCAGTCATGACGTTTGGCCAGAAGTTCGAGTGCGTCGGCCAATATGTTTCCCAACCCTCAAATGTCTTGCGGCCCAACAGCAGATCTACCGGCTTTGCCAGCCGCTCTTGTATTACAGCTCCGGACGCCTCGTCCGCGTAAGGGAAAAACCATCCGCCGTGCTTGAAGCCGTCGCCGTCATTTTCCTCGTTCTGTATGACGCCATCAATCGTGATAAATTCGCATGCTGTTAATTTTCTCATGTGTTTGGCTCCTGCAAGGATGTGTTTGGCTCCTGTAGATTCGCAAGCAGATCTTCCAGGTTTTTTAGTTGCGCCTCAGTTCCCTCGCGGAAGCCGAATTCGATCATCCTTTCCAAGCGTTCCAGCGACTCGTTGTAAATAGAGATGCTGACCTTTGTCGTTCCGTCTTGCTCGCTGAAACTGAGGTCCCAATCGGAGCCTGGTAGTTCGAGGTTTTCATTCTCGTCCGCGAAAGCGTTGAAGAGCGTGAAATTCGATTTAGGCGTGATGGACTTATACTGCTGCAGGACCCAACGCTCCTGTCCTTCAGGCGTGACCATCGCGTAGAAACGCTTGCCGCCGACCTTGAAATCCATTTCCTTCGTTCTCGAAGTCAACGGTTTTGGTGCCCACCATTGGTCGAGAAGTTCCGGCTTGGTGTACGCGTCCCAAACCAAGTCGCGGCTCGCCTCAAACTCTTTGGTGATCGAAACGGTCTTCGTTTCTTTATCAACAATAAATTCCATATTCATTCCTCACTTTTCTGTTTTTTCATTACCTCCAGCACTTCGCCGAGCTGCTCGAAACGCGTCTCCCAGATCTTTCTGTATTGCTCTAACCATTCATCGATCTCTTTCATTTTTTCGATCTCCAGGGAATAGAAAATTTCCCGACCCTTTTGTTCCTGGCGTGCAAGTTCGCATTCCGTCAGGATTCTCAGATGTTTTGAGACGGCTTGCCTCGTGGTATCGAAATGCTCCGCGATCGCAGTCGGCGTCATGGCCTGCAATGCAATTAAGGCAATGATCGCCCGCCTTGTCGGATCAGCGATGGCCTGGAAAATATCTCGTTTCATGACTTTGAACAAAAGTATGCAACCAAACGGTTGCATATGTCAAGTGCAACCGAACGGTTTCGTAAAGATTTTTTCTTAATTCTTGAGGATCGAAATAGGGTCCGAATTTTCAGACGAGATTTTTCCTAACTGTTGGCTATTAGCTTACCGCCTACGATCGCCATTGGAAGCAGGATCGCCGTAAAGATAACGTGGTACCAGATGGGGACAAGTGGCCACGACATGGCGGCCTTCGCAATAGCCATTGCCAGTAGTAGACAGCCGACGATAAGCGGAGCATATGTATCTTTACCCGCGATTAGGGCCGCCAGGGCTCCGGCCATTATCGAAACGATCGAACCGATGACAATATGCGTGAGCAGCATAGTGGAGTTTGCCGTAAACTCCCCGCCATTTTTTATAGCCTCTTCAAACGTTTTTTGATGAACGCCGAACGCCGGCCAAATGGCTGACAGGCCCTTCTCGCTTACGAACCAAACGATCAGCCATGAAATAAAGCCGGCAATAACGCCCAAAACGATTCGTAGCATAATAATCTCCTACCGGTCTTCCGCTCCAGCCCATTCGAGAGCCTGCTGGCCTTCGGCGAACGTGCGGAACTGAATGACCTTGCCGTTACGGAAAGTGAAGACGTCGCCGGTGCGACCTTCGAGCCAGTCGGTGTGGCCTTTTAATCTTACTCGAACATGCGTCAGCACAACGACCTGATCGCCGGCGACAATGAACCGTTCCGGCTCGCAGCCTCCTTCGGCCCAGGTCGAGCGGCCTTTTGTGACGTGTTCCTTTACGGCTTCGAGTCCGTGATAGGTCCCGGCGGTCGGCGATCCCTCGAATTCGATCCGCTCGATCTGCGGGTCAAAGTTCTTGACGAACCCCTCGATATCGTTTCGGTTGAGTGCTGCGTATGCTTCGCTTATCGCTTCGGTCTCAGCCGCGAGAACCTGCGTCGGATCGTCCATGTCTAATCCCAATCCTTCTTGAGCAGCAGCTCTTCGATCCGATAGGCATGGAGCATCTCATGATTTAGCAGATGCCGGAACATGATCCATACCGAATAGTGATCGAACGCTTCGTGCTCGGCCGTTTTCTGCCAAACCTCGGGCGACAGCTTTCGCAGTCTTTCGACAAGGGCAGTTCGCTCATGTGCATATCGTTCTAGACTTTCGTCGAGATCTATCTCAAGCATCGAGCCTTCTTCCTCTTCGGCAGTAGGTTGCGACGACTTAATATAAGGCGCCGGTGAAGACAAGATCAGATCGAGCCGGTCGCGAACCAGAGCGTCGGACTGAGACAGGTGAACGGCGTGCTCGTACGCCGACCATTTTGCAGGGCTCGGACGACGCTTTAGGATCTGGGCCGGAACCTCTCGGATCATGGGAATGATCACGCCGGGGGCCGTCTCCAAAGCGGTGATCAATGTGGTGGTATCGCTCATAAACTTCCCGGATAAATCTCGGCGACGTCTATTAGCGGTAGGCCGAGGCCGGCGGGTCGCCGCAGAATTCTTTTTGCGTGGTGCCAAGGAGCTTTTGCTGTGCGTTAAATGAATAGCGACGTACGGAGTGACGCTTCGCGCCGTTGACGCAATATTCCGATTCATTGCTTGGCGGGCCGATGTCGAGGAACCACACGAGAGCAGCCGCGAGCAGCTTTGGATCATCGGTATATTTGCCGCCGGGCATTGCATAGGAAGTAATGCCGCCGTGCGTCTCGTCGACGACCAGGTCCAGCTTGTCTGCCTTTAGGGCGGCTTTATACGGCGCGTGAAGCGCGGCGAGGTCGGCGGTCGTCTTTTTCAGGCCGGCCTCACACCATTTTTCCTTGATCTCCTGCACCGTACCTTTCCACTCAATGTCGCCGATCTTAGCTTCCGGAACACGAGTCGATGGCGAAACACCGCTTGCGATCATCTTGTCGTAAGACTGGATGCAGAACTTGAACATGTTTGGCAGCGGGTCGGGATATCGGGTGTCGATCGCCCAACTCCTAAATGCCTGATAGTCGTCATTGTCTTCGAGGTTCTGGGCATACATCCGATCGGCAAACACCGAAGAAAGGACCATTAGGGCGATACAAACGATAATGAGCTTCATTTTCTTATTCCTCCCGATCTTCAGATAATGATTCGAGAATTATGAT
>QHXS01000011.1:0-11791 GCA_003223975.1 Acidobacteriota bacterium
CATATCATCATCGTTTTTGCTTTGCTGCCAACTCCTTCTTTTCTCTGTGTCTCTGTGGTTCAGTTGGCTTTCACATCACCGAAGCGGCGGTCGCGTTTTTGGAATTCGATGATCGCTTCGAAGATCTCGGGCCGACGGAAATCGGGAAACAACGTCGGCGTTACGACGATCTCGGCGTACGCGATCTGCCACAACAAGAAGTTTGAAATACGCATCTCGCCGCTGGTTCGAACAAGCAGATCAACCTCGGGCAAATTCGACGTATAAAGATTGCGATCGATGTCCGCTTCGGTCAGATGGTCGATCACGTCGTTGCGGCGTTCGATATCGGCAAAGGCAAGCCGCGCCGCATGTACTATTTCAGCTCGGCCGCCGTAATTTAGCGCGACGTTCAATCGCGTGCCTGTATTTTCTCGAGTTTGCTCGGTCGCCCATGCGATCTCTTTTTGCACGTCGGGCGCCAATCCATAAACGTCGCCGATCGCCTGAAAGCGAATGTTGTTTGCCTTGACCTCTTTCATCTCGCTGCGAATGTAACGCTTGAGCATAGACATCAGGCCGCTGACCTCAGCTTTTGGGCGTTTCCAGTTTTCGGTCGAGAAAGCATAAAGCGTTAATGCTTCGATCTCAAGACGCGTCGTTGTGTCGAGCAAAGCACGGACGGATTCTGCTCCGGCGCGATGGCCGAAGATGCGCGGCTTTCCACGTTGTTTCGCCCAGCGTCCATTGCCGTCCATTATCACTGCTATATGCCGCGGCAGGCGTGCGGCATCGATCGCCTCAAGCAGTTTTGCTTCGCGAGAACCCGGCTTGATAATTCCGGCAAAGTGCTCGTGCATTTATGCAAAGTCGGAAAGCGAATCGGACGGAGTTTGAAGCTCGCGTTCTTCGACATTAACCACCGCATTATGATTGAGTCGTCCGTAGAGATGCGGGAAGGCCTCACCGCCCGTCGAGGTTTCGGCGACCAGCTTCGATTTCAGTTTTTCGGTCTCGATCGTCAGGATGACCACCTTTTCGAAGCCCGAATAATATCGTTTCAAAACGCCGGGAAGCTGATTCTGATAGCTGCAGTGTATAAAGCCTTCAGTTTGCAGACTCTCTGTCTGGTACGAAGGGCGGCCGGAATATTTTTCCCAGTCGCCGGGAAGAGCAACATGATAAATGAGCATAGGGATCAATCGTAATCGACCTGAAAAAGCGAAAGTCCGTGGGCCGGAGCGGTCTTACCCGCAAGCGAACGGTCGCGTGTTACCAAGGCCGTGTGAATTGTATCAGAATCTTTTGCCCCTTGCCCGACCTCTAAAAGCGTACCAATGATGGAGCGGACCATGTACCGAAGAAAGCCGTTCGCTGTAATACGAAACTCCAGTATCGAACTTCGCGCACGCGCGTCCCAGATCGATTCGAGCGTGCAGTTTGAGATGTTCCGCACACGACTCTCGCCGTCGGACCTCGCAGATGCGAAGGCGGTGAAATCGTGGTCGCCAAGCAGCTTGCGTCCGGCCTCGGTCATACGTGCAATATCGAGCGGCCGAGCTTCATGATGCGCGAACCGCCGCCAAAACGGCGACATCACCGGCGCGTTGACGATGCGATAAACATACGTCTTTTGCCTCGCCGAAAAGCGCGCGTGAAATTCGTCCGCGGCTTTTTCTACCTGCATGATGCGGATATCGCGCCAGAGGTTTCCGTTTATCGCTGCACGCAATTTGCCCGGCGTGAAACTGCGGTTCAGGTGCACATTTGCGACCTGGCCTTCGGCATGAACGCCTGCATCTGTGCGGCCCGAACCGACGACCGAAACGTCCGCGTCTTCGAGCGTGCCGATAACTCGTTCCAACTCACCCTGAATGGTGCGGTCGTTTTCCTGCACCTGCCAGCCGTGAAAATCGGTGCCGTCGTATTGAATTAGCAATTTATAGTTCATGCGGGCGTTCTGCTGCCAGGTTTAACCGCCGTAGAACCCGCGGCGCAAAGGGGACATTCGTCGGGCTTGTAACTTGGCACGTCAATGTTAACGAGCGAAATGCGGGGAACGCCGACATCGGCAGTGCCGTTAGAGCGGTCAATGATCGACGCCGCGCCGACAACTTTTGCGCCGGCGTTCGAAAGGACGTCGATGCATTCGCGCGTCGAACCGCCGGTCGTGATAACGTCTTCTACGACCAGGAATCGCTCACCCTTGCGAACGTTAAAACCGCGACGCAACTTCATCTCGCCGTTCTGTCGCTCGGTCCAGATGAATCGAACATTGAGCGCTTGCGCCACGGTGTAACCGATCACGAGCCCGCCGATCGCCGGCGACGCGACAGCGTCGATATTTTGCGAAACAAATTTTTCCGCGATCAACCGGCCGTAACCCGACGCGTCAGCCGGATATTGAAGTGCAAGGGCGCACTGAAGATAGTTCGGGCTGTGAAGGCCGCTTGAAAGCTCGAAGTGGCCTTCCAGAAGAGCGTCGCAGTATTTGAAATGGTCTAGTATCGAATCCATAAGGTATTTTACGGCATCAAATTTTCCCGATAGAATAAATCATAGAATGTCGCGGTTTCCAAATCTCGTCTCCGAATCAACGCTTATTGCACACACGATTCAGTACCTGCAGGCTGTCGGCGGCAAGGCGTCTGCAGTGCGCATCGTTGACCGCGTGATGAAGATCCGGCGGCCTGACCCGGCGATCGCACTTTTGCTGGTTTCGGACCTTGTCGAACGCGATAAGCGATTTTCCATGTGTGACGATCTCGTCGAGCTTGTCGATGGTCGGCACGATCACATCGAGCTTAGCGAAGCCGAATTTGTTGTGGTAGACCTTGAGACCACCGGCGCTAAGCCGCCTCCGTCGCGTATAACCGAGATCGGTGCCTATCGAGTGCGAAACGGTGAAGTGACCGACAGTTTTCATTCGCTTGTTAATCCCGAGATGCCGATACCGGCGTTTATCATCTCGCTTACAGGAATCTCCAACGCGATGGTCGCTGAGGCGCCGAAATTCGCCGAGATCGCGGACAACGTGCTTGATTTCATTGGCGAATCCGTCATCGTCGCCCACAATGCGCGTTTCGACATGTCGTTCCTAAATTACGAGATCGGCCGCGTCTACGAAGACAGCAGGTTGGGCAATCCCTCGTTGTGCACGGTACAACTTTCGCGCGGACTTATATCCGAGATCGAGAACCACAAGTTGAAGACCGTGGCACGTTATTATTCGATCGACCTTAAGAATCATCACCGCGCCGCCGAAGATGCCCACGCCACGGCAAAGATCTTCGTCGAGTTGCTTGCTGAGTTGAAAACGATCGGCGTCAACAACCTGGGTGAGGCCCGCCGCTTGAGCCGAAAGAAAAGTAATGCAGAACCAAATGCGGCCGCAGCCTGAAAGTCAGCAGCAACTTGATATCCGACCGACGCCTCGCGTCGAGATGGGCCTTTATCCGCTAGATTCATTCGCGTACGAGTTTCCCGGCAACGAGATATGGATCGAATTTTCGATGCCGGAATTCACCGCCATCTGTCCGTTCTCGGACTTTCCCGATTTCGGGACCATCAATCTGCGATACGTTCCGAATGAGAGGTGCATCGAACTAAAAAGCCTCAAACTTTATATCAATTCCTTCCGAAACGTAAAGATATTTCACGAGCACGTTATAAACGTCATTCTCGAAGACTTCGTCGCGGCGTGCGATCCGATGAAATTGGAGGTAGAGGGCGACTTCAATGTGCGCGGGAACATAAAGACGGTCGTGCGGGCAAGTTACGCGAAGAATTAATTTAGTGAACGGTGGCGACCATGACCTTTGGTTGGAAGTGAGTGTGGCGGTCGCATGCGATCTCGACAAGCCTCTCGATCTCGGCCCTTAATTCCAGTTCATTCCCCTTTTCGGCATTAGAGATCTCGGAAATGATGAGGAACTTGGCTTTTTCCAATAGGTTCTGTTCGCGGAAGGAAAGCTTTTTCTCGCGGCTGAGAAAGGCGAGTTTTTTCAGAACGTCTGCGGCCTCGAAAACATCTCCCGACTGGAGTTGTTCGGCAAAGCACTTCGAGCGCGTTTTCCATTCATTCGAGACAAATTCGAAATCGGCGGACAGCTTAGAGATGAGATTCTTACACTGAATTTGGGTTATGACCGGGCGAATGCCGACGCTGTCTGCATTCTCCAGCGGGACAAATATCGTCGAGTTGTCATTCAGCACACGCAGCGAATAGAACTGCATCGACGCCGAGCCTACGACCCTTCGTTCGATCTGTTCAACCTTGCAAACACCCTGACTGGGATACGCGACCTTCTGCCCGATTCGAAGCGGCATACTTTTTTTTCTCCCTGAAAACCTGTGAGAAAAAAGCGGTGTGAGGCGAATTCCATTCGACCGATCTTTTCGACAAAACTGTTGTCAATATGTGTACAGGATAGCACAGATCCGTGACCGGCGGCGATAAATATTCATCGCGGCGAAACGCCTTGTTCTGCGGGTAATTCCACTGAAAAGACGGTGCCGTCCGTGAGCCGGGAAATCACCGAGACCTCGCCGCCGTGCAGCCTCGCAAGGTGTTTTACGATCGCAAGGCCGAGGCCGGTGCCACCGACCTCGCGGGCGCGGCTGCGGTCGGCGCGGAAAAAACGTTCGAAGATGCGGTGCTGATGCTCAGGAAGGATGCCTTCGCCTGTGTCGGCAACGGTAATGATCGTCCTCGTCTCGCCGGCCTGAAGATCGACGGTTACCGATCCGTCCTGTCGATTGAACTTGATCGCGTTGTCAATTAGGTTCGTGAGCATTTGCTCAAGACGCGTTGGGTCTGCAATAGCGATCGCGTCCGCAGCAATATGGTTTCGTAAAGCTATGCCGCGGGTAACAGACTTCGAAGATAGGTTCGTAAATATGTCGTCGACGATCGCCGCCACGCGAAGGGGCCGTTTTTCTATCGACACCTTGCCGCTTTCTATTAAAGAAAGCTCGAGTATGTCAGCGATCAACGCGTTCATCCGCTCCGCGTTTCGACGGATCACGTTCAGAAAATGACGGTTATTGTCTTTATCATCTATCGCGCCGTCCTCCAGAGTTTCGACGAATGCAAGTATCGACGTGAGTGGCGTTCGAAGCTCGTGCGAGATGTTCGACAAGAATTCCTGTCGCACGCGCTCAAGGCGTTCGAGTCGCGTGATGTCGTAGAACACGACCATCGCGTGCGGCTCGTCGTTTAATACGAGCGGCGAGACCGACGTATCGAAATTTCGCGGGTCGGTGCCGAGCAGTTCCAATTGCGTTTCAGATGCGTTGGCATGTTGGAGCGAACGAAGCACGGCGGCGTGCAGATCGAGGTCTCGGATCACTTCCGATAGCCGGCGCCGTTCAATATCGCCGATGCCGCGGCGGAACACGTTCCTCGCGGCGCTGTTTGCTGCGATTATCCGCGTACTTTTTTCAACGATCAGTACCGGCTCGCGCAGCGCATTGATGACGGTGGTGAGCAGACCGCTGGTATCGGCTCCGGACTCTGCCATTTTTTCAAGGATATCGGTTGCGATCATTTATAACCTGTAAATCTGTAACCCACGCCGACCACCGTTTCAATGGATCCACCGCATTCCGCCATTTTCTGCCGAAGACGGCGTATATGCACGTCTAGCGTACGCGTATCACCAAAGTAGCTGTAGCCCCAGACGTTGTCCAAGAGTTGTTGGCGTGTTGCGACGCGTCCCAGATTCTTGATCAGGTGTTCGAGCAATGCAAATTCCTTTCTCGTGAGCTTTACGCTCTCGCCGTCGCACGAAAGCCGAATATCTTCGAAATCGACCTTTATGCGCGCGTCCTCATATTTTGGCGACGCTTCTTTTTCGCTGCGTCGCAGCACAGCTCGCACGCGTGCTATCACTTCCTTTACCGAGAACGGCTTTACGATGTAATCGTCGGCCCCGGTGTCGAGTCCCGCGATCTTGTCTGTTTCGGCGGCTTTGGCAGTTAACATTATGACCGGCGTCTTTTCGGTCATCGTTTCACGACGCAGGCGGCGGCAAAGCTCCATACCGCTCATGCCCGGCAGCATAAGGTCGAGAATGATAAGCGACGGCGTGGTTTTTTCATCCAACGCGATTCGCAGACCTTTCTCGCCCGACTCGGCAATGCTTGTGCGAAAGCCCTCGCGTTTGAAGTTGTAATGAAGACTTTCGGCGATGTCCGCATCGTCCTCAATGATCAAGATGCTTTCCTGCATAAACTTTGGGCTGTAATGAAATTTTATTCAATTTCGGAGCGGTTTGCGACAGTTTAGGGACCAAAGCTTACGCGGGCATTAAATCGCGGTTAACGAAATGTTAATTGTTACGGGCTTGTTCTTTGGGGCGGATCAGTTCGATCAGATCCCCATCGCCGTTTTTTACGTCCGACCAATTGTCGATATTCAGGTCGATAACAGCAACAGCCGCGGTCGGCATCGATTCGTGCTTTCCGGTGAGATATGAAACGAAACCTTCGAAACCGGGGTTGTGTCCGACCATCATTACGACGTCGAACTCGTCCCGAAATTCTGCGGCCACTTGTTTAAGCGTCTGCGGACCGGCCTCATATATTCGCTCTTCGAGCCTGATCGGGGCCTCAAATCCGCCGCTGTCTTTGAATAGTGTCGCCGTGTGGACGGCACGTTTTGCGGGCGAAGAAACGATCTCGTCGGGCGCTAGCCCGCGGCCGGCGATAAGCTCGCCCATGAAAGGAGCGGCGGCCAGCCCGCGATCATTCAGCGGACGGTCGAAATCGGCCAGGTCTTGGTCGTCCCAGCTCGATTTCGCGTGCCGCATGAGTAAGAGTCTCTTCATTTCTTTGTGAAACTGCTCGTGAAGGATTCTAGTGCAGAGCATCACTCGACACAAACGTACATTGATCCAAAATGTATCGTGAAAATCGCTCTGCTAGCGAAAGTCAGTGATCATGATCGCGTTACCAAAGCCTTCGCCGCGGACTATTGCGATACGTTTACCGTCACGGGAATATTCGCGGCGGGCGACACCAGGCAGCCCGAAATTGGTCATCATTTTACCCGGGCCGCCATCGACGGGCTGCAGCCACAGGTTCTGGAGTTCGCCGGGTGCAACGACCACAGTGATGCCTTTATCATCCGGTGTCCAAATTGGGCCGCGTCCGCTATTTACGTTTGTCGGAACGTCAAATACTTTTACCGTGGGCCCGCCGTCTGCTGGAACTATCGCGATCCGCGTCCACTCCTGAGTCTTTTCATTCGGGACGAAGCATGCAAACCGCGTCCCGTCGCGCGAGTAGCGAGGCTCTGTGGAATGGTAGTCGGTCAGCGCCTGAGGTTCGCCACCCTCGATCGGCACTCGCATGATGTGCTGAAATCCACCACTGTATGTAGAAAAGATCACCCATTTGCTGTCCAGCGAGACGTCCGGATTGTCCGTTCCGGAACCAGTGACCAGGATCTTCGGATTGCCGCCGTTGATATCGATCCGGTACAGTTGTCCGCCGCCAGTATTGCTCGTAAATACGATGTAACGCCCATCCGGCGAAACGACCGGTGTCGTCTTGAATATCTTGTCGTTTGTAAGCGGTTTTGCGTTCGCACCGTCGGCGTCCATGATCCAGATCTCGGCCTCGCCGGTCAGGTCGGACACATAGACGATCCTGTTGTCTGGTGTCCATGAGATGCCCCACGTGTCGCCCGTCGCCGGCATCACCTGTTTTGCGTTCTCAGGCTTGAGATCGGGAGACACCCACACAGCAGTCCGGGCATAGATCTCGCCGGTAACGATCGACTTACCATCCGCAGTGATCGAAACAGACCCGTGGCCATTAAGGTTGTTGGTCAGCCGGCGCGCCGTGCCCGAGGGATAAGCGATCTCCCATATTTGGGGCGGGCTCATGGCAGTATCGTTGGCGACTGCAATTAGTGAGTCACCGCTTGGATGCCAGACCAGATCTTCGATACTCGCCCATTCTGAACCTAACTGCCTCGGCTCGCCGCCATCGACAGGTATCAGCATGAAGACATTGTTCGGATTCGGGTCCTGCGAGTCATCGCCCGCGACCGTCGCGATCATCTTGCCGTCCGGAGACCACGCGGGCACGCCGCCAAACCACTGCACGCCTGATCGTGATGCGATCTTTCTCTCATTTGTGCCATCCGCGTTAGCGACGAACACGGACAATTCATTCGTAGCGATATCAAATCGGCCAAAACTGACCTGTCGTCCGTCGGGTGAGAACTGGACCACATTCGCGTTGGTCAAAATTCGAGTGGGCGTTCCTCCCAGCGTCGGAACACGATATATAGATGGGGACTCTCCAGATCCGCTTCGGGCACCAAAGTACAAAAAATTGCCGTCGGGTGAGAAAACCAGTCCGTTACCCGCGAACTCGATCACATCGCCTGACTTGAGGATCTGAATATTGCTGTTCGTCTGTATCTGCTTGATCCATATCGACCGGTCGCCACCGTCAGTCCTGACATAAGCCAGAAACTTCCCATCAGGCGAGATCTCCGTTCCGCGCGTCTTGCCATCGCCCGTTAGCCGCTGTGTCTGGACGCTTGCACTCCTGATCGGTTCCTTGGGTCGTGAATCGACAAAGAATCGATAAGCTCCATAACCAAAACCTCCGAGCACTACCGCCGCGACCGCCGCGACCAAACCGGTCGCAAACTTGTGACGCTTTATCTCTTTCGAAATGTAATCGCCGCTCGTGTAGATCTTCGTTTCCCGTTCGGCGGTCGTCTTGCCCGCGGACGAGATTCCCTCGGGCATTAGCGCGGTTACCGGATCATCAGCCGACGCGGGACCGTCGAGAAGCGCGGCTCCATCATCGAGACAAAAGTTCAATGTCTCATCGGTATAGTCTCGCCTGCATTCCGGGCATCTTTTCATATTCACACGGCCGGGAGATTCATTCGCTGCAATATATCCTGAAAACGCCGGTCGTTGTGCAAGCTGTCGAATTTAGGCTCGACTCTTGCCCATATTAACCATGTCGAGCGATTCTGGAAAGCCTTTTCCAATTCGGACAACGTTTTTTCCTTGTCGCCCAGGCCGCTATAAATAATGGCTTTCAAATATGAGTCGACGTACCTGCCGGCTCCGACATCTTCCAGGCGATGCAGGGCTTCCATAGCGGCAGCCTTGTTGCCGGATGCCGCGTTTGCGTATCCTAATTCCGCGATCACAAAAAGCGTATCGTTCGAAAGTGTGCTTGCTTTTGTAAGCGCGTCCAACGCCTCCTTATACATTTTCTTCTGGCCGTATGAGCGCCCCAGATTGTAGTATGCGTTCCAAAAACTGGGGTCCATCTCGATAGTGTTCTGAAGATCGGCTATAGCCTCGTCATATCGGTGGGCGTAGTATGACGAGCACCCGATCTCGGCATTCAGGGTGATCGAGGTGGGATGTTGAGCGGCGATTCGCCTTACCTCAGCGACGGCATCATCGGGCCGGCCCGCCGAGTCCAAATAGTGAAGCGTGCAGGCGTACGGCTCGGCGGATTCCGGATCAAGCTCGATAACATGTTTAAGTTCGCGGTCCGCTGCGGCCCAATCCCAATCGTAAAAGAAATTGATCGACCCCATGGCCGCATGTGCCTCGGCAAGCTCAGGTGCGAGATCGAGCGCCTTCTGCGCGTAAAGTTTCGCGACCGGAAACGCCTCTTTCGGCCTCACGTAATCAATTCCGAGTGCGACATTTGCATTGGCCAAACCTGCGTACGCCAGAGCGTAATTCGGATCTTTTTCGATCGCCTGATTAAAATATGTAATGGCTTCCTTGTAAGCGCTCTCGGTTTGTTTGTTCCAGTAAAACGCTCCTTTCAAATACAAGTGATAGGCCTCCGCGTTTTCGGTATAGCTTTTCGTAAGCTTTTGCTCGTCCGGCGAAGACAATTTGACCCGCAATTTATCAGAAACATCGCGGGCAATTTCTTTTTGCAGGGCAACAATGTCTGTCAGCTTGCGGTCATACCGCCGGTTCCAGATCGCGTTCCCGGTCTGTGCATCCGCCAATTCCAGGCTCAACGTCAATTGCTCGCCACGCTGGATGACGCGGCCGGTGAGGATCGCCTGCACGTCCAGATCTCGTCCCAACTTTTGCAGGTCAGCAGTCTGACCCTTGTAGTGAAATACCATCGAACGCGACTTTACGCCAAGATTCGGCAATTGGGACAAGCTGCCGATCAGCGTCTCGGTTATCCCGTCCGAAAGGTACTCGATCTCCGAGTTTCCGCTTTCGTTTACAAAGGGCATCACGGCGATCGACTCGATCTGCTTTGCCCCGCCGCGGCCATAGAACCAGTAGCTGCCAATGCCGAGCGCGCTAACAAGCAAAATGCCGATCACGACCGCGACCATCGAATTCCTTCGCGACGCGATCGAGATTGGATTTGTAGTATCTGGCGTCCGTTCCGTTGTATCGATCTGAGTGCGAGTCGGGGCTTCGGCAGGATCGGTAGTCGAATGCAGTATCGCCGTCGATGACTCTGACGCCGGGCCGTAGAGCAGTTCGGCTCCGTCATCGAGACAGAACATCATTGAGCTGTCGTATTCACGGCCGCATTCGGGGCATCGTTTCATAACCTTGCTATTTCTTAATCTCGCCGGCCCAGTTAAGGACCAGGGTCAGCGGCTGCAGATTCGTCGTGTCGGCCAGAGTATTCACCAGAAATCGCTGCCCATCTTTTGAAGCGACATAAGTGTTCCTGTCATCGGTTATGCCTACGAGAGGCGTGGCCGTTTGAAATACGACCGTTGGCCGGCCGATCGCCAGAGTCGCGCTCCCGTCGAGCGCAACGGACAATATGTTGCGATCGGGAGCCATGAAGAAAAGCTCTTTCCCGTCGCTTCGCCACTGCGGTTGGTCGCCGCCTGCGGTCGAGATCTGCCACTTGCCGCCGCCGACAGGAAAGCTCTGGACATAGACCTCAGATCGACCGGATTCGTTCGATGTGTACGCGACCCATTTGCCGTCGGGCGAAAACTGAGCGTGGGCTTCTTCAAACGGAGATTCAAGGTAAGGAAACGGCACCGGTTCGCCAGTCATTGGCAGCACCCATAGATCGACCTTTGTCTTTCCGCCCCCATTCGATTCATATAAAAGGTACTTGCCGTCATGTGACCAGCTATCCGGATACGAAGCCGTTTCAAAGTTAATTACTAGTTCTTCACCCCCGGCACCGCTTGCCGATCTTCGGAAAAACCCTTCCTTTCCTGCGCGCGTTGAGCAAAATAGAACTTGTGTTTCGTCGGGCGAGAAGACGGCAGTGGAGTCGGATGTCGGATCGAACGTCAGCCTCGTCGTATTTCCGCGCGAGAAATCGTGTAAATAAATATCCTGCGGCGTGCTGCCGTCGCTTTTCCCGAAGATCAGCTTGGTGTCGTCTTTCGACAACATTGGCTCGTGATAACCGCTTGGCTCGCCGACAGTTTCCAGCAATTTCCCCGAACGGTCGTACCACGTCATCCGGATCGTCTGCTGATCGCCGGTGCGATAGATTAGGTTCCCTCCGGACGCGGAGAAAGCCGAGAAAGCGGTCGGGCCCACTTCGCCAGGAAACGAAAGAATGCTTTCTACAAGCGGCGTTGCCTCACCGGAGAGCGCCAACTTTCCGGCGTCGAAAGGTTGGAACATCAATGTGCCTTCTCGAATGAACAGCAGGTAGCCGACGCCGTTGGCCTCGGTATAGCTTCCGACTACGGACGTGGCGACCACGAATACAGATTCTGCGGCGTCGGTGGATCCGGCATAGATGCCCTGCTTTTCTTCCGTACCGCCGCGTCCGAAGTAAAGGAAGTGCTTTCCGTCAG
>QHXS01000011.1:11850-12348 GCA_003223975.1 Acidobacteriota bacterium
CGGATGCAGCGACTCGCATCAAGGGCGACGTGGTGCCTGGTGAATAGACGATCGTTCCGTCGGGCGTCCAGGTCCCGCCCCGCGGATCTGCAGAGGCATCGGCAACTGTCTGTGCCGGCCCGCCGGCGGGGTCGATCTTTCGAAGCTTGCCGCCCGCAAAGAATCCGATCCATCGGCCGTCGGGCGACCAGAAGGGGAACGCGGCGCCGTCGGTTCCCGGCAGTTGTTTTGCGTCTACCGCTGTAAATGGCCGGACCCACAGCGATGCATCGCCGGACGACGAGCCCTGAGCGACATACGCGATCTTTTGGCCATCCGGCGAGAGCGCGAAAGCTCCGCTGAACGATGCCTTTTCCGGCGGAGCGATCGCGAAGCGCATCGTCTGGCTGTGGGGAACTTCCCGCCTGAAGTACATCGCCGCGAATACCAAAGTCGAGATCAGGAACACCGCGGCTGCCGCCCAAGCGGCGCGTCCCAGCCATTTATTTCCGCCTTCAT
>QHXS01000012.1 GCA_003223975.1 Acidobacteriota bacterium
CAAGCGCCGACGTGACGCGGCCGAACTGCTCGGAGTAGAAATTTCGCCGCTCTTCGGCCCAGTCTTCGTAGATGCCTTCCATGAATTCGCCGCGATAAACTGCGTGGGCGGATTCGAGCGAGGCGCGGAGGCTGTCGTTGTCCTTCTCGCGTTTCGCCAGTTCGGCGTCGGCGAAGCTGCGGTCGAATTCTTCGGCGTCGACCATGAACGTCAGCTCGGGGTTGAGCTGGTACGCACCGTCGCGAAAGACGATGAAATTCTGCTTGAACGGCTGCCGGCTGTTCAGTGCCTTGCGGATGTGCGAGATGGTAGGGTGGAAATTCTTTTCGATGATCGCAGGGTCTTCCTCGGGCCAGAAGGTATCGATCAGAACGTCCTTTGCGACACGGCGATTCTTGCTCGTCGCGATGTAACAGAAGATGTCGCGCGAGCGCCGCGTGGTCCACGCGTCAGGCGCGAACGGCTTCGACGGGTCGCGAAAGATCTGCACCGGGCCGAGGACATTGACGGTCAGGTCGGTGATCGGCCCCGCGGCTTCTGAAACAACTGCAGGCGACGTCGCTTTTTCGGGAACGGCGGTAAGTTCCTCGGTCAGGTCGAAGGGCAGGCGTTCGGCGATCTCTTCGGTCTTGAAGATGTCCGGCCGACGGCGTATCTGCTGCCGAAGCCAGTAGTCGTAATCGAAGCGGGCAGAGAGGTCGAGGACTCGGTCGATGTAAGGGCGAGCTTCGGTCGGCTTATCCGGATCGAACAACGCCTCGGCCATCAACATCGACGCGAGGCATTCGTCGTAATAATGATTGCCCTCCTGAAACTGGTCGATCAGGGTTTGAATGCGTTCGGGCAAACCGTCGGTCTTGTTTTCGGCGAGATCGATGTGGGCGAGACAAAGCCGTGCGGTGTTCAGCCCGAGCGTGTTGCCCTGGGATTCGCGTTGCGTGATCAGTTTGTTTATCAGCGAACGGGCGCGTTTTGTGTCGCCCTGCAGCAGGTAAAAACGGGCGCGTTCTTCGTTGAGCTCGCGCGACGCGATGTCGACCTCGGCATCTTCGTAGGCCTTGAGCGAACGCTCGTAATATTCCTCAGCGTGCGGCATATCACCGCTTTCGCGGTAGAAATTGCCGTAGGCCTCGAAGACTTCGGCAAGCAGCGAGCGAAGGCCGAAAAGCTGGCAGAGCTCTAGCGAGCGCTCGAGATGTTTTTCGGCATCGGCCAACTCGCCGCGGTATAGATGAAGCCGCGAGACGTTGAGGTGGCCGATCGCTTCCTGCGGCAGTGGACGGTCGTCAGCGGCGTCGCGAAATATCCGACGAAACCACCCGAGTGCCGCACCGAAATCGCCGCGAAAGCCTGCCGGAAGAGCGAGGTTGTGGGTGATCAGGCGGATGTATTTCTGGTTCGCCTGCTGTTCGGCAAGCTCGAGAGCAAAACGGAATTGCTGTTCGGCTTCGGCCCATTTGCCTTCGTTGATCAGGCAAAGGCCGCGCGTGTTAGCGCATTTCACCGCCGTCTCGCTTGTTTCGGGAACCAGCTTCTCTGCCTTCGAAAGGAGTTCAAGAGCTTCGTCGATCTTTCCGCGGCGGCGCGCAAGGCTTGCGAGCGAATGCAGCGCCTCGGCCTCGTCCGTCGGACTGTTTTGATCGCGAAGCGAACGTACGGCGGCACGAAGCAGCGTGCCGGAGCGTTCGGTTTCGCCCTGTATCCGCGACACCTCGGCAAGATGCAGCAACGCACGAGGATGTTTTTCAAGCGTCCCGGCGGGAATTTGTTCGGCGTAGATGCGAAGGGTTTCGTTCGCTCCGGCAGCGAGCCAATCTTCACCGTGTTCGGCGATCAAAGACGCGGCGTCGTCAAATTTTTCGGCGTCGAGCAGGAATGGGATCGCCTTTTCCCAGTGGCCGCTCGACAGATAACTGTCGGCAATGCGTGCGAGTTCGAGAGCAACGGCACCTCGACCGATCTCGGAACGCAATCGCCGCCGAAGGAAATCGCGAAACAGCGGATGAAACCTGTATTCCTCTGATCGAGAAGCGTCACCGGCCGCCGTGAGAAACACATTATTCTGCGAAAGCGACGGCAAGAGCGCCGAACACCGCAGATCGGGAAACAACATGCTGCAGTCATCCAGCGGCATCGTGTCGAGCAGGGAAAGGTACACCAGGAGCTTCTGCGTTGCATCGGGCTCGCGGGAGAAAACCTCTTCGGCGAAGTAATCAAAGATGTCTTTTTCTGACTGGCGAAGTGCGTCGAGCAGGTCGAGCTTCTTCGCGGCCGGCGAGTGAAGGTCTTGTTCAGCGACCTGCCGCACAAGCTGAAGAGCCGTTATCCAGCCGTGCGTTCGCTTGCGGTATTCGGCCAGCTCTTCGTCGCCGAAATCGACATTTAAAGTCGATCGAAATAATTCCTTCACCTCGTCGTCGGTGAAGAGAAGATCGTCGCGAGTGACAACCAGGGCCGAGGCCTGCATCCTTCGTTTCATTATCGCGAGCGGCGGCAGATCGCGTGTGGTGATCATCAGATGAACAAGCTCGGATGAATATTGGATAAGCCTGTCGACCAGACGATGCACGATCGTCTCGCGGCCGATGTGATGGTAATCGTCAAGGACCAAGATGAACGGCTGCTCGATAGATTCGAGGATCTCGTTGATCAGCAGATCGGCAGCACGTTCGGGAAACTCGAGAAGGTCCTCGCCTGCCTCTGAGAGATACGGAACAAGTGTCTCGCCGAAATCCGGTGCAAACTCGCGAATACCGCTCGCGATGTAAGTGAGAAAAGCGGCCGGATCGGCGTCGGTATGGTCCATTTGATACCAGACCGATGGGCGGTTTTGCGAACGCAGGAAACCCGCGACCAAAGTCGTCTTGCCGCAACCTGCATCGGCTGCTACGAGCGTTACTGGTGAATCAAGGTTTTCTTCGAGCTTGCGGGTAAGGCGAGGGCGTTCGAGCAGGTCGGAACCGGCTCGCGGAGGCAAAAGTTTTGTACGAAGGAAAAATTTTGGCCTCGGCATTTCTTTTGAAATTGGCGAGGCCATTATCTCACAACAAAAGTTTGCGAACTAAGCAGGCGCCGCCTTCACTTTCCGTCGGCGGAAGCTTCGGCAAAGCGGAGCATATGTGCCACTTTACCGAAACAGTTTTGGTAGGCGATCGGAGCCAGGCGCGCGGGGAAACCGTTCATCTCGAAAAGCTTTGCCGTCTCTGTTTCGTCGAACGCAAAGATCTTTTCATCGATGATCTTTAAGAACTGCTTCGAGCGGATACGCCACACCGGAAATGGCGGTTTGCTTCGCGAAATGAAGATCACGTGCGTCGACTCCGGAATTGCCGGCAAAAGGAGCTCGAAGAATTCCCGAAACCAAGGCGTATCGAAAACATAATGGACATTATCGAAGACGAGCAGGTCGCGTTGTTTGCGATCAGGGGAAAATAAGATGTCCACAAATCTTGAGATGTCTTTTATATCCGGCCGCGAAATTAGTTCGTCCGCGCCGAACTTCTTTCGGCCGGAACGCGAGCCGCGGACCGCCGCGAGCGTCGAGTTTGCGAACGAGGTCCAGTGTACGTCCGGCGGTTCGAGCGAATTCCAGGCTGCGTGCCCATTCTTTGCGGCAAACGATGCGACGGAGGCGGTTTTTCCGGTGCCCGAACGTCCGCAGACAAATGTCGCCGGAAACTGTGTTACGGAATTTTTCAGCAACTCCGCTATGCGGGGACGTTTTACGAGGCCCCGAAAACTTGGGATTCGAAGTTTTTCACGCGGAACGTGTAGTAAAACAGATTTCACCGCCGGTTCCGAACGCGTACCGATGTGGAAGGTTTCGGGGCCGGAGATCGTCTCACTCGAATCAAATGGAAGAAAAGACATCGTCATAACGCTGACAGATTAAATAAAGAACCTTGAGAAAAACTTGAATTTTTCTTTTTTCCTGCCCGTTCGTGCGAAATTTTGAAGCTTATCTCAAGTATTTCTCAAGGGCGGGTACTTAATATGGAAATCGTTGAAAACTTGGGGGTACATTTATGTTCAAAACAATCACGTTGATCGCAGGGTTAGTGATTTTCGGCGTTTTTTCGGCGTCAGCACAGGTGGAATCCAGCAGCAAAACGTCGGGGAATGCTTCTGGAAAGGCCTCGGTAAGCAAAGGCCCGAAACAGATGATCGCAGCAGGTACGATAGTGGACGCGGAGTTGATGAATTCACTCGACGTTCGCCGATCTAAGGTCGGCGATCAAGTGCTTTTGAGGACCTCAAAAACGATCAAGTCCAGTGGTGACTCCGTTGTAGCCAAAGGAACGACGCTGGTAGGCCGGATCACGGAAATCCAGCAAAAAACGAAAGACAATGCTCAATCGCGTATCGGAATGCTCTTCGACCGTATCGAGGGCAAGAATTTGAACGCCCCGATCAGCATTTCGATCCTATCGATGACCGGCTTGCGTTCGACATCCGGCGCCGGCGACTCTGATGCCTTTGCGGATACCGGCTTAATGTCCGGCTCGAGCGCTTCGGCACAACGAAGCAGCAATTCAGGCGGCGGCGGACTGTTGGGCGGTGTGGGTAACACGGTTGGCGGAGTCGTGAATACGACGACCCAAACAGCCGGCAACGTCGTAGGCGGCGTAACACAGACCACGGGAAATGTGGTCAATGGCGTAACTCGAACGGCTGGGGATACGGTCGGAAGCGTTGGCCAAACCGTAAACGGGATACAAATATCTCAATCGATGGGTGGATCGGCGTCAGGCTCGACATCGTTCTCATCCCAACGTAAAGATCTGAGAATCGAAAAAGGCGTAACCTTCAATGTCCAGTTCAATAACGCCATTCAGAACTAGGCATAAAAGTTGCCCTGGATCGCCGTATGGGTTATGATTTTAGTGCCCCCGAAACAATTTGTGTACCCATTTGGTACGCTTTGCGAAAAGTCGCGAAGCGTTTCACTCCCTCGTGTGTTATTTGAGTACGACCCCAAGCGAATGAAAAAGTTCGTAGCCCTGCTTTTGTCATTTATCTTTTACGTGAATCCGGTGTTCGCGGGGCTCAACTTCGTTCGATCAAACGGGATTACATTGACGGGGGCGGACGGAATAACTCTCACCGGGGCAGACGGCATCACTTTGACCGGTGCCGACGGGATCCTAAACTACTCGGCAAACGGAATTACTCTTACCGGCGCCGACGGAATTCCACTCACCAACGCTGATGGCATCACGCTAACGGGCGCCGACGGTTCTACCTATACTGGGCCCAACGGGATCACGCTTACAGGTGCGGACGGCATCACATTAACCGGCGCCGACGGCATTACGCTAACCGGAGCCGACGGGATAACTTTGACCGGCGCCGACGGAACGCAATATCGGGCGGACTCCGTCGTGATCCGTCGTCCGGACGGAATTACGCTTACGGGCGCTGACGGAATAACGCTGACAGGGGCGGACGGCATCACGTTGACGGGCGCCGACGGCGCTGCTCGCGTCGGCATGAACGGGATCACGCTCACCGGTGCTGACGGCATCGGTCTGATCAAGGCGGACGGGATCACGCTCACGGGTGCAGACGGGATAACGTTGACCGGAGCAGATTCGATCACGGGTTTTGGAACTTCGGGCATTGTTTTCGATCACACGAACCCCAGCGGAATTACGCTCACGGGAGCAGACGGAATTACCCTAACCGGCGCCGACGGCATTACGCTAACCGGAGCCGACGGGATCACCCTTACGGGCGCGGACGGTATTACGTTGACAGGTGCCGACGCGCAAAATGGTTTGCAGAGCATTGATCCCGAACTCGCGATAGCGCTGAATAACGCGACCGATGACAGCACGATCAACGCGGTCGTCGTATATCATCGTGCACTTACCGATGGTGACTTTGCTCAGCTTCGCCAGGTCGGCATACTTGGCGGCACACGTTTCCATTCGCTGCCGTTTGTCTATGTTTCGGGCACCCGCCAGCAGATCGCCGCGATCTCGCGTTTGTCGTCCGTGCGTTCGATCTACGGAAACAGAACGCTCAATTTCGATTCGGATCCTTATTTTAATAGAACCGGCGTTCAGCGTGTCGCGGGCGATGCTGAATTACGTGCAGAGAACGCCGGCGTACCAGTAACCGGCCGCAACATTACCGTTGCTGTTTTGGATACGGGAATAAACGGATCGCATCCGGACCTCGCGGGCAAGCTTGTACAGAATGTGCGACTCGTTGATACGCAAAGCTTGCCGATAGGATTCGTGTATCCGGCACCGGTCGAAGGGCTTCCAAATACCGACCTCAACGGCGGTCACGGAACTTTTGTTTCCGGGATCGTCGCAGGAACCGGAGCGAGCTCGAACGGGAAGTTTGCCGGCGTTGCTCCGAATGCGAAGTTATTAGGATTGAGTGCCGGTGACGTGGACCTGACAAATGTTCTATCCGGATTCGATTATTTGCTTCAAAAAGGCGCGACCTTTGGCGTTCGCGTCGTAAACTGCAGCTTCTCAGCGAACACGCTTTTTGATCCGAATGATCCGGTAAATGTCGCGACGAAGATGCTGGCCGATGCAGGCATCACGGTCGTTTTTTCAGCAGGTAACACTGGTGCGGGAAACGGGACGTTGAATCCGTACGCCGCTGCACCGTGGGTTGTCTCGGTCGGTGCAACCGATGAGAATGGAACACTTGCGCCGTTCTCTTCGCGTGGAAATTTTGGCGACGAGCTTCAGCATCCGTCGCTTGTCGCTCCCGGAGTTAACATTGCGAGTCTAAGGAACATTGGAACGGTTACCGGAACTGCGGGATTTGCCGGTGCAGACACGCAGCGTCTCTCGCCGACGGAATTGCCATATTACACGACCGCCAGCGGGACGTCCTTTTCCGCGCCGCAAGTTGCGGGTGCGGTTGCCCTGATGCTGGAGGCGAATCCGAACCTGAAGCCCGCCGAGATAAAAGACATTCTATCCCGCACTGCGACACCGCTGCCAAAGTATTTTTATCACGAAGCCGGTGCCGGTATGCTCAACACTTATGCCGCGGTCATCGAGTCAGCTTTCCCCGAACGGCACATGGGTACGTTTCGTTCGACCGTCTCTCGAAACGAGATCCGATTCACAACCTCCAATAACCAGAATTTCGAACGGACCGTTGTGCCGGGCGTTACCTCGACTATCAACTTAAATATTCCGGCGAACGCGGTGCAGGCCTCGGTAAACATTTCATGGGGGCTTGGCGTTAACGATCTTGGCTTAAAGCTCTTTGGAGGCAACGGCAGCCTAATAGGTGAGTCGAACTACTTGAATCTTCCTGGACTTACCGGACGCCGCGAAAAAGTTGTCGTGGCAAGTCCGGCACAGCAGACCGCTCGAGCGGCGATTCAACACACTGCAGGGGCAGGTACGGCACAAAAAGTATTTGGATCTATGGAAGTCACCACCGTTGATTTCCCGAACCTGCGCGATCTCGATAACCTTACAGCCGAATCGATATTCCAGGCTGAACAAAGTTTGCTGCGAAATGTGATGCTTCCAGAGGGAAGCAAGTTCAGGCCGACGTCCGCCGTTTCGCGTGCGGAATTCGCAGAGACGCTTGTACGAACAGGCCTAGTTGCGCAATACATGACCGCTAGCCCGATGTTCATCGACGTCCGCGATGCATCGACACGAAGTACGGTTGAAAGCGTCCAAAGTTTGCCAAGCGGAAGACTGATCTTCGATGCCGCTCCGGGCTCGCGATTTTATCCTAACAATAACGTAAGTCGACTCGTTGCGGCCGTCGCGTACGTTCGCGCAGCCGGCCTTGAAAACGCCGCCGCAACCGCAGCATTGCCGATCACGGTTGCCGACGCTTTATCGATCCCTCCACAATATCGCGGCTGCATCGCCATTGCCCTTCAGAACGGATTTATGTCGCTCGACGGAAACCGATTCGATCCCAACCGACCTGTCGTCCGACTTGAACTCGCCTCGGCAACTAACCTACTGATCCGCAGATAGACTTCTAAACGAAACTAAAAGTCTACTTTGTAACCGAAAGCAAGACGGATCTCGGCACTCAGCAACTACAGGCATTTTGACGTCAAACCATAGGCCGCGATCGATCGGATCGAGCATTGACTTACCGGGCCAATGAGATTAACATACCCCATCTTTTCAATAAGTTAATGATTCGGCGACCCTAGATCAGTGGCTGCGCCGATCACAATCGTAATGTCGTAATTTGTCCATGCATTCGACGGCATTCCACGACATCCGGACCGTAACGGCGGAAGAATAACTTTTTAACTTTAACCACTAAAAATGGCGACAACGCAGGACGGAAGGTTGATGAGCATCGCTACCCCTTTGGGTAAGGATTATCTGTTGATCAACAGATTTACTGCTCACGAGGGGATCTCTCAGCTGTTTTCGTATGATGTCGAGCTTCTTCACGAAGAGAACGAAGTTTCCTTCGCGCCGACAACGGTTGACCCAAAAAGTTTATTAGGCCAGGCGGTAACGATCTTCATTGCGGCAGGCGACGGATCAGAACGCGAATTCACGGGAATAATAAATAAATTCTCTCAGGGAAATCGTGATGTTCGCTTTTCGTATTACTACATTGGGGTTGTTCCGCATGTTTGGCTCCTGACGCAAAAAAGCCAGAGCCGTATATTTCAGCAGATCAGCGTTCCTGACATCCTGAGAAATGTACTTGAAGGGTTTCAGGTGAAGTATGAGCTGCAGGGGACTTACGAACCGCGGAATTATTGCGTCCAGTATCGCGAATCCGATTTCGACTTTGCGGCCCGACTAATGGAAGAAGAAGGCATCTTTTACTTTTTCGAACATAAAGGCGGGGTCCATAAAATGGTGATCGCGGATACTCCGCAATCTCATCGCGACTGTCCCGGAAAAAGCACGATCCCGTTTTTTGTAAATGTTGGCGAAGCGGACGCATTTGTGGGAGCGATCAGCACGTTTTTGAGCGACTACAAACTTCAGACCGGCAAGGTCACGCTCTGGGATCATAATTTCCAACTTCCTACGAATCATCTCGATTATGAGAAGCCCAGCAGGTTTTCGTATGGAGACAACCAGAAACTCGAAATGTATGACTTCCCGGGCGGTTATGCCCGGAAATATGACGGCATCGATAAGGGCGGCAGCGAGCAGTCCGGTGAATTGAATAAAGTTTTTAACGATCGCCAGTCGACCGTCAACAATATGATGGAATCGCTTGATGCTCAGGTAATCAGGGCGACCGGTAATTCGGATTGCTGCTCGTTGATAACCGGCTACAGATTTACCTTGAGTAACCATCCGAATTCTGAGTTGAATAAACAATATACGGTCGTTACTGCAACGCACGAAGCCGAGCAGAATCCGAGCTACGTTTCAAATGAGCAGGCGACCGATCCTTATACAAACTCATTTACATGTTTAGCTCACGGTGCCGGGCAACCGTCATTTCGCCCGCCGCGGAAAACGCCGAAACCGAGCGTTCAGGGTAGTCAAACCGCATTTGTCGTGGGCCCTTCCGGCGAAGAGATCTTTACCGATAAATATGGCCGCGTTAAGGTCCAGTTCAACTGGGACCGCGAAGGTAACGGCAATGAGACAAGCTCCTGCTGGGTACGTGTCGCGCAAACGTGGGCTGGTAATAAATGGGGAATGATGTTCATCCCTCGGATCGGGATGGAGGTCGTCGTTCATTTCCTCGAAGGCGATCCGGATCAGCCGATAATTACTGGCTGTGTATACAATCCGCAGGCCATGCCGCCATACACATTGCCGGACGAAAAGACGAAATCGACGATGAAGTCGAATTCGTCGAAAGGCGGCGGAGGCTTTAATGAGATCCGGATCGAAGACAAGAAAGGTTCCGAGCAGATCTTTATCCATGCCGAAAGAAATCAGGACATTCGCGTTAAGAATGACGTCATGGAAACGATCAAAAATGACCGCCATTTGATCGTCGAAAATGAACAGTTCGAAAAGGTCAAAAAAGACAAACATCTTCGGGTAATGGGCAACCATAACGAAAAGATTGACCAATCGATCTCGGTGCAAGCCGGAACGGATATAGAGGAAAAAGCTGGAACGAAGTTTGCCGTAGATGCAGGAACAGAGATCCATTTGAAGTCGGGGACGAGCATGACGCTCGAAACCGGCACGTCGTTGACCCTCAAGGTCGGGGGCAACTTTATCAACATCAATGCCGGTGGAATATTTATAAAGGGCACGATGGTGATGATCAACAGCGGCGGTGCGGCCGGTTCCGGATCAGGCAGCAATCCAGAGGCGCCCAAAGAGGCGAAGCAAGCTGACAATGCAGAGCCCGGAACTAGTCCCAAGTCTCCGCCCGCAAATCATCCGCCGGCGAAGCCCGTTTTCCAATCCCCTGCCGCCATAGTGTTGATCAACGCAGCACAAGGCGGAACGGCATTTTGTGAGATCTGCAGCCGAAAGTGATCGGTCGTTTTCTGAATGAAAGACGAGCTGAATAAATACCTATTTCGGGAAGGAGCATATACATATGCCGTGCTGGACGGCGCGTCGGTGCCTGACCTCCCAAATCGCCTTTTTGAAATGGGGCCTCGGCATAGCTGCCTTTATCGCGGCGAACTTTCGGATGAGATGATCCATGTCGCTCCTTATATGGTTCTACTAGAACAAAATTCGGAATTCTCAGACTGGCTTTTTAGCGAATGTTGGGGAAAGCATTGGGGCATTTTCGCTCAATGTCCGCTTTCTCCGGGCGGAATGCGCCGCCAGCTTCGATCGATCTTGACCGTTGATGACGATCTTGGAAATCCAATGCTCTTTCGCTATTACGATCCTCGCGTTCTGGTGCCGTTTCTCGTGACATGTACCATAGAGGAGCTCAAATTTATCTTCGGAGAAATAAAATATTTTTTTGCCGAATCGTTCGACCGGTCTGAAATTTGCAGAATGCATATTCTGAATGACGCATTGGTCGAGACGCGGCTTGGTTTTGGTGAGAATGCGGAGAAAGCACTGTGAGACTGAATGTAAGGCGGGAACAGATAGACGTGATGAGTTCCGTCGCCGAGGCAAACTTTGAGCGGGACCTTGCGGCGCATCTTCGCGCGAATTACGCTTCCTCGATCGTTCGCTTACCTCATGTAGGTGACGTCACAGTGCAGGACCTTGTTGAAGATAATTTGCAGAGGCTGGTCAGAATAGGGATCGCAAAGGCGCGTCGCTACGAGCTTACAAGACAGTCGTCGATAGCGGGCTTTGTTGCGATCATGTTCAGCGCAGCTCCGAATTTCGACGATCATCGGCTTTGCGAAGTTCTGCTCGGCGACGAAGAGAAGTCGCCCGACGACCGCGCCGACGAGATCGCAAACGTTCTTTCT
>QHXS01000013.1:0-20286 GCA_003223975.1 Acidobacteriota bacterium
CGCGGCAAGGACGTTTTGGTGGTCGAAGACATTATCGACACGGGCCTTACACTTTCGCGATTGTTGGAGATCTTAGGCTCACGTGGTGCTAACTCTATCAAGCTTGCAAGTTTTCTTGACAAGCCTGAGCCGAGGATCAAAACAGAATTGAAGATCGATTACACCGGCTTTGTGGTACCGAACAAATTCGTGGTTGGTTACGGCCTCGATGCCGCGGGCCGCTATCGGAATTTACCTTTTATTGCTGTGGTAAAAGATCCTTCGCAGGTTTAGGCGCCTGTCGCGTCGACGGACGGATCATAACGTCTTCGACTCGCAAGCAGGCCCTTAAAAATAAAATACATTGCGAAAATGTGAAAAGCGAAGGCGAAAAACTCCCTGTAGCCAAGCAATATTACGCCGTCCGCAAGGTATAGAAACGCCCCCAAAATAAACACGACATCGCCTCCCTTTCGGGCATAGTAACCAAGACCCGCGAGTGCTGCGGCAAACACGAAGCTCATTGCAAGAGCGAATAATCGACCGCTGTCGTTACCGGCTATAGAGGCCTGGCTCTCGAAATAGTGGTTTATTCCCAGGCCCACCACGTGGTTCGTAAAACTGTAAAAATAGACGACCAGGCTGCTGGCGACCGCCAGGATCGCGATCCAAAAGAACCAGTTCGCGCCCATTCGCATCTCGGCGACTTTGGCTTCGTCAGAGTTTAGATCGGTGAGGCTTGCGGCGTGTTCCATGACCTTTCTCCTTTGTTTTGGTTTATTTAGCGAATATTACCACAGGTTTTTCTTTGGAACATAAGATTTCCGACAACACCCGGGAACGGACCGCCCGCGTTGACGTATGCGATTACGACAAGTATAATTTGAACTTTTCGGCAGCTGGAAGATTTTGCGCCAATGCCGAACGGAGACGTAAAAGAATGAGTTACGCAATAATAAAGACCGGCGGCAAACAGTTTCCCGTCGAAGCGGGACAAAAACTAAGGGTTCCGACGCTCGACGCCGAAGCCGGCAAAAAGGTCGATATCGACGCACTCGTGCTTGGCGCGGGGAAGGACGCGAAGATCGGAGCCGGCACCGTTTCAGCCACCGTCGTAGGCCACGGCCGCGGCGAAAAGGTCATCGTTTTCAAAAAGAAACGCCGCAAACAGTACAAACGTAAGCAAGGCCACAGGCAAGGATTTACGGAAATCAAGATAGAAAAAATCTAGTAATTGATAGTTGGTAGTTGATAACCGATAGTTTCTGAAACTGTCCACTGATCACTGTCCACTGTCCACTAAAGAAATGGCACATAAGAAAGGTGTAGGATCATCACGAAACGGGCGCGACTCGCATTCGCAGCGGCTCGGCCTCAAAAAGGGCGGCGGCCAGCACGTCCTCGGCGGCAATATTCTGGCTCGTCAGCGCGGCACAAAATGGAAACCAGGCAAAAATGTCGGCCGCGGCAAAGACGATACGCTGTTTGCATTGATCGAGGGTTTTGTAAAATTCGAAGACAAGGGGCGAAAAGGCAAATTCATCAGCGTTTACGCCGAACAGCCCGCGGCGCCCGCAGTCGAAACTGCGTAGAAAACCGTAATTTCAATTAAAGAGCACATGTTTCGGCATGTGCTTTTTTCTTTGGCACCAGAAAATTTCAAATCGGTTAGAATAAAGTCGTGAAACCGGGCGACGATCTTATTACCCAGGGGATTGCCGACTTAAAAGACGGACGAGAAACGATCCATTCGCTGCTCGTTTCGATTGGTGCATTTCGGCTTCGGCGAGCTGGCATTGCCATACCGGAAAATGCATTCTCGAATCCTGAGCACCGACTTTATGATCTTCTAAGCCTGGAAGATTCCGACGCTGCTCATTCTCGCTACAATGCCCTTATACGACGCCTCGTGAGCTTCGAACGCGCAGCCGAATGCGGTCTTTAGCGAACATAGACAAGATCAAGGAATTCATGCGGCTGTTTGGACGCAGCGGCCGTACGGAATCGCGTGTTTATTTCACGGGCGGGGCGACGGCCGTTCTTTTTGGTTGGCGTGACTCGACCGTCGACGTAGACATCAAATTCATACCCGACTCCGACGAGTTGTTTCGGGCGATCCCGGCGATCAAGGAAAGGTTAATGCTCAATGTCGAATTAGCATCGCCGCCGGATTTTATTCCCACGGTTCCCGGATGGGAAACCAGGAGCCAGTTTATCGAGCGCGAGGGAAACGTATCGTTCTATCACTACGATATCTACAGCCAGGCTTTGTCTAAGCTTGAACGGGCGCACGCCCAAGACCTCGATGACGTCAAGTCAATGATCGAGCTCGGCTTGATCGAACGTGAAAAACTATCAGACTTGTTTTCTCAAATCGAAGCCCAACTGCATCGATATCCCGCGATAAACCCTGCGACATTTGCGAGATCCGTTCAAAACATCCTGTCGGAAAGGTAAAAAATCAGATAATCCTCAAAAATATTCGTTCGAAGAATTTTTTTTCAGATGATTATTTTTAGTTATCCACAGGTACAAAGCGCGCTACGATTTTGTTTCCAAAATGCTAAGTTTTGATTGCAAGCAGGTTGCCGGATTTTCCACAATCTTATCCACAGGCGATATACACGGATTTCCACAGACCCTTCTGTAAGTTATTGAAAAATAAGGCAATAGTTAAAGTATTTTCTACTTGACTTCGAAATTTATGCGCGTAATATGGCATACATAGTCAGATTGCTTACGGGCTTTTTGACCGACACCGGGAGGTGGAACGGATGCGGTGACGCAACCGATCGATGGCAGAGTCAGCGGATTGAAACTGCCAGTGGACGCCCGGAGTCGAAGCCGAAAGGCTTGCTGGAAAGATCTTCGGATCTTTCGAGTTATCCGGATAAAAACGGATAACGCTCAAAGGAAATGATCATCCTGCGAGTGCATATGTCGCTCAGTATCTTCGGATGTTGAGCCTCGTTGCCGGGGACGTAACCGGCGGTGGAGGAAAAGCCACCAAAACAAAAACCTAAAGGCACAATGCACCCTTCGGGTGTGCAGCGAGCGGCGAAAGCCTCTCGAGTGCTGACCGGAGGCAGGTTCCCCGCAGAACCGCTTCGGGATACAAAAACGGTGGTCGAAGCGTGTACATGCATAGATCACCAAACCCTTGAAGAATACTTCGGTGTTCGATAAGGACAACGAGAGCGTCGTTATGAGCAATCAGAACGACGCTTTTGTTTTTTTTCGCGCCTGTGCAGGCCATCAACGACAATTCCCCGCCCGCATTGTAGAATCAAGACGTGTTCATTGATCGGGCCAAGATAAAGGTGAAGGCCGGCGACGGCGGAAACGGCGTTACGGCGTTTCGCCGCGAGAAATTCGTTCCACGCGGCGGCCCCTCGGGAGGCGACGGCGGTGTCGGCGGCGATGTCTGGATCGAGTCGGACGAAGGCCTGAACACCTTGCTCCACCTTCGATATAATCCCGAGCACAAGGCAGAACGCGGCCGCCATGGCGAAGGCTCGAATCGTTCCGGGAAGGACGGCGAATCGGGGACGGTGAAGGTCCCGGTCGGAACGCAGGTGTTCGACGCCGAAACAAACGAACTTCTGTTTGATTTCACAGAACCGAATCAACGTTTCCTGGCGGCAAAAGGCGGCAAGGGGGGCTGGGGCAATTCCCATTTCGCCACGCCGACCAAGCGGGCTCCGAAATATCATTACAATGGCCGCCCGGGCCAGGAACGTGAACTTCAGCTTGAACTGAAGCTGATCGCCGATGTCGCACTTGTTGGGCTGCCGAATGCCGGTAAATCGACGCTGATCTCGGTCATATCGGCAGCAAAGCCGAAGATCGCGGATTATCCGTTCACGACACTCGAACCGAATCTCGGCGTTGTAGATATGGGTGATTTCAATACGTTCGTCGTGGCGGATATTCCAGGGTTGATCGAAGGTGCTTCTGAGGGAGCGGGCTTGGGGGACAGATTTTTGCGGCATATCGAACGAACGAAAGTGATCTTGCACCTCGTAGACGTTTCATCAAGAAATGAAGATATTGGCGATGCATATCGGTCGATAAATCGCGAGTTGAAGAAGTACGACCCAAAACTGGCGTCCCGGCCTCAGATAGTGGTCGCAACCAAGGTAGATGCGATGGACGAACCGGAAAGATTGGAAGAGCTTAAGGCAATCGCTGAAAAAGACGAGCGAGAATTTTTTGCAATCTCTTCGGCAACGGGCAGCGGCGTTGATAAATTGGTGGCGCGAACGTCAGTCTTGCTTAACGAAATGGATGACCGATCAATAGCCCTGGAGGCAGTTGCTTTAAGTTGAAACGAGTTGCGGTATTCGGCGGAAGCTTCGACCCGGTGCACGTCGGCCATTTGACGATCGCACGGCGGCTGACCGAACTTTTCCAGCTCGACAAATTCGTATTTCTTCCGGCATTTCATGCTCCGCATAAACCGGACAGGAACCCGACTTCGGCGTACCATCGCTTCGCGATGTTAACGATCGCGACGCAAAACGATCCAGAAGCATTAGTCTCCACGCTTGAACTGGAAAAGGGCCAGACTCGCTATTCGGTAGAAACTATCCCTGAATTGAAGGATATTTACGGCGGTGCAAAGTTGTTTTTTGTGATGGGCGCCGATTCATGGACCGACATTAAAACATGGAAGAATTGGGAAGACGTCCTCACCATGACAGATCACATCGTCGTCTCCAGGCCGGGATACCAACTTAACGTCGAACACGTAACCGACGAGATCCGACCACGGATCGTCGATTTGCGGGGCGCACAATTTGACCTAAAGCGCTCGGAACGCGAACGCCGATCGATCTATTTCACTGATTCGATCTTCTTCGACACATCTTCTACCGAACTACGGGAAGACTTGAGCGACGGCGTGCTTGACAGCGAGGAAGACCTTCCCATCGAGGTTGCAAATTATATCGAAAAGTACAATCTTTATTAGAGATGGAAGAATTACAGGAAAAGTCATTGCACCGCGAAACGGCGGCTGTCGAGATCGTTCAGAAAAGGTTGCCGTTCTCTGAGCTTGATAGCGAAGTGCAGCTCGCTGTGCGTTGCGCTGACGACAAGAAGGCGTCGCGGATCACGATCCTCGACCTACGGCAGATCGCGAGTTTCACGGAATTTTTCGTGATCGCTGACGGTGCGAATCAACGTCAAGTGCAGGCCATCGCTGATGAGATAAACGAGCAGCTGAAGAAACAAGCGGGTCGACGGCCGGTGCGCATCGAGGGCTATAAATCTGCCGAGTGGGTGCTGCTCGACTATGGCGATTTCGTTGTTCACCTTTTCTCCAAAGAATCGCGCGATTTTTATGACCTCGAGCGTCTTTGGCGCGACGCTGGAACGGTCGAGCTTCCGGAAGGCTTCGGCGTTGCATGAAATTCCGCTTCGTATGGGTGGGCAAAACCCGCGATAAGAATTGGAAGGCGCTTCAGGACGAGTATCTGAAGCGTCTTTCGCGTTTCATTTCGTGTGATATCGCCGAAGCAAAAGACGCGGCTGGAGTTGGTATGCGAGAAATCGAGGGCAACCGTTTGCTCGAATTGTTGAATCCAAAGAGCTTCACCGTGCTGCTTGAGCCGACCGGGCCTCAGCTCTCTTCCCCGGAACTGGCAGAACGGTTGAAAAGGTGGGAAAACCAGGGCTTAAAAGAAATAAGCTTTGTCGTTGGCGGCGCAAAAGGAGTCTCGCCGCAGGTTGCCGAAAGGGCAGACGATAGGTTATCCTTATCGTTTCTGACTTTTACGCACGAGACAGCTCGTGTCATTTTGTTAGAACAGCTTTATCGGGCATATACGATCTTACGAGGATTTCCGTATCATAATGAGTAAATTGAAGGCCAAAGAGGCTAGGGAAATTAAAGAGAAACTGCAAGCGGAACGCGAGCTCCTGATCCAGAAACTTAACGGAAACGACCTTTCTATTGATGATTCGGAGACGCCTGATCCGGTAGATCTTGCAGTACGAAATTATTCGAAGAACGTTATGCTCGCGGTTTCGGAGAACGAAAGCCGACAGCTCGCGCTTATCGACGAGGCTCTGCAACGCGTTGACGAAAAAGAGTACGGCGATTGCCAGAACTGCGGAAATCCTGTTAATCCCAAACGGCTGAGTGCGATCCCGTGGGCGCGCTACTGCCTCGCATGTCAGGAACTGGTTGAGCAGGGCCTTCTGGACGAAGAGACTGTTTAGGTTATTTCTGCCATTTCCATCCGGCCAAGATCTCGATTATCATTCCTTTCCGAACACTATGCTCGGGAAGTTAAAGGAACATCTCTATTCTGCGCTCTTGCCGCAGCAATGCGCTTGCTGCCGAGCAAACCTCGCAACTATTCGCAATAGCAACACATGCGATGCGTGTTGGCAGGCTACGACTATCTATGACGGTTCCGAGTCGATTTGTGATCGGTGCGGCGTGATCGTGGCTGCGTCATCGAAGACGCACGACGTTCACTGTTGGCAATGCGACGGACATCATTACGAACGAGCAAGAGCGGTCGGAACCTATGAAAATGCCCTTGCGACCGCAGTTATCGGCTTAAAGACGACACCAAAGCTTTCAAGTCGGGCAGCCGGATTATTGCTGTGGGCTTTTCAGCAAAATGGATTCGAGAACGTTTCGCTGATCGTCCCTGTCCCGTTATCAAAACGTCGAAAGATCGAAAGAGGATTCAATCAGGCTGAGGTAATTGCCGACGCATTGGCCCGTGGGACAAGGATTAAGGTCGACCCAAACAGCCTGACCCGAATTCAACATTCTCCGATACACAGGATCGGAATGGACCGTAAAGCGCGAGACCTTTCGGTTAAAGACGCCTTCAGGGTCGTGCGGCCGAAATTGCTCGACGGGCAAAGCGTTCTGGTCGTCGATGATGTGTTTACAACCGGGGCAACCGTTTCCTATTGTGCCAAAGCCCTCTTGAAGTGCGGGGCGCGTTCAGTAAATGTGCTCACATTGGCGCGGGCCATGCCCGGAAAGTTTTAGGGCGTGTCGTACCTGGGAACAGGAAGGTCATTAGCCAGCCCCCATTGCGGCGTTACCACAATGCCGGTCGAGCTCCCGATGATGTACCATACCCCATTTGAAGGCCGATAAAGCGCGACATCGTCAATTCCATCGCCGTCATAATCACCAGCTACCGGCACGTCGCCATTCAAACCCCATGAATAGACCTGAATGTTGTTATTCGAACTCTTGCGAAGATACCATTCACCCGTTGAGGGACGAAAAACCATTAGGTCTGCTTTCGCGTCTCCATCAAAATCACCTTGCGCCGGGATGTCATTGGTCAATCCCCAGCCATTGATCGAAAAGCTTCCGTTCGTGCTTTTAACCGTGTACCAGTTGCCGTTAGAAGGACGCCAAACCGTAAAGTCAAACCGATTGTCGCCATCAAAATCGCCGGGCACGGGAATGTCGCCATTCAACCCCCAAGCCACAAAGGAAACACTGCCGTCGCGCGAATGCTTTGTGAACCAGCTGCCTGTAGACGGGCGAAATACCGTCAGATCTGCCCGACCGTCGCCGTCGTAGTCGCCCGAGGCCGGCGTGTCACCGGGGCTGCCAAACTGTTCGACGTTATACGTGTTATCGGCGCTTCGAAGGCTGTACCACGTTGAATCTGAAGGCCGGTAAACGCTTAGATCCGTTAACCCGTCCCCATCATAATCTTCGGGCGTTGGCGTATCCCCTGCCAAACCGAATGGAATTATCGAAATGCCGGAATTTGAACTATTCAAGATGTACCAAGTGCTATCCGATGGCCGAAAAACGGCGCGGTCGGCTTTCAGGTCGCCGTCAAAGTCGGCCGACGTTCTATTTCCTTTGATCTTGTCTACTGCCCCAGGGGTTCCATTCATCGGGGAGCTAACTACGTACAATTCGCCGTCCTCGTCCTCGCCAAAGGACACGATATTGCGCGTCGTATCAAGCACTACGGTCTGTTGCCCGTTTTCCCATTTCAGGATCTCTCCCGAACAGTAATCTGCGTAAAGATAGGTGCCCTGATTCAGTGCTCGCTGGCTTCCGCGATAAACGTAACCGCCTATTACCGTGCAGCGAGTTGCACCGGAACTGCTGTAATCGAAAACAGGCCCGACGTAGTTCGCTGGGAAACCGCAGCCATCGATATTAGTGCAATGGGTGCCTTCATATATACGCCAACCAAAATTCCCGCCTCGCGTGATCAAATCGACCTCTTCCCAAGAGTTTTGCCCGACATCACCGGCCCAAAGCTGCTTTGTTCCACCGCGGTCAAACGAAAAACGAAACGGGTTGCGCACGCCGATCGCGTAGATCTCATCTAAGCCGGTAACGCCGACATAGGGGTTATCGGCGGGAACGGTATACGCGGGATTTGCGTTGTTCCCTGAAACGTCCGGCGTGATCCGCAGAAATTTACCAAGCAATTCGTTAATGTTTTGAGCCCGATTGCCGGGATCGTTGCCCGAGCCGCCATCGCCCATTCCGATATAAAGGTTGTACGTTCCTGGGCTATCTTCACGAAATTCGATCATTCCGCCGTTATGGTTTGAAAACGGCTGCGCGATAGGACCTATCACGATGCGCTCGCTGCTCAGGTCCCCAACCGAATTGTTATTTATCGCCGTGAACCTAGATACGACCGTCGCCCCGTCACCGGCACGCGTGTAATTAACGAAAAAGTAATGGTTCGTTGCAAATTGCGGGTGAAATGTAAGTCCGAGCAGGCCACGCTCATCACTCGGCGAAGTAGGAATGAATATCTTCGAACTTAGGTCGATAAAGTTTGTCGGGACAGTGGAACCGGGCTGAAGGACCTTGATCAAACCAGCCTGCTGCACGATGAACAGCCGTCGAGTGCCGTCGCCGGCGTGCCGTATCAGAACCGGTTGATTCAGCCCAGTCAGGAAGTCTGTGGCTAGTCTAAATGGAAGAACTGATTGCCCAAACAAACAGTAGGCGCCAGTAACGATAACCGCAAAAACCGCGATGGCATATCTAAAAGTAAACATAAATCCTCGAGAAAAGAACGAATGATTCGGCTGACCGAGTGGGCATCTCGATCGGAGATCTCGCAGCTTGGGGGCACCGAGCAAGTTGTGTTTTATATCTTATCGCTTCGGTTACATCTCTCGCAATCAATTCAAATGCGGTACCGGACGCGGCCTTTGCTTATTGCAGGATCCTCTTCAACATTTTGAAGCCTGATCGTAATGTCTGCGGTAAGATCGCTGCCCGCATACATTCCCATCAGGAATCGCGGATATGCGGCTGCGGCGATCATCGCAGCGTTATCGGTCGAAAGATGCTTCGAAGGAAAATAAACTGGAATGCCCCACTTATCAGCGACGCGTCGCATTGAATCCCGCAACGCCAAATTGCATGCAACGCCGCCCGCAACGATAAGTGTTTTCGCGGGATATTCCTTAGACGCGCGTGCAACGGTTGCTGCTAGCTGCTCAACAACCGCGTACTGAAAACTCGCCGCGACGTCGGCCCTGAATTCATCCGTTTGCGTTTTGCCTCCGTTCTTTTCTTTTAGGTATTTGGACAGCGCTGTCTTCAGGCCGCTAAAGCTGAAATCCGGTCGCCCGTCGGAGATTTTCGGCATGGTGAATTTAACAGTATTTGGATCCCCGGATTCGGCGAGTTTTTCGATCGCCGGCCCGCCCGGATAACCGAGACCCATCATTTTGGCTGCCTTATCAAACGCCTCGCCCGCAGCATCGTCGCGGGTGCGCGAGACGATCTTATATTTTCCTTCTTCGGGAACGTGAAAGAGGTTGGTGTGGCCCCCCGAAACGATCAGCGCGAGAGCCGGATATTCGATCGGCGGATTGTCAAAAACCACCGAGTAAAAATGTCCTTCAATATGGTTTACGCCGATGAGCGGAATTTTTCGGCCAAACGCAAGTGCCTTCGCATAACAAACACCGACAAGTAACGACCCGACGAGGCCTGGCCCATAGGTAACAGCGACGGCCTCGACATCGTCTAAACCCACGCCCGCTTTTTGAAGGGCGTCGATCACAATATGGTCTATCTTCGCCAGGTGGTCACGCGATGCGATCTCGGGTACAACGCCACCGAACGGGCGGTGCAGTTCGACCTGCGATGAAATGACCGACGAAAGTATCTCGCGCCCGTCGCGAACTACGGCCGCCGCGGTCTCGTCGCACGAACTCTCTATTGCCAGGATGAGCACTTCGTATCACTAACTAAAGACTTACCGTCCCGGATTTGTGCTCTGGTTCGCCGAATTGCTCGAATTCATATTCGGCTTTACGGTTACCAAAGCGCCGGAAAAGAACAAGATGCCAGCAATAAGGATGAGTATGAACCCGGCGAACACTATACCGATGAACTTGTTCCATCTGAACTCTTTGGCAGTGTCCTCGCGAACCACAACATCCTGCCCGTGGTCTGTGACAACTTCTTTTGACATATTTGACTCCCGCGAACAAGTATACGAATTCTAGTGATGCATGAATGTTCTTCCTTGGACATTCTGGCGGAAAAACCAATCATTCGTTGCATTTACGGCTTCTTGCCCTCGTTCCATGCCGGCGTAAAACCGGAATTCACGAGCCAGATAACCGGCGAAACCATTGAGTTTATCGCACGCGTCATATGCATAAAGTCGATCGTCCTGACCTCATCGCTGGCGTGATGGTAATCGGTGTGAAGCCCAAAGCTCGAGACCGTATGCGCGATAATGCCCTGACGGGCCAGCGTGTAATTGTCAGAACGCTGAAAGAAATTTTCTTCCGGGTGGGGATCTGGTACCAGCTTTGCACCGCGTCGCGCGAGTTCGGGCCCGAGGTTTGACCTATCGTACCCTGTCAACCAAAGTTCTTCGGTTTTGACCTTTGCGTCGGGACGGCCGATCATCTCAAACTCCAGATTTGCGACCAGTTTTTCTTTTGGAAACGGCAGATTGTTTACAAAGTAATTAGCGCCGTATCCTCCGGCTTCTTCGCTGCCAAAACAGACAAAATAAATCGTTCGTCTCGGTCGTTTTCCGGAAGCCAAAACGCGTGCAAGCTCCATCACGGCCACTGTCCCGGACGCATCGTCGTCGGCGCCATTAAATATCTTGTCGTCGCCCGGAGCATTTTGCCGGGTGCCGAGATGATCTAAATGCGAACTCAGCAAGATCACTTGGCTGGATAGCCTCGGATCGCTGCCGGTCAGCTTGCCGATCGCATTCCATGTGTTTTGCTCCTGCGACGGGGCAAGTTTCCCGCCGAATTCGACCTTTGTTCCGTCGGGAGTTTTTACGAGTTCATTGGCGGCATCGGTGCTCACGATTATCGTGATCGCAGCTCTCGCGCTAGTCGACGTAAACGAAGGCAATCGCGATGCAAAATTCGTCCAGCCAGCACGCCATTGCGGCGTTTCTTCCAGAAACACGATCGATGCGCCCGCAGAAGCAAGATTTTGAGCCGCCAGCATCGCTGCCCGTTGATCAACGCCTTCTTTTGCACGCACGAGAACAGCCGCACCGGTTTTCGGTTTCGCGCCATCTGCTACTGCTTGGAATTCGGCGGTCGCAGCGTTGGTATTCGTCCGCAGCACGACCATTTCCCCGCCGTGCTCAAACGTTCGCGACCCGCACTTAACAGTAGGTTTTTCAGCAAAGGTTCGTCTTGCGATGTTCACTGTTTGAACAAACGACGGTTTGCCCTCCCAACCGTTTTCGCCGGCCGGTTCAAGCCCGAACTGAGCAAACTGCGAACCAACGTATTCGGCCGTGATCCGTTCAAATTGCGTTCCGCTGCCACGGCCCTGCATCGCATCGCTTGCAAGAAAGTTTAGCTCCGCGCGCACGTTTCGTTCTTTGACCGCATACTTGATCGCGGGTTGGGCAAGTCCCAAACTAATCGACAGCAAAATCGTCGCCGCAAATGTGTAAATTCTCGAATAGAATTTCATATATTGGTCATATTTTGCCACGCTTGAAACATAACGCAAACGCAACGCTTGCATTAATTAAGTTGGCAGTATCGCCGCCATAAGGATAAAATCGGCGTAACATGGACACCCACCGCGCGACTGAACTATTGATCGAATATTCTAAGGGCAAGCGTGACGCCATCGAAGACCTGCTACCGCTGATCTACGACGAGCTAAGACGTGTAGCGTCGAATTATCTCCGGCGCGAACGTTCGGACCACACGCTGCAGCCGACGGCCCTCGTTAACGAGGCCTATCTAAAAATGGTGGACATCACGCAGGTCTCGTGGCAGAACAAAGCCCACTTTATCGGCGTCGCCGCAAACCAGATGCGCCGAATTCTGATCGACCATGCGAGGCAGCACAACGCGCAAAAACGCGGCGGCGAATTTCACATCCTCACCTTAAATGAAGAGATCGACAAAGCCGCTGACGAAACTACCGACCTGATCGAACTCGACGAGGCGCTGAATGAGCTAGCAAAACTCGACCCGGTAAAGGCGCAGATCGTGGAACTACGCTACTTCGGCGGCTTGACGATGGATGAGGCAGCCGAAGTCCTGGATGTCTCGACAATAACCGTTAAACGCCATTGGAAAATGACCAAAGCCTGGCTATACGGCCGCCTGGCGAAGCAATGATTTATTAATCCCAACCTTCCCAATCTTTCTCGAATTTTCGTCGGCTGATACTTTCGCCCCAAAGGTTTCGCCTTAATGGATGAAGAACGCTTTACGCATTCGCAATTCATTCATAGGAGAAACTGTCATGATCAATCACATGTCAATTGGGGTTAACAATCCCGAAAAAGTAGCAAATATTCTCGCGGAGCTTTGGGGCGGCGTTGCAATGCCGTTTCCTCCGAGTCCGGGCGGCTTTGTTGCGTTGGCGGACGACGGCAAAGGAACGATAGTCGAGTTTGTGCCTGCCGATGTCCAGTTGGTTCCGGGAACCGGTTACCCAGACGAAGCGACATTTACAAAGGAAACCAAGACCGACGATTACGAGGCGACGTTCGTGCCTGGCAACGAAACGTCCCTGTTCGGCTCGGTTCATCTGAATATCAATTCGCCGCACAATGAAGAAACGATCAAAGCGATCGCAAAACGCGAAGGCTGGCGCTGTTTTACAGCAAATCGTGGCGGCGGAATCTTTCAGTTGATCGAGCTGTGGATCGAAAACCGTTTCTTGCTCGAAGTAAATACACCCGAGATGACCGATGCATATCAATCAATGGTGAACCCGGAAAACTGGGCTAAATTCCTGGAGATGCCGCTTCCTCCAAAGTATGCAAAGAACTACTCGCCGGCTGAAGCGGGAGTGATCGGTTAATCGAATACAAACAAGGCAAGTTCCATGGGCCGAGCAAACGCACGGCCTTTTTCATTCTGTAATTTATTTGCAAGCGATTGATACCTTCCGGGTTCGGCCTTCGCCTTATCGATCGACGACATAATTCGCCAATTAATTTCATACAAAGAACGGAGAATGATCATGAGAAAAGCATTACTGATTGTTGCAGCAGCAATTTTAACGTTGACCGGATCGGCGTTCGCCGATGTGAAGATCAAGACGAAACAGACGGCGAGCGGCCAGACGTCCGAGAATACGACCTATATAAAGGGCAAGCGGCAGCGGACAGAAATGGCAAACGGCGTGATGATCTCGATAACGCAGTGCGATCTCGGCCGTGACCTGCAGCTGGCGCCGCAAACCAAATCCTACACCGTCTCTTATTATGCCGATGCGAACGGCAACCCGACCGCTCCGGTTTCGCAGGGGTCGTTGCCACCGGTTACAAAGGGCGGGACTGTCAACGTCACAACCACGATCAAAGATACCGGGGAGCGCAAGCAGATGTTCGGTTACACGGCGCGCCACATTATCCAGACGATCGAGATGGAAAGTTCGCCGGACGCGTGCTACCCGCAGAAAAACAAGATGGAAATGGACATGTGGGTGATCGACGCCGAGTTCGGGAGCGGGTGTACACAAAACAATACCTATCGAAGCTACAACGGCGGAAAGGCGGGCGGCTGTCAGGACAAATTCGTCCAGAAGACGATCGGTACGGCGAAATCCGGCTACCCGCTTTATCAGAAAATGACCTCGTTCGACGCGGCGGGCAAAGAAAGTTTTTCGATGGTTCAGGAAGTCGTCGAATTGTCGAAAACGACTTTGGAGGCGGGCCTTTTTGAGGCACCCTCGGATTATCGCGAAGTAAAGGACGCATCGCAGCTGTACGCAGGAGCAACCGGCACTTCACAAGAACAGCCGAACTCGAGCTCCACGATCATTGGAAATTCGAGACGGCCTTCCGCGCTTGTGAGCACGCCGTCGAGCACGGGTTTGAGCATTGAATCCGCCGCTGAACCGAATATAGAAACTTTCGGATCGGTCGGCCGGAAGACACCCGGGACCGTACGGGTCGGTGTGATCGTAAAGACGACCTCGGCCGGCGAAGGTGTTTCGACAGCGGACCTTAGCCATGCCATTGAGCATTCGCTGGATGAGTACTTAAAAGGGACCAAAGTCGAGATCATTCCAATGGAAGCAAAGCTGGCTGCCGCCCAGGTTCAGGAAGCAAAGGATATGGGATGCGATTATGTTCTGATGGCAACGGTCGCTCACAAGAAAGGCGGCGGCGGATTTGGTGGTTTCGGCAAGATGTTCAGTACGGTTGCTCCTCTGGCGGGCTACGGCAGCGTCGCCGGACAGTTGGCGGCCTCCGCAGTCGTGACCGCCGTGTCGCTTTCGGGAAGCATGAAATCAAAAGACGAACTCACGATGGACCTCAAACTGCAGTCGACCGTGGACAATAGCGTCGCAATGGCTAAGCAACTTAAAGCGAAAGCAAAATCGGACGGCGAGGACATCATTTCGCAGATCATCGAGCAGGCAGCTCAAGCTCTTATCGATATGGTCGGCAAATAAACTCCCCTGATAACTAACGTACACACTGGACGAGGCCATGAGAGTGGCCTCATTTTTTTTGATACCTGTCATGTCTCATTGACGCCTTTCCATGTGAGCCCGAGCGGCGAAATGAAACATTCAGGAGAATTTCTTATGTCTAAAAATATTGCACTCGTCATTTTCGCGATCGCGATCGTTACTATCATAAGCAACGCGCAGAATACCAATATTGTGGGTACGTGGCAGACAGGCGGCCTTTCGACGACCGACGACGTCAATACGGTGACCGGGTTCAGGACGGCCAGCAACGGAAACACTCTGAAGTATGAATTCAGGCCTGACGGGAGATTTGCATTTGTCGGTTACATGCAATCGACAATGTACGGCTGCACCACTGCGTTGTTCAACGACAAGCAGGGGAAATACTCTATAGATGGATCCCAACTTACTTTCACGCCCGCGAAGAATTTTTGGCGAAATACTTATAGCTGTTCGCCGTCATCGAACAAGGAACGTAATTACGTTCTCGACACGGAGGTGTACGACGTACGAAACAAGACCGACGAGTACGGCAAATTGTACATTTGCCTCGCCAACGCGAAAGGCGAAACATGCTATCGACGTGAGAATTAATGAAATTAATCGATATCAAATAAGTGCCCGGAATCCATTTCGGGCACTTTTATTTTGGAAGATGGCACCTTTTTCGTTCAGTTTACGCCTTAACAAATGAGAGGCACTATGAACTCAAATAATAGAGGTCGGCGAAGTTGCTTTCATAAATCTTCATTATTCATTCCATAAATACCCTCATTTTCATTTCATAATCCACCGTCGTAACTTCGCCGCCTGATAACTTTTCAGGCGGTTTTCTTCGTTTGATGACGGAGGTATGGATCAGGAAGGAAATCCGATGCGCTTAAGCAGGTCGTCGAAACGCGGATCCCCATGCAGATTTTTCATTCGGCGGCCGACCTTGATGAGGATCAGCCAGTTAGCCCGTTCCTGATATGCGCGCTCGAGCCAATAAAAGGCCTTGTCCTTATCGTTTAGCCCCGCATAAACAACGGCCGGCAGGAACGGCGAAACCTGTTTTTCGCGGACCTTCGCTTCGAGCTCAGTTGCAACTTTTAGGGCTTCCGCTTTTCGTCCTGCAGTTGCGTAGACATGGCCGATCGCCATATCGGCAAGTGGGTCCTGCGAAAGCTGCCGAATATTTTGAAGAGCAGCGATCGATTCGTCGTATTTGCCCTGCTCTTGCAATATCTCACCAAGCGTCAAATATGCACGAGCAAATGTTGGATCACGCTCGATCACCGTCCGGATCTGTACGAGTGCCTGGTCGTGCTTCCCTGCTATGTAGAGTGCCCATGCTATGTTCGTTAGGACGTTCAGCGAAAGCGGGTCGAGTTGAAGTGCGGTATTGAACTCCGAAAGGCCTTCGTCCGTCCGTCCCATTGCGACCAGAAAATTGCCGTACGAATAATGGATCTCGGAATTATTCGGCCCTAACTGTATAGCTTTTTTATATTCCTGTTCGGCACCTGCGAAATCCCAGTCGTATGTCGCCTTCACGGCAGCCAATGCAGCATAGGCCGTTGGCAGTGAAGGCTCGAGTTCCAAAGCCTTCATCGCTTCTTCCTTGGCTTTTGGAAACGCTTCCTGCGGTAGCAGCGAACCATAGGATGGAGCACCACGGTAGGCGAGAGCCAACCCGAGGTGTGCGAGAGCATAGTTTGGATCGATCTCGATAGCCTTTTTGTACTGATCGATGCTCTCAGTTGTCGCAGCCGGCGTTCCCTTCTGCCTGTTGTACTCGCCCTTGAGGTAAGACTGAAACGCCTCGTTGTTTACTGTGTGACTGCGAACCGGCCCGGCCATACTCACATTTTTCAGTTCCAGCGCGTCGACGACCTTTGCGTACAAAGCATCCTGCAAGGCAAACATGCGATCGGCCTTTTCAACGAATGACATCGAAAGCTGCTTGCGGCCATCGGCAACACAGACCATTTCGAGCCGGATCATGTAGCCATCTTTGTGGTCCTGCAAGGTGCCGGTCAGTACGCTTTCAACGCCGAGTTCGGCGCCGATGGCGACAGGGTCCATCGCCTTGTTTCGATATTCAAAAGCCGTCGATCGCGGCACGGTGCGAATTCCCGGAGCACTTGAAATCCGCCCGATAAGGCTGTCGCTCATTCCATCGGAGATATAGTCATTCGCCGGATCGCCCGTTGCATTTTCGAACGGCAGCACGGCGACCGAACGAACCGGAGCCGATATCGGCCGCATGATCATCGGCCCACCGTTTTTAAAGTTGATCGTCAAAAAGCCGGCGGTATATGCTCCGAGCATCGCCGCAAACAGCACACCGGCGGCGGCGAATTTCCATTTATGCCGGTCATAAAATCCCGGCTTATGCTGCAGCGTCGCCACGTCGGACTCGGGCGACGTGTCGGCGTCGCTCCGCCAGGTCGACGTAAAATCTTCCAGCCCGGAATCGCGTATTCGAACGCGTCCGTTTTCTATCGCCTTATTGGCGCGTTTGAGCAGCGCGATATACCGCGGATCGTCTCTAACTACTTTGAGCTTTTCTTCAGTGCCAAACCAGGCGATCCACGGATCGTGTTCATCAAAAGCGATCTCGAAGTAGTGAAATGCCTGGTCAAGCCGCCGAGCCGCAACATTGGCGAGCCCGAGGAACATCGGCTTGATATATTCGGAATGCGAACGTTCGGCCATCGCATCCGCGGTCGCTATCGCGTCTGAAATTCGGCCAGCCGCTGAGTATGCGAATGCCAGTCCGAATTCGGCCAACGACGAGCCGGGCATGAACTTGAGAGCTAGTTCGATCTCCTCGATCGCTTCCTCGGCACGTCCGAGCTCGCAAAGGACGTACCCGCGTTGCAGGTGTCCTTGAGGAAAATTCGGGTCAAGGTTTATTACCTCTTCCGCGCGTTTAAGTGCCTTTTCAAATTCGCCCGATTGATAGCAGCTCCAGATAACCATTATTTTGGTCCGAAGCGACATCGGATCAAGCTTCTCGGCCGTCAAGATCTCCTGGAATCCGGCGTCGTATCGCCCCGTCCCAATGAGCAGAGCCGAATACCATTCGTGCGCATGCGGATAATGAGGGCTCAGATCTATCGCCTTTTTGAATAGCCTTTCGGCTTTTCCATATTCGAATTTATTCGAAACGACCAACGCCATCGACGCATAAGCTTCGCCAAGCTCGCTGTCGATCTGAAGCGCACGCCGCGTCGACGCTTCGGCATTCACGTACGATTCTTCACCGGGAATGAGGCCGTAAATGTTCGCCCAAATATAAAAGTCTGAGATGCCTACATGCGCGAGAGCATACTCCGGATCATATTGGATCGCTGTCTGAAAGGCTTCGAGCGCCTTCGGAAGCGACTGCGCCGTAAATTGGTTCCAGAAAAATCTGCCGCGCAGGTACGCCTGATAAGCCTGCGAATCGTGGGTACCGCGTTTCGCAAGTTTCTCCCGGTCTTCGCCCGTAAGCTGCGGGATCAGCGCGGCAGCGACTTCTTCAGAAATTGCGTCCTCGAGCTCGAGCACATCGGTCATGTGCTTATCGAACTGCCCAGCCCAGATCGCCGAGCCTTTGCCGACCTCGAGCAGCTGCAGCGAAATCCGAAGCCGATCGCCAAAACGCCGAATGCGCCCGTCTAACACGAAATCGACGCCTAGTTCCTTACCGGCGCGAAAAGGATTTACAAAATGCTCGTTGTAACGCGTGATAGAACTCGTTGGCCTGACGGTAAGTTTCTTTACGCTCGCAAGCCGCGTGATGATCGCGTCGGCCAACCCGACGGTCAGGTAAGCTTCGTCGGTATTGCCAGCCGAGCTCGGGTTCATCAACGAAAGCGGAAGCACCGCGACAAGGCATGAATCGTCGGTCGATTTAACCTCTGGCCGGATCGATTCGAGAAAGAAAAGCGGCTCGGAAACCGTTTCGCCCTTGAAGTGCTTTTCGATATCGCTACGCAAGTCGCCGACCGATGCGTACCGATTTTTCGGCGACTTCTGAAGTGCGCGGAGAACAATATTGTCCAGATTTCCTCGAAGTTCATTACGCAATTCCGACGGCGAATCACGCCGAAGTTCAGCAATGTCGATCAAAGTCGTTGCGTTGCTGTTAACCGGCACCGGAGCCAGGCCAATATCGCTGCTGACGGCCTCACTCGGCAGCGGCGGTTCGTCATCGCAGATCGCACGAGCGACCTCTTGTGCGGCGCGGCCCGCGCGAGAGTACGGACGGTAACCAGTAAGTAATTCGAAAAGGATAACGCCGAGACTGTAAACGTCGGTCGAATACGTAACGGCCTCGCCGCGGATCTGTTCCGGACTCGCGTAATCAACCGTCATCATCCGGAGAGCAGTTGCGGTCGGGCGCAGCGTGTCGATCGCCATGTCCGGATCGAGCAATTTCGCGATGCCGAAATCGAGCAGTTTCGGGTTTCCGTCCTTCGTGATGATGATGTTCGAGGGCTTTAGGTCGCGATGTATGACCCGCTTTTCGTGAGCATATTCCACCGCCTCGCAGATCCGCGTAAATAGCCGCAGCCTTTCGTCGACAGATAAGCGGTTTCGGTCGCAAAAGCGATAAAGCGGAAGGCCATCGATGTATTCCATCACGAAATACGGCCTCCCGTCTTCGGTCGTTCCGCCGTCGATCAGACGCGTTATGAATCGATGTTCAAGAGCCGCGAGGATCTGCCGCTCGTTGCGAAACCGCCGCAGGACGAAGTCGGTATCAACGCCTCGCTTTACGACCTTCAAAGCGACACGCAGGCGAAACTCGCCGTCGGCACGGACCGCCTCGTAAACCGCGCCCATCCCGCCGCGGCCGATCTCGCGTTCGATGCGGTAGCTGCCTAGCACCTTTCCGACGATCGGATCGTCGTCCGATTCGTCGAGCAATGCGGAAAGCACGGCTCCGCGACCGCTGTCATAGAGCGGTTTCTCGATAAAGTCGCTTGCTTCTTCGAATTGTGAAAGGAGTTTCTCTACTTCGTCGCGAAGTTCCCGGTCGTCTGCTGTATTTTCGTCCAGGAAAGCGCGGCGCTCTATGGTGCCAAGTTCAAGTGCCCCGTGAAAAATTTCCTCGATCTGCTGCCAGCGCTCAGGCGTCATCAAATATAAATGTAGATTTTCATCCGGATGAGATCAGATACCTGCATTTTATACTGTTTGTAAAGTCTTTCCGAGCGGCTTCATTTCGCCAGATCGTAATAACGCCAACTTGGTTTTTGGTTGCGGCTTAGTTTTTGATTCGTAACGATCGCGCGGACCATTTCTACCGGGATCGAACCTTCGTGCAAGACCGCATCGTGAAACTGTTTATTGGTCATCTTTTTCGAATCCACCAGGTCGCGGTGCATTGCGTAAAACTGGAGTCC
>QHXS01000013.1:20309-31911 GCA_003223975.1 Acidobacteriota bacterium
GTAATCGCCGCTAAAGGAACGACGCACCTCGGCGAGCGCATTTTCCCGTTCGTGACCGACTTTGTTCACAAGCAGATCGACGCACTCTTCCGGCGTCATCTTGCCGAGGTGGAAGTTCAGCGAAAAGATGATTCGTGCCGCGCGGTGCGACCGCCAGAACAGCGCCCCGATGCGGTCCTCAGGCGTTTTGTCGAAACCCATGTCCCAAAGAAGAAATTCCCAATATAAAGACCATCCTTCGGTCCAGAACGGCGTACTGAAAATCGACCGATACGGACGATAACGCCGTGTCATGAATTGCTGCAGATGGTGGCCGGGAATGAGTTCGTGAAAAACGGTCGCGTGCGAAAAATGCGGGTTGTTTCCACGAAGGGACATCATCTTTTGCTCGTGCGTCATTCCGTCGGTCGGGTATGAAACCAGTATCGTCTCGCCGCCGAGGAAGAACGGAGCGACCAGTTGCCGCTCGGGCGTCATCATCTCCATACGCCATGTTTCTTTAGCGAGTTTCGGGACGGTGACAAGGTCGTTCTTTTCGACAAAATCGATAGCTTGCTGCGCCAGGTCGCGGATCAGTTCAGGCTGCTTACCCGGCTCGACATATTTCTGCTTCACGGCCTCGATCGCCTTCATGTAATCGTCGCCAAAGCCCATCTCGCGCGAAGCCTTTTTCAGTTCTCGCTGGCACCAATCGAATTCCTTATTCGCGATCTCGACCAACTCTTCGGGCGAGTAGGGGATCATTTCGAACTCAAGTTCTTCCATCAACGCTTCGCGTCCGATCGGATCACCGATTATCGTTGTGCGGTCGTCCGGCGAAATCCCGACGAGCTTCGACGCAACGAATGTCGAATACTTTTGCAGCGCGTCTTCTACCGCTTCGTATGGCTTTTTGCACCACCACGAAAATTGCGGATCGTACCTGTCGTGATAGTTGAACCAATTCCGCAGCGTGAATCGCAGGTTGGCGATATTTTGAAGTCCGCGGTTTGCGACCGTTCGCTTTGGCTTGGCGTTAGCAAGAGAACCCGGCAACGCATCGATCTGACGTGCCAAGCTGTCGAGCAACGCGGCAGATTTTTCCGGACTCACGGACTCCAATCGACGGCGTTGATCTTCCAGGTCGTTGATCGTTTTTGCAAATGGGATGATCGACGCCATTTCCGCAAATTGCGCATTTGCCCGATCAAGTTCTTTGATCTCGTGCCGCAGATAATTATTGAAAAGAAGGTAATCGACCTGCTCATCGTGATTAAGTGAGTCGAAATTCAAACGGCCGATCAACGCCATATTATCGCTGTACAATTGCCGTAGTTTCGCCGCTCTCGTTTCCGACGTCTGCGACGTGAACAAACGAGCGATCGCTCCGTTATCCTGCGTAAATTTTTCGATCACGCCGCGCAGCTTCGAAGGCGGCTCGTTGTAGTTATCGAGCTCGCTGCGGGCCTGCCCAAAAACCGCGAAACTAGATACGAGAATGATGACTGCAACCGGGATAAGTTTGCGTCTCATAAAATGTCCTTTGTTAAATTGTTTGGATCGAATTTACGTCAGTTGCCTGCTATTCGTTATACGTCATTATCAGGCGAAATCAAATGGAGAAAGCTGTCGCCGTCAGACAATTTGAGACCGAAGTTTTCGGCGATCGTCTGGCCAATGTCTGCGAGGGATCCGCGTGTGCCGAGATCGATGCCGGCCTTGGCAGATCGTCCGTAAACAAGCAACGGAACGAACTCGCGAGTATGGTCGGTGCCGCGAAATGTCGGGTCATTCCCATGGTCGGCGGTCAAGATCAAAAGATCGTCATCCTCCATCGCCTCGAAAATTGACGGCAATTGTTCGTCAAATCTTTCAAGCGCTTTCGCGTACCCTTCCGTATCTCGACGGTGGCCGTAAAGCATATCGAAATCGACCATGTTGCTAAATATAAGCCCCGTCGTATCATCATTTAAAGCATTCATGGTTTGGTCAACTGTTTGGTCGTTATTCTTCGCGACGAGGTCTTGAGTAACACCGACCGAATCATAGATCGATGCGATCTTGCCGATGCAGACAACATCAAGACCTGCTTCTTTCAAAAGTGGCAATAGATTTTGCGGCGGAGGAACCGCATAGTCGTGCCGGTTTTCGGTTCGTTTGAAATCTGCCGAATTGCTGCCCAGAAATGGCCTCGCGATAACGCGGCCTACTTTGTCTTCACCGTCCAATATTTTGCGAGCAACCTCACACATCTCGTAAAGCCGTTCGACTGGAATTATCTCTTCATGTGCGGCGATCTGAAAAACAGAATCAGCCGAGGTATAGACGATCGGCTTGCCGGTGCTCAGGTGTTCCTCGCCGAGTTCCTTGATGATCTCGGTGCCGCTTGCCGGAACATTTCCGAGCACGCCGGGCACGCGCGCACGTGCGACAAATTCATCGATTATTCGCGGCGGAAATCCATCCGGAAATGTCGGAAATGCTTTTTCCAAAACGATGCCTGCCATCTCCCAATGCCCTGTGGTCGTGTCCTTACCGTTCGACTTGAGCGTGCATTTTCCGTACGAGCCGATCAGCGAATCGACCGCGGAACAGTTTTCAAGCGGACGTATATTGCCCAATCCGAGCCGCTGCAAATTAGGCAGTTTAACCTGTCGGCTTTTCAAAATGTTGCCGAAGGTGTCGGCACCCGCATCGCCCCAGTCGGCCGCATCGGGCATCTCGCCGATACCGGCAGAATCAAGAACCAATAGGCATATTCGCTCAAATCGCATACAAGGATTTTGACACGAAATACAAAAACTGCGAACCGCACATGATTTTGCGATCCGCAGCCTATGGATAGATAACCCTTAATTTGACGGTGCGGTATACCCTTCACGTGCGCGCAGGGCCGCCCCTGCCGGAAGGCCTTTGACCTCGACTTTGATCGCCCGATATTTTCCGTCCCGTTTTTCGTTCGTCGAATAATAACCAAGGCTATAGCGTGTACCGATGTCGCTGGCTACCTGTTTGAAAGCCTGGCGCGCTTCCGTCAGGTCCGCCGCGGGAAGAACGCGGCCGCCCGACACTTTTGCAAGATCGTTCATTTCTGTCTCGGCGAGCTCGTAGAGCGCTTTACTGATCGCCAGTCGTTCAAAATCGCCGAGGCCGCAGAAATCGGCAGCTTTCTCGACCTTCGAGCCCTTGCTGAAACTCGCATAGTAACGATTGATCTGCGCCTGTGAAAAGCGCATCGCACTCGAGCAGTCGCCCAAAAGCTTTTCTTCGAAATACTCGCGTGTGTTTATGTTTATGAAATAGGTCGAGATGCCCTTATCTGTCAATTTCGATCGAGCATCATTGAAGTTCGATATGCTTGCCGAGTCAACGCCATCGGTCAGAGCCACCATCGCGCGCCTGCCGCGAAATTCGTCCGCCGGCGGATCCTTGAACACCTTATCGGCGATCTCGGCTAAGGAGTCGTAGTAGGGCGTGCCGTTCCCTGTCCCGACGCGGTCGAGCGCCATCCGAAGGTCGTTTCGATCACTCGTGAGTCCGACGATGCGGTCCGGCAGCGAGACCGTTCGATTGTCGCGAGTCACGGAGCGAAACGAGACTATTGATACACGGTCGCCCGGCCGAAGCGAAGCGATGAAATCGGCCGCCGCCCGCCTTATTAGATCAAGATCGGCACGTGTCGAGCCGGAAGTGTCGAGCAATAATGCGACTTCAAATGGAGCACTGACTGAAGTGAACTCTTCGAGCTTTTGAGCCTTCCCGTCTTCGTAAATAACGAAATTATTCTTCGTGAGATTTGTAAGCGGCTTCCCCGCCTTATCCGTGATCGAAAGCGGAACGTCGATGAGCTCGGTATCCACCCGGACAACCTCTTCATCTTTCGGCTTCGTCTGAGCGTCCAGAGATGAAAAAACGCCCGTCAGCCCTAACAATACTAAAACCGCTAATAGACGCATCCGAAGTACCTCGACTGTATGGCACGATGTTAGCAAAAACAACCAATAATTTACAGAGATTTCACCTGGTTCGGAATCGCATTCCCGGAAACCTGTGTTATCATGCACCCAAAGAATTCTCTCGGTTTCGATGCGTCCGAAATCTCACAGTTTGCCCTAAGCCCGGTTCAAACAACGACGCTTCGCCATTTTATTTCAAGAATTTCAAAGGAGAAGTGATGAAACGAATATCATTTGCTGCATGGGTCGTGGCCCTTATCTTTTGCGTCGGGGCGTTCGTCGATACGCACGCACAATTTGGCAGAGCATTACCGAAGATGCGCGAATCGGCGAAAGTGAACCAAAACCAATCGTCTGAATCGGTTACTACTGTCGCGGCTGTCCCTCCACTACTTATTGAAGACTTTACGCAGCCTGCGGGAACCGCCTTGACGTCGGCAGGATGGACGGCACATAGCGCCGGCGGAACGAACCCTATTGTGGTTTCGGCTCCGAGCCTGACCCTTTCGGGGTATCCGGGATCGGGTGTCGGCGGTGCGGTTTCGCTCGCGACAAGCGGTGAGGATGACAATAAAACGTTTGCCACGCAGAGCACCGGTGACGTCTACGCGGCGTTTCTAGTTACCGTGAGCGACGCGGCCATTGATCCAATAGGTGGTTACTTTTTCCACTTAGGGCCAGATCCGATTGGTACAACATTTCGAGGAAGGGTGTTTATAAAAAAAGATGCTTCAAATAATATCGCATTCGGTATTTCGAAGGCGGCGACTGCGGCGCCCGACGTTGCTTTTACTCCTTTCTCGTACTCGCTTAACACGACCTATTTGATCGTAGTCAAATACTCGATCGTTGCCGGCACTACTAATGACACTGTGCAAATGTTCGTGAGTACTACGGTTCCTGCTACCGAACCAGCTCCGACGGTGAGCGCAACCGACATCGCGACTCAGGGGGACATAAGTCCAGGGTCCGTGGCTCTCCGGCAAGGTGCCGCTGCAACCTCGCCTACAGTAAGAGTCGATGGCATCCGCGTCGGAACAACGTGGGACAGCGTTACCAAGGCATTCATCAGCAAGGCACCGCTCGACATGGACGGCGACGGCCGAACCGATTATGTCGTGCTTCGTGATTCGAATGGTGCAACAGCAGGCGGTTTCGTCGATTGGTACGTGAACCTGAACGCGTCAAGTGCGTTCTACAAGGTCCAGTGGGGCATTTATGATGTTAATACAGAGGACCTCGCGCCGGCAGATTATGACGGCGACGGCAAGACAGATATTGCGGTATGGCGCAAAGGAGCTTCGCTCGCGACCTTTTACATCATCCGAAGTGCGGACAATACGATAGACCAGGATCAACTGGGCCTATCGACCGATCAGCCCCTTCCCGCGGACTACAGCGGAGACGGAAAGGCAGACACGGCAGTCGTCCGCAATAATGGCAACGGCACTTCGACCTGGTACTATCGGCCGAATACTTCAGTGAATTATTCGACCATAAACTTGCCCGCGCAGGGTTCGCCCCTCGTAGGTGATTACAACGGTGACGGGACCGCCGATCCTGCGGCATTTAGTGACGATGGTGCAGGTGGCGGTAGGTTCAATATTTTGCTTTCGGGCGGACCAACCCTCGTTGTTACCAACTTCGGCCAAGGTACGGATATGGCCGCGCCTGGTGATTACGACGGCGACGGTAAATCCGATATCTGCGTGATCAGAAACGTGGGCGGCACCTATACCTGGGAATACAAAAGGAGCATCGACGGCGCTGTGGTTTCCGATTCTTGGGGACTTGCCGCGACTGATTCTCCAACTCCGGGTGATTATAACGGAGATGGAAAGTGGGATTATTCAGTTTGGCGTGGAAACGCGCAAGGCGAATTCTTCATAATGACGCCGGTAACACGTAATATCTTCGGGCGGCAATGGGGATTGGCTGGAGACTTTCCGGTCGCTTTCCACGCAGTCGCAAATACGTAGTTGATCTGAATTTTGGCAGCAAAAAAGGCCCGGGCGACAACGTCCGGGCCTTGCTTCTTTCCCAGTACTATTACGAAGCCGCGCAAGAGGCGCTCGAAGTTTCGATCTCAAGTCCATTCTTGATCCACGCAGACGTACCGCCTTCAACGTTGTAAACGCTTTCAAAACCGGCATTCTCCAGAAAGCTGGTAGCAAGGCTCGAGCGGTAGCCGGTTTGGCAGATCAGAAAGGTCGGGGCTTCGGGGTCGAGCTTGTCGATGTCGCGCGCAAGCGTATTCAGCGGCACGTTAAACGAACCGGCGGCGTGTCCGCTGCCGAATTCGCCGGGCTGCCGAACATCTACGAACTGAATCTCTTTGCCGGGTTTCCCGAACGTACCAACGTCTTCAGCAGCTATCTGCTGGACGGCCTTGGTGCCGCCTGAGTAATCGGCCATCAAAATAAATCCCTTCACCGTATCGATCCCGACACGCGCGAGCCGCATGAACGCCTCCTCAACATGTTCTTTAGTTGATGCCGCAATAGCGACCGGCGTTCCGATGGTGACAAAGGTGCCGGCCCACGTGGCAAACTTGCCTCCGAGTCCGATATTGATCGCGTTCGGAATATGCGACGCGCCATATTCTGCGGCAGGCCGTACATCCAGAACGATGCCGTCGAACCGCTCGATCTGTTCAGAAGCAAGCTGCTCCGGCTCCGGAAGGTCGTCGATCGCCATTGGCCCTTCGAGATTACGCTCGGCGCTCTTCGGAAAATATGCAGGTACCTGCGGCTGATCGCTCGCGACGATCTGGACGAACTCGTCCTTTGTCATCGGTTGAAGCGCGTAATTCGTCGTCCTTTGAACACCGATAGTCGACCAGGTGTCGCTCGACAGCGACTTTCCGCACAGCGAGCCCGCTCCGTGTGCCGGATAGACTTCCGTCTCGTCCGGCAGCGTTAATATCTTTTCATGAAGGCTGTGATAAAGCATGCTGCCCATCTGTTCGGCCGTAAATCCCTTGGAACCGATGAGATCGGGCCGGCCAACGTCGCCGCAGAAAAGTGTGTCGCCGGTAAATAATTTCAGCGGCTTGTCGGGTTCGGCAGTGTCTTTTGCGGCGATCGTGATGCTTTCGGGCGTGTGCCCGGGCGTTTCGCGGAACGTCAGCTCGATGCTCCCGACATTAAGAGTGTCGCCGTCTGTAACCTTAAGCGTTTCAAATTGCGTATTCGCGCGGTTGCCGTAAACGATCTGCGCACCGGTTTTCTTCGACAGCTCGATATGCCCGCTCACAAAATCGGCATGCGAATGCGTTTCGATGATGTATTTGATCTTTTGGCCGTTCGCCTCAGCTTCGTCCAGATATTGCTGCACGTCGCGTTGCGGGTCGATGATCGCCCCCTCGCCCTTTGAGCCGATGTAATACGACGCGTGCGCCAAACAGCCGAGATAAAATTGCCGAAAATTCATTTCGCTCTCCAATAGGTTCGCAGTCCCGTCTCCACCGAAATCCTATCACGATAAACGCACTTTTGCCGCCCGCTGAATTAATGCTTGCGTATGCCCGAATACTGATAAATAATAATTATATTGTCGATCAGAAATCTTTCCGGGGGTTCTTCACTGATGAAGCCTTCGCCAGCCCGTGTCGAATTAACATTCAATGAGCATAGCGAGTACCTCCACGCGCGCATTTCTGCTCCATTTATCGACAGCGCGACCGGTATGTGGTATTTGGGTGAGATCTTTTTGGAATGCGCGAACAGGCGCAAGAAAAAACTGCTTCTGGAGCGAGATATTCCCTGCATGATGCCGCAAGACGAACTGGTCAGCACCATGGACCACCTCGTTTCCATGCAGTTGGATACCCGCATCGCGTTTCTCAATCCGCACGCCGCGGTCGCCGACGAACTGAAACAGATCATCAAGTACGGCTCCGAACAAGGCGCCAAATTCAAGTATTTCGAAGCGTTCGAAGAAGCCGAACAATGGCTCCTCCACGATGGAGAATGATCCTGGGCCCGCCACCGGTGATCAACAAATCCAGTCAATATTTCTCCGGTTCAACGGTGATACTCGTCGTCCGTGACCTTTTCCAACCACTCGACCGGTTTCCCGTCGAGAGCTTCCTGTATCGCAATGTGAGACATTGCTGTGGTTGAAGTCGCCCCATGCCAATGCTTTTCGTTCGGCGGACACGAGACGACGTCGCCTGCACGGATCTCCATCTTCGGTTGGCCCTCGCTCTGCACCCAGCCGCAGCCTTGGGTAACGACGAGCGTCTGCCCAAGTGGATGAAAATGCCACGCCGAACGCGCTCCCGGCTCGAATGTCACCAGCGCGCAGCTTACTCTTCCGGGTTCCGCCATCGAGTTCAGGGGATCGATCCGGACATTGCCGGTGAAATTCTCTTCCGGCCCTTTAGCTGACTTCTGTGAACCGCTCTTCTTTAGCTCCATATTTTTACCTCGTCAGGGTCTGATCATTACCTTTAACGATTCCCGGTCGTTCATCGCTCGATACCCGTCAGGAACTTCATCAAAACCAATTGTCTGGTCAAACACTCGTCCCGGGTCGATCGTGCCGTCAAGAATCGATGGCAGCAGGTCTTCGATATACGCCCGCACGGGTGCGGGCCCGCCGCTGACGGTCACGTTATGAAAGAACGTGGTCGCCGTTTCCGGTATGGCTTGATAGTGCGGGACGCCGACTCGGCCCACGGCGCCGCCCGGCCTGACGATCTGCATCGACGTGAGCATCGATTGCTCACTTCCTACACATTCGAGCACCGCGTGAACTCCATGCCCGCCTGTCAATTCCCGCACGCGCTCCGCCGCCTCTTCGCCCCGTTCGCTTACAACGTCAGTCGCGCCGAAATCCCGGGCGAGTTCGACCCTCTTCGGATGACGGCCCATGATGATGATCTGCTCGGCGCCAAGCATTTTTGCCGCGATCACACCACACAGACCAACCGCGCCATCGCCAACCACTGCCACTTTGTCACCTTCCTCTACTGCCGCCATCAGGGCCGCGTGAAATCCCGTTCCCATGACATCCGACAGCGTCAGCAAGGAAGCTAACATCGGGCCATCATCAGTTGATGGCACGGTAAACAAGGTGCCCTCAGCCTGCGGAATACGAATCGCTTCGGCCTGTGCACCGATGCCTGAGTTGAGGCCAAAAAAACCACCGTCGAGACAGGAAGTGTTCAGCCCCTCCTCACAGAATTCGCAAGCCCCGTCCGAGAATGCAAATGGCATTATCACGAGATCGCCTTTCTTGATATTCGACACCTCTGAACCGAGGTCTTCGACTACTCCTAGAGCTTCATGGCCCATTCTGGCACCACCTTCAGTGGGCGCGAGATCTTTATATGGCCATAGATCGCTGCCGCAGATACATGAACGGACCGTTCGGATCAGTGCGTCTGTTGGCTGCTCGATCGACGCATCGCCGACATTTTCGACGCGGACATCGCCCGCCTTGTACATTAACGTTGCTCGCATAATTCTGGCTCTCCTATCATCGGGAATGACACGCTCGTGATCTCATTGCACACGGCTAAAAATCTTTCCTGCAGCTGCACATCGTCGGCGGCGGGATTATAGCCGCTCTCCTTCTGGTGATAAAAATACCTGCCGCTTACCTTTGCGCGGCTGTCGTCGGTTGTCGCCAGCCAGACCTGCGTTTGGTATCCCTTTCGCAGGTCGTCGGTGGCACCATCCCCGCCCATTTTTGTCGGTACCCAACCGGGATCCACCGCATTCGCCAATACCGGCGGCCACCTGCGCGCCGCGGCTTTGCACAACATCAGGACATGCAGCTTCGAATCTGAGTATGTAATGCCGTTGGCGCCGTTGGTAAAACTATCCAGCTTTGGGCGTCCCCCTTTGTGCATGCCCGAGCTGAGGTATATCAAACGGTGGGGCAGATGTATCAGGCAAGTCAGGACGTAAGGCGCAAGCGTGTTGACAGCAAATATTTCCTGTGGCCCCGTCTGGTAAACGCCCGCGTTGTGGATGACCGCGTCAAACCTACCCAAAGCATTCACCTTTGAAGCCAGTTGTTTTGTCTCGTCCATGCGACTGAGGTCGCCTGTTACGACACTTTCTGCGCCGGGAACGTTATCCAACGCGTCGTGTGCACGGCTTTCGTTGCGTGCGTGAAGCACGACCCGATGGCCGAGGCTGACCAATTCCCTGGCCGCAAGCTGTCCGAGCCCATCTGCCGATCCGGTTATGAATATTCTTGCCATCAGAAGTCATGTCGGGACGCCATAGTTCAATTCGATCTCGTACATAAGCTTCATCGTAGAACTTTCGGCACGGCTTTTTGTCTGCTGAGAAACGAAAAAAAGGCCGCCATGAAGACCGCCTTTCGTTTCTTTCGAGATCTATAAGCCTTACGCTGCTGCTTCGGCGGTTCCGGCGTATTTGCCGACAACCTTTGCGATCGCTTCACGCGATACTGCACCGACGATGCGTTCCTGTTCGACGCCGCCTTTAAAGAGGATGAGTGTCGGTATGCCGCGAATGCCGAATTTGTCCGGCACGACAGGGTTCTCATCCACGTTCATCTTGTAAAACGACGCGCGGCCCTTGAACTCTTCGGCCACCGCCTCGACCGACGGAGCGATCATCCGGCACGGGCCGCACCATTCGGCCCAAAAATCTACCAATACCGGCTTGTCTGAACCAAGCACATTAGATTCAAAAGCCGCATCTGTTACGTCTGTTGCAAAATTTCCCATTTCTATCTCCTAAAATTGCGTTGCGGATCGGCCGCACACCTTAATAATAAAATCTTACAGTTTCGATGACCCGTTTACCAACTTTGCTTCGAGCGTTATCGGCACCGAAAGAGCCCGGCTGATCGGGCAGGTCGCTTTCACCTTGCCGGCGATCACCTTGAACTCGATTTCGTCGATACCCTCAACTTCCGCCTCGGTGTTTAGGTCGATGCCCAACACGGCAAACCCAATGTCATCCTTGCCGAAGTGAACTACGGCGTCGGTTTTTACACTCGTCGCCGGTTTTCCTTCTTTTTCGAGCGTCGCGTTCAGTGCCATCGAATAACAGCCCGCAAGCGCGGCTCCGAGAAGCTCTTCGGGATTCGTTCCGGGCTCATCACCCATTCGCGTCGCGAACGAAAACGTACCCTCGAACGCGCCGCTTCCCAGCGACATCCTGCCTGTGCCTTCGTTCAACGAGCCGTCCCATGAAGCCGTTGCCTTTCGCTCTGCCATCTTCGTTTCTCCCGTTGTCTAATAACTTATGACGATCTTGCCAAAGTGAGCGCCCGATTTCATATACCGCAATGCGTCCGGCAGCTCGTCGAACGGAAAAACGCGGTCGACGACCGGCGCGAGCTTGTGAAATCCGACGGCACGATTCATTGCTTCGAACATCGTCTTCGACCCGATGAAAATTCCCTGCAGCCTGATCGCCTTCATAAAGATCGGAACGTGATTAAAGCTGCCGTTCGCATCAAGCGCACCGACCATTGCAACGTGCCCGTTTACGCGAACCGCGTTGACCGACCTTGCCAGCGTTCCCGCGCCGCCGACCTCGACAACATGATCGACGCCGCGGCCACCCGTCATCTCGATCGCGGCCTTGTCCCAATTTTCAACTTCGCGGTAGTTGACCGTTTCGTCCGCACCGAGCGATCTCAACCTCTCGATCTTTTCGTTGCTGCTCGAGGTT
>QHXS01000257.1 GCA_003223975.1 Acidobacteriota bacterium
GTGAAAATTGCAGCGTTATACATTTACGATGTTTTCAAGGCTGATTTTGAAAACAGCGTCTTTCGTAGCCCCAAAAACGGATCGCACCGTCCGTGCGGCGAGAAAGATGACGCAGACCTCTACAAACCACGTGGCGCGTACACGCGTAATGGTCGCTGACGACAATCAGGCGATACGGGAACTTGTAGTGCAGATCCTTGAGGCTGAATTCGATGTCGTCGGTGTCGCCTCCAACGGCGACGAAGCGGTCGAGCTTGCAAAGCGATTTCTGCCAGAGATCGGCGTTCTCGATATCACGATGCCTGGTAAGACCGGCATCGAAGCCGCTGAAGAACTCCTTTCCAACGGTTCAAAAATCCAGATCGTATTCCTAACAGTTCATGAGGATCCGGAATTCGTCCGCCGAGCTTTGGAGATCGGCGCGTCCGGGTACATTGCCAAAAGAAAAATGGCGAAAGAGCTCACGTTGGCGATAAAAAAGATCAGCCTCGGACAAAACTTCATCTCGCCCTGCTGTTCCCCGGCTGAATATTGACCCCGATACTCATTCGCCAGAATCAAGTATTCTCGAAACCAAAGTCTGACGGTCCGGCTCCGGTGTTCATTTCCCGCGCGGCGATAGCAGCAGCCCTGACCAAAACTCCGGCATAAGTTGGAAACGAAAGCGGTACATAAGCAAGCCTTTCGACTGACATTCCCGCGGTCATCGCGACACCCGCGACCTGCGTCAGTTCGACCGCTCGTTCGCCCACAACATGGCAGCCAAGTATCAGGCCGGTCTTTCTGTCGGCTATTAACTTGCAGAAGCCGGTAGTCCTGCCGTCGATGATGGTCCGTGTCGTTGAATCGAAATTTATTCTGGCAACTAGGACATCGTACGAGTCGCGTGCCTGCACTTCGGTCAACCCGACCTGCGCGTATTCGGGATCAGTAAAGCTCCCGATCGGTGCCGCTTCGTCCGGCACGGTCTTCTCAGGCCCTTTTACGGCGTTCGTCGCGGCCACGAAACCGTCCTGTATCGCCTGCGGAACCAGCATCATTCTGCCCGTTACGTCGCCGGCTGCAAATACGTGATCAGTCGAGGTTTGAAGAAACTCATTTACGTGAATAAATCGGCGCGGATTTAGTTCAACCCCAGCAAGTTCCAGCCCGATGTTTGCCGTGTTCGCTTCCCAACCGATCGCAGCAACAGCTAGTGCCGCATCGACACTGTCAACTTCGCCGTCTTTGGAAAAATACATTCTGACGCCGTGGGGAATTTTTTCAAACGACTCGATCTTTCCGAAGCTTTCCCGAACGTCAATGCCGTTCGCTCTAAACGCTTCTCCGACTGCTGCAGAAACGTCAACATCCTCGGTCGGCATGATCCTCGGCCCTGTTTGAAAAATAGAGATCTTCGAACCAAAAGCGTTGAAGATAGAAGCGACCTGCACACCGGTCGCACCGGCGCCGATGACGATCATCGATGGGGGGACCGACGTCAAGCTCCACGCATCGCTATGCGTGTTTGTGAACTCGGCTCCCGGTACCGAAAGCTGTCGACTCTTACCTCCAGTGCAAATGATCGACTTGTCCGCGTGCAGCTTTAAACCGGTTTCAGTTTCGATGGTTTTAGGATCGATAAATCTCGCGAGGCCAACGTTCTCGTGAACCGTCACTCCTGTGGCATCGATCTGTTGTCTAAATGTCGAGAATTCGGAAGTGTCACTGACGACCTCTGAAACGCGTCTGAGCAGTTTTTGATAATTAAGTATCGGTTCGCTTGTTTCGATCCCGTAGCGGTCAAGCTGGCGCGCTTCACGAATGAGCCGGGCAGCGTGGGCAAGTGTCCGGACCGGAATAGGCCCGTCATTTGCACACATTCCGCCAAAAGCGGCTTCGGAAATTAATGTCGTTTTCGCACCGAGGTCTTGCGCTCGAAGCGCAGCAACAACGCCAGCCGGTCCTGATCCGATCACAACGACGCTTTCCATACTTAAAATTTGTATGCTCCCGTCACCTGCACAGAGTAACCTTGAAACGTCGACCGATTAGCGAATTCCTTAAAGTATTTGAATCCAAAGTTGAGTCGCTGTTTTGGAAGCGCGACTTGTGTTGCAAAGCCAATGGCATTCACCTTGTAGTAATCTTTTGCCTGCTGCGGCGTGATCGTCGGGCCTTTTTTATCGGTCGTTTGATATTGGTTATAGCCGATAAGGCCGAACTGAAAACTGCGATCGCCTTTCAAAGGAAGTGAATGCATCAACGAGAAATCGAGGTCGAACGTTTGTCCCGGATGAATGTTCGTTCCGGGTTGACGAGTGTGAAACTCGTACATTTGAAACGCGGAAAATGTCGTTGCCTTTTTCTTTGTCAAATAAACTGTTTGTCCCGATGCAAAGACATGTGTCCAATATCCAGAACCGACATTGTCATTCTTCCCTGCTTCGTATCTTCCAGTCGGCGCAAGAAAACCATAGACCGCACGGATCCCGACACGCTCTTTGTTCCATCCCAAAATGAAAGGCTGGTAGTACGAATCGCCAAATCCGCTGGCTCCGCTGATCGGGCCGGTCGCTTCGTTCGTTAAGGAGTTTCTCGCTATCGGCAGCGTTGCGGACATTGAAAACCTTGCACCGCCAAGAAACTCTTTCTTGCTCACCCAGACGAATGAATTCATATCCAGGATCACCGAATTATTTCCGGTTGCCGTAATCTTGCCGTTTCGATCGCGCATCGTGGAACGGGAATAGATCAACAACTGATTAACGTAAGAAAATCCCGGGCCCGGAGTTATTCCGGAATAGGTTGCGCTCATTCCCGGCGGATACAAGCCCCTCACCTGTGCTGACAAGGCGAGCGCCGATGTAAAGATATAGAGAGCGAAAACGATTAATTTACGGCGGAATTTCACAACGGTTTCAACGAATTACGATTCGAGTTCGGAAAGCCATTTCAGCGCCGTTATGCTCGGCATGAAGCAGTATTCGCCACCGCGGGTAACAACGAACCGGGGCAATCCCTGAAGTCTTTTCCGAACCGGCCGGCCCGGGATCGAGAAGCTCTCGTCTTCACCCATC